>JACPIQ010000008.1 GCA_016188005.1 Candidatus Rokuibacteriota bacterium | reverse complement strand
GGGCGAGGTCGTGCGGGTGCGAATCGCCAACGTGTCGAACCTCATCCATCCCATGCACCTGCACGGGCACGACTTCGCGGTCCTGGCCAAGGACGGCGAACCGCTGAAGAACCCCCAGCCGATGAACACCGTGAACGTGGCGCCTGGGGAGACCTATGACATCGCCTTCGTCGCGAACAACCCTGGCGCATGGCTGTTCCACTGCCACGAGCTCCACCACACCATGAACGGATCGAGCCAGCCCGGCGGCCTCATCCAGGTCATCCGCTACGAAGGGGGGCCGCCGCCAGCTCAGCCGAGCACGCTTCCGCGGCCGGCGCCCCCGGCCGGGGGCGGGGGCCACGGGCGCGGTCACTGATGCCGCCTACCCCACCTCCCGTCCGGCTGACCGACCTGGCCAACGCCGTCGATGGCGCTGTGATCGTGAGCCGCCATGACCCGCTCATCGGGGGGGTGACCCACCGCTCAGCGGACGTCGGTCCAGGGGATCTCTTCGTCTGCGTCCGGGGGGGCCGGGATGACGGCCACCGTTACATCAGGGAGGCCGTGGCGCGAGGCGCGGTGGCGGTGGCGGTCGAGCGGCCCGCCGAGGGCCTGGACGTCGCAGAAGTTCGCGTCGCGGACGGGCGGTGCGCACTCGGCGCGCTTGCGGCCCGGTTCTACGGATACCCGTCGTCCCGGCTCCGGATCGTCGGCGTCACGGGGACCGAAGGGAAGACCACGACGGCGTTCCTCGTCGACTCGATCCTTCGCGCCGCCGGCCGCACGACGGGGTTGTTCGGGACCATCGTGAACCGGATCGGGAAGGCCGAGAGCCGTGCCGAGCTGACGACGCCGGAGGCGCCGGATCTCCAGCGGCTCCTCTGGCAGTGCGCCGAGAGCGGAGTCACGGATGTGACCATGGAGGTGTCGTCCCACGCCCTGGCGCAGGGCCGAGTGGCGGACTGCGAATTCGATCTGGCCGTGCTCACGAACCTGCATGCGGACCACCTGGACTATCACGGGAACGGCGACGCCTACCGGCTGAGCAAGATTCGGCTCTTCGCTGGGCTCGGTCGCGGTCCCGCGAAGGGCGGCCGGGGCATGGGGGTGGTCAACGCGGACGACGAACACGCGAGAGGGTTCTGCGGAGCGACCTCGCAGCCGGTGCTGACGTTCGCGCTTCGGACGCCGGCCCACGTGGTGGGGCGCCCGCTGCTTGTCAGCCCGCGACGGACCGCCTTCGCGGTCCGGACAGCGGGCTGGACGGCACGGATCCGGCTGCGGTTGGCGGGGGCGTTCAACGTCGCCAACGCCCTCGCCGCGGTCGGGGTCGCCCAGTGTCTGGAGATCGCTCCCGGCGACATCCTCGCGGGGCTCGAGGGTCTTCCCGGGGTCCCGGGCCGCTTCGAGGTGATCCCGGGGCGGAGAGGCGTGCTGATCGTCATCGACTTCGCCCACACGCTGGCCGCGTACGGGGAGGTTCTCCCGACGCTCCGGCGGCTGGTCTCCGGACGGGTGATCACCGTGTTCGGTTGTGCCGGCGACCGGGACCGCACCAAGCGGCCCGCCATCGGGAAGCTCGTGACGCAGCTGAGCGACCTGGCGATCCTCACCACGGACAACCCGGCCCACGAGGATCCGACCGAGATCGCCTGCGAGGTGATGGCCGGTGCCCGGGAGGTGGACCCCGGAGGTCATCGGATCCGCCTGGTCCTGGAACGCCTACTTCATCGGCCTCACGCCGCAATGGCTGATCGAGCGTCTGTGACGGCGGTGAGATGAGACATCGCGGCCTGCGCGGCGTGCCGTCGCTCTGCCTGCTCCTCTCCCTCTCGTGGGTGGTCGTGGCGTTTGCACAGCCGGCGTGGAGGCACGGGATCCTCCTCGAATCCTCTCCGAAGGACGGTGAGACCGTCAGCGGAGTGACTCGGCTCGATCTCCGCTTCAACAGCCGGATCGATCCGGCGTTCTCCCGACTCCGCCTATCCAGTGGCCCGCCGCGGCATCTTTCTGCGGCGGCCCCGCTGGCGTTGGAGGCGCCGGCGCCGGACCGCGTCTCGGCCACGGTCGGTCCGCTGTCTCCAGGTCCCTACACCGTTCACTGGCAGGTGTTCGCGAAGGACGGGCACCTGAGCCACGGGCGGTCCTCGTTCGAGCTCGCCCGGGAACCGAAGTGACGGCGGCTGGCATCAAGGCCCGTGGGCGGTGCGGCTCAGGATGCCGGGCGCGGCGGTGGCGATCGATGATCGTCGGAGCCTTGACTCTCCTGCTCGGTGCGCTGGCCGGGCCAGCATCGGCCCGCGACCCGGCGTTCTCCGCCATGGCAGTGACTCACGACCCCCGCGAAGACGAGGCTCCCGACTTCACCCTCGCCACGCCCGTCGGCCAGCGCGTGCGGCTCGCGGACCTTCGTGGCCAGGCGGTGCTATTGAATTTCTGGGCGACCTGGTGCCCGCCATGTCGTCTCGAGATGCCCGCCATGGAGCGTCTGTACCGCGAGTTCAGGGACCAAGGGTTCGTGATCCTCGCGGTGGACCTGGACGAGAGCCCGAAGCTCGTGGCGAAGTTCATGAGCGATTTCCGGCTCAGCTTTCCGGCGCCGATCGACCCCGGCTCCAGGGTCGCGGCGCTGTATCGCGTGCCCGGGGTCCCCACGACGTTCCTCATCGACCGGCGCGGGCGCATGCTGGGCGTCGCCGTCGGGCCGCGGGAGTGGGCGACTCCCGAGGGCCGCACGCTGATCCGTGGGCTACTGGACCGCCGATGAGGGGGACGAGCCGGGTATCCGATCCTCGTCAGCGTCGGCCCTCTGAGCCTCAGGACTGCGGGCGCTGATTCTCCGGATCCTGCGATCGGCGCGGCTTGGTAAGAGCCGATGGAGGGGAAACATGACACGTCGTCGATGGGGCTTGGCAAGAGCGGCGCTGCGGTGGGTGGCTCCGGCGGTTGCCGTGCTGGTGCTGGTCGGCCCCGCGCCGGCCGGGGAGGACGTGCCGGCGCTGCTCGCGGCGCTCTCGATCGGTGCTCCGCCGCATCCAATCGCCGCGCCGTCATTCACGCTGCCCGACCTCGGCGGCCAGCCCCGATCGCTCGCCGACTACCGCGGCCGGACGGTTCTTCTCTACTTCTGGACCACGTGGTGACCGCACTGCACGAGGGAGTTGCCCTCGATGAAGGCGCTGTACGAGGAGCTCAAGGGCCGCGGCCTCGTCTTGCTTCTCGTCAACTTGGGGGAAGACGCGGATCTGGTGCGCCGGACGGTGAAGGCCCGAGGCTACACCGCTCCCGTCCTTCTGGACGCGGACCGAGGGGTCTCGGACCGCTATGGCGTGACCGGCACCCCGACGGTGTACGTCGTGGACCGGCGATCGCAGATTATCGGACGGGCGGTCGGGCGCCGGGACTGGACGGGGGAAGCCGGGCGGCGGCTGATCGGCGCCCTCCTCAAGCCCTGAACCTCTCGGCCTCGCTTCGCAATGGTTGCGCGACGTCTCTGACGGAAAGGAGGTGATCCAGTGGCCCACGCTCCCGACGCTGGTGATGGCGCCGGTGCTGATCGTCATGTACACGCGTCTCGCCAGGCGCGAGGACGCGGCGCTGGCCGAGCGGTTCGGGGAGGCGGCCCGGGACTACGCCCTGCGGACCCCAGCATTTCTCCCTGGGCGTCGAGCGCGCCGCGCCGCTGCCGCGGACCGGGGCGGGGGAGCACGGGCGCCCGGGCGCCCGTGAAGCCCGGGTTGCCGCGACTGGGTGCGATCCATGCACGCCCTCAGCCGGAAGGCACGCTCGGGGACAGAGTGGCGGCGCGGCTGGCCGTCTTGTCCGTCCCGCAGATCCGCGTGCCCCTGCTCGTCACGTCAGGCATGCTCGGAGCCGCCGCCTTCCCCACCACCAACTGGTCGCTGTTCGCCTGGGTGTGGCTGGCGCCGGCCTTCGCGTGCGCCCTGACCCGTCCGCCGCGCGGCGCGCTCGCCGATGGCTGGCTCGCGGGCACCGTCTTCTTTCTCGTTCTGTTGCGTTGGCTCGACCACACCTTCTCGTACTACAGCGCCATCCCCTGGCCTGTCGCGTGGCTGTTCATCGCGGCGCTGGCCGGTTACTGCGGCCTGTACGTGGGCGGCGTCGCCGCAGGCGTCGCGCGGCTTCGCCTCCGATGGGGCGCGGGGTGGGCCCTCACGGCCCTGCCGGTCCTCTGGGTCGCCGGCGAGTGGATGCGCGGCCGTCTCCTGGGAGGCTTTCCGTGGGGCCTCCTCGGCTACTCGCAGCACGGCGATCTCGCCGTGATCCAGATCGCCGAGCTGACCGGCGTGTACGGGGTCTCGTTCCTGGTGGTGGCGGTGAACGCGGCAGTGGCGGGCACCGTCGCGCTCCGGTGGCGGGCGCTGCCCGGAGTGGTCGCGGTGCTCATGCTGCTCTCCGGCACGCTGCTGTTCGGCGTCTTCTCCCTCGAGACCGAGACGCCCCAGCCCGCTGAGCCGACGTTGATCCGGGTCGTGGCCATCCAGCCCTCCATCGAGCAGTCGCTCAAGTGGGATCGCACCCGCCGTGAGGAGACCCTTGCCGTCCTCGAGCGGCTCACCCGGCAGGCCGGGCAATCTCGTCCCGCTCTCATCGTCTGGCCCGAGACGGCGGTGCCCGCGCCGCTTCCGGCGGACCCGGATGTCCTGGCCCGGGTTCGGGCCCTTTCCCGCGAGGTGGCGACAGCGCTGCTCGTGGGATCCCTGGACCGCGCCGCGAGCCCCCCGTGGCAGCCGCTGAACAGTGCTTTTCTCATCGAGGCCGAAGGCATCCGCGCCAAGTACGACAAGATCCGATTGGTTCCCTTCGGCGAGCGCGACCCGCTGCTGGGGGCGGCTGGTCTCGTGCGGCCGTGGGCGGAATTCATCTCGGAGCTCGCGGCGGGCGACGTGAGGACCGTCTTTTCACTCCCCGGCGCCGCGTTCGGGACGGCGATCTGCTACGAGGGCATCTTTCCCGAGCTGGTTCGGGAGTTCGTGGCCGGCGGCGCCGGGTTCATGGTCAACATCAGCAACGACGCGTGGTTCGGACGCACGAGCGGGCCGTGGCAGCACCTGGCGATGCTCCCGCTGCGGGCGGTGGAGAACCGGGTGGCCATCGCCCGGGCCGCGAACACCGGCATCTCCGCGTTCGTCGACCCCACCGGGCGGGTGATCCGGACGCTTCCGCTCTTCGAGCGCGGGCTCCTGGAGGGCGCCCTACCGGTGAGGACTCGGATCACGGTCTATACGAGGTTCGGCGACTGGTTCGCGTACGCCTGTCTCGGCCTGTCGGTCGCCGCCGTCGTGCATCGGGTCTTGGCGGAGGTCCTCGAGGCCCGGTCCCGGGACCGGCCCCACGTGAGCCGGTGAGGCGGTCGTGCGCACCGGCAAGCTCTGGATCTGGCTCGCGGCCTTCGGCCTTGGCGTGCTGGCGTCGCCTGGGCCGGGCGAGGGGACCCACGAGGTCGATCACCGATACCTGGTGATCGGCTACCTTCAGGACGAGCAGGGGCAGCCGCTCCGGCGGGCGCCGGTCCGGGCAACTCGCGAGCGCACCGGTCTCTCGTACGAGGCGGCGACCGAGGACAACGGGTTCTATCTTCTCGTCATCCACCTCCACGACGACGACGTCGGCGACGCGCTCCGAGTGACGGCCGCCGGCGCCACCGTCCGGGTCGAGGCCCGGTTCGCCCCGTGGGAGGGCCGACGTCACCGAGGCACGCGCATCGACTTCCAGCGCGGGAAGGGGCGGAACGCCAGGAGCTGTTCGTTCAGACGCTGGCCGACTATCTGAGGCGGTGATGCCACTCATCCAGTCCCATTGCCGCGGTCCCGGTCTCAGCGTCCGGTCCTTGACACGGTCGCGCGCGCGGGCGCCTCGGCGGTGGGTCGCCGTCAGCGTTCCGGGACGGTCCAGAGATAGATGGGGCGCTCTCGGCCGCTGCTCCGGACGCGCATGGTCTCTTGCGGCTTCCAGTTGCCCATGTCGTGCCAATGCGAGACGATGCGGGTACCGGGTTTGAGCTCGCGGAGGAGCTTCGGCCGCACCGCGAGGTTGAGGTCGCGCGAGAGGAAGAGCATGACCACGGTTGCGTCGTCGATGCGAGTCGCGAGGAGATCTTCGTTCAGAAACTGGACACGTTCGGTGACACCTGCCTGACGCGCGTTCTCCCGGCTTTCGGCAATGCGTCGCGGATCGATGTCGACGCAGACACTATACCCGGCGCGTGAAGCGCCCGAAGGCCAGGGCGCGGGTGGCTGCGGAGATCTATGAGATGCTTTCCGCTGGCTCCCGGTCGAGGCGCGCCCACGCCGCCGGTGACCCGCCGTCGCGGTGCGGGTGGCGCCGGGGGACGCGGCGGGACGACGGGAACAGGGGAATATGCTCCAGGAAGCCGATCGCACACGGCGGTATCTGATTCGGACTGCGCTCGCGGCGGTCGGGGCGACGTTGGTCGGTGAGCGCCGAGCGCCACGTCGGAGACGTCGTCCGCCAGGGGCGGCCATCCATGGGTGAGCGGACCAGGCGCCCGCTGACCGGCAAGCTCCCGCTCGGAATGGCGGCCATCGATTGGCTCCGCAGCGCGGGCATCGCGCTGATCGCCTTCGCGCTTCTGGGCACCGTCGCAGCGCTGTGGGAGAACCCGCTGTTCGTCCGGATGACGCCAACCAGCGGCTTCGAGGTCGCGCTCCTCGCCGTCCAGGCGGTGGCGCTCGGCCTGTATCTCGGCATCCCGCGTCCCTCCTGCGCGGTGCGAACCGCGAGCGTGGGCGGCGTCCTCGGCTTCCTCGGCGTCGCGTGACCCGTGTGCAACAAGATCCTCGTCATGATCTTCGGTAGCGGCCTGGTCCTCGCCTATTTCGAGCCCATCCGAACCTACGTGGCTCTCGCCGGCGCGCTGCTGATGCTGGTGGCTCTGGGGTGGAAGCTCGCCTCGGGCCGGCCGGGGGCGGCGGAGCCCCGCGAAGACAGCACGCCACGCGCCGAGGTCTCCCAGGGCTGATTCCCAGCGCGGTCCCGCGCGGGGGGCGGCTCGCGAGGAGAGCGTAGGAGTTGGACGAGCACGCACCCGTCGCGCGGCCGCAGCCCGTCAGGCGAGGACGAAGTCGAAGGTCGCGACCCTGCCCTCGGCGCCGTCTTGAAGCTTCACGAGGAGCGCGGGATGGAAGATGGAATCCCGCTGGTTCGCGGGCTCGCCAGGGGAATAGAGCTGGTGGGCGTGGGGCTCCTGCTCGTGCTGAACTACATGACCATTCTCAACGCATACTTCATCAGCCTCACCCCGCAGTGGCTGCTCGAGCGTCTGTGGCCGTGCGTAAGCGACCAGGAAGAGGGGCAGATGATGCAACGCGCGCCGGCGAAATGATGTTTCGCTGATTGTCGCGGCTTTGGGTGTCAAGGTGCAGCTTTCTCTAACTTGAAAGGAGAATGACGTATGACACACTTGCTCAGATTGAGTGCGCTGGCCGCGGCATTGGCGTTCGGCACCCTTGCCCATGGCGCAGAACCAAAGGTGAAAGTATTGTTCGCCGCGGAGGACGCGACGCAGAAGACCGTACTGGTCGGCCGGACGCTGGTCAACAACATGATCGTCATGTTCGAGCTGGAGCCTGCCAAGGCGATGTGGATGCAGATGGGCGGCGCCGGAAAGTGGATGGAACACGGCGTCGGGCCCAACGAACGCTTTCACGTCGAGGTGAAGCCGGTCGACCCGGCTTCGAAGACTCGCATTTCACACGCGGACGTCACATTCGAGGCGACCAACAAGAGCAACGGCAAGAAACTCAGCGCGGACCTCCATCCCATGTGGGGCGGCAGCGGGTTGCATTACGCGGCCAACAGCACGCTCGCCGGTGACGGCGTCTACCAGGCGCGGATTACGGTGGGCGTGCCTGCATTCGCGCGCGACGCAAAAAGCAAGGAACTGTGGCTCAAACCCACCACCGCGACCTTCCACTTCAAGCTGGCCGGCGGAAAACTCGTGGAAGTCACCGAACCCGCTGATGAATCGCCGGGAAAGAACTGAACTCACGATGGGCATGGACAAGCAGGGAGCGGGGCGGTCATCAACGAGTCGTCGGGGTCGGGCGCGGGGCGCGAGGGCGGCCGAGCCGGGCGTGGGCGTGGACCTGACATAGTGAAGAGAGCCTTCCCGCGCGTCGCGCCACGGAGCGTGAGACGCCGCACGCGGTCCCGCGATGCGCGAAGCCGTCGAAGTGAACGAAGCCGGCCGGCGACGGTGGAGATTGGGGGTGCCCGCTCGGCCTCGGAGGCGGGGCGATGGAGACCGGCACCGGGCGAGGGTGGCCGGCGATGGCGCGCCGGAGGACGTGGAGATCTCCTGATGGGCGCACTGCGGGCACGCTCGCCGGGGGCCGCCCAGCGCCGCCGGGCGGCGGTCGACGATGGCCCGCCAGACCTGCTGCTGAGTGGGGCTGAGACCGGTGAGCTGGCCAGCGTGCTCGCGCCCGACGTCGGCGAGCTCCACGCGGGCCGGCCGGAGCGCCTGAGCCCTCACGAGGATCTCTACGGGGTGGTCGGCGACAGGCCGCCAGATCGGGCAGTCGATCGAGAGGCCGCCGCGTGTCCCTCAGAGAGGTGTCGGCGACGTGGGGGTCGCGCTGGGTGGTACGCAGGCTCCGGTGGCCGAGCAGCGTCCGGATCACGCGGAGATTCGTCCCGCTCTCCAGCATGTGGGCGGCGCAGGCGTGACGCAGCGAGGAGGGGGAGACGTGCTTGGTGATGTGCGCGCGCCAGCGGGCGCGGTGGAAGACACGAGTGACGCACTCGCGCGTGAGGGGCCCCCGTAGGGGCTTGGGACGAGCAGGGGCTGGGGGCGCGCCGGCCTCGCCGTTGGTCCTGCAGGACGAGGCCCAGGTGGGGAGAGAGCATCCCATAGCGGTCAATGCCCGTCCTGCTCGCCATCTCCTCGGTGGCGGCGACCCGCGGGGCTGATCACCGGTATCTGCTGATGGGAGCCGTCTCGGGCACTCGCTGGGAGCCTTGCGGGAGGGCGCGCTGGTGGGGTGTGGGGGCGACATCTGTGGCCTGGCCGCCCCACGGCATCCGGCCCCAAGTCGACCGGGCTGCCGGGTGATATGGGGTTTCCGTGGGAAGTCGTGGGGTTGAGCCGCAGACGGGTGGGCCAGGCCTGGCACCTCTGTTGCACGAGCACTTGCTCGAAATGGAATGCGCGCTGTCGAGTCGATACGGGCAGTCCCGGCGGACCACGCCGTGGCCCCGGAAGGTCGCTGCCGTGAGCGTGGTCCTGCTGATGCTCGCGGTGGGCTTGTGCCCGGTTGGCGGCGCCCACGACGTGCTGGACCCTGACTGTATGCCCTTGCATCTCTGCTCGCCGGCGGCGATGTTGTCCCTCGCCCCGCTACTCCTTGGCGGGCTCGTCGACAATGGCGAGCCGCTGCTGGATCCGATCCGCGTCCTCTCCGAGGCCGCGCTCCGCAGCCTGGATCCTCCGCCGAAGCTCGCCCTCCGCCCCTAGTCTGTCGCGATTCGATTCCGCTTCTCTCGTGCGGTCCGCGTCCAGGGCTCCGTGCCGGGGTCACACCCGGCGCGGGTCGAGGCTCGGGCGGGTGCCCGGACGCGAGAGCAGAGACTTCAGGTGGCGCCACCGCATGAGGGTGAGATGAGACTTCGATGGCCGAGCGGGCGACTGGGCGCAGAGGAGTCCACGTTTGCGATGCTCCGTGGGCTCACCGTGATCGGTGGACTCGCGGCGCTCCTCATCGTACCGTTGCGGCCCGAGCATCAACTCCACCTCCTCCCTCTTCTCTCGGGAGTCGTCGCGTACAAGTTGCTGCTCGCGGCACTGCTGTTCGCGTGGCCACCCCGGGCACGGGCGATCTTCCTGGCCACGGCGGGCGTGGACCTCGCCGTGGTGTTCGTGCTGGTGTGGTTCACCGGAGGCGGTGAGAGTCACTTCTACCTGTTCTTCTATCTCCTCGTCGCGCTCGACGCGTACTACTTCGGGCCGGGTGTCGGGATGCTGGCGGCGGGCCTCTCGGCGGCTCTCCTGGCATGGGCCAATGTCCTCGAGACCCCGGCAATCCCCTGGGCGTACGTGGTGTCGCGGAGCGCGCTCCTGGGTCTGCTGGGACTGGCCCTCGGCCACGTCGCCGCGGCGGAGCGGGTGGCGCGCGCGCGCGCGGAGCGGCTGAACGAGGAGCTGCAAGGGGTCGTCCGTCATCTCGAAGCGGCCAGGGAGGAGCTGCTCCGGGCGGAACGACTGGCCACGGTCGGCCGGATCTCCGCCAAGCTCGCCCACGAGGTGAACAACCCGATCAGCGCCATCAGCCTCAATGTTGATCTGCTGGGCGACATCGTCCGGGAGTGCCAGGGGCCGCCCATGGGCGAGGCGGCGGAGCTGCTGCGAGGGATCCGGACCCAGATCCAGGGGCTCGCCGGCCTGACCAAGGAGTACCTGACCTTCACCCGACTGCCCCGGCCCCGGCTCGAGGAGGAGTCGCTGAACGAGCTCGTGGAGGAGTTGCTCGGATTCGTCCGCCCCGCGGCGCTCCGCCAGGGCGTGACGGTGTCCGGCGAGCTGGACCCGTTGCTCCCCCTCTTTCCCTTCGACCACGATCTCATCCGGCAGGCCCTGCTCAACCTCGTCAAGAACGCCCTGGAGGCGCTTCCTCGCGGCGGGCGGGTGACCGTGGCGACGCGGCTCGACGGCGACTGGGCGGCGGTCAGCGTGAGCGATGCGGGGCCTGGGGTCCCGGAGGCGATCGCACGCCGGCTCTTCGAGCCCTTCTTCACCACCAAACCCCACGGGACCGGGCTCGGACTGGCCATCACTCGCCAGTTCGTCGAAGAGCACGGAGGGAGCCTCACCTGGACCAATTCCCCGGGAGGCGGGGCGAGCTTCGCCATCCGGCTTCCGCTGAAGGCGTCACACCATGAGTGAGCGGGCCACGATCCTGGTCGCGGACGACGAGCCAGCGGTGCGCGAGGGGCTGGCGCGGACCCTCCGGCGGGAAGGCCACGACGTGCTCCTCGCCGAGGAGGGCGGGGCGGCGCTCGAGCAGATCCGCCGTGGCGGGGTGGATTTGCTCCTGGCCGACCTGCGGATGCCCGAGCTTGACGGCCTCCAGCTGCTTCGCGCGGTCAAGATCCTGGCCCCGGAGGTGGGGGTGATCCTCCTGTCGGGCCAGGGAACCATCGACGAGGCGGTGGGGGCCATGAAGGAGGGCGCGGACGACTTCCTGACGAAGCCGTTCGACCGCCCCGACCTGCTGCGCGCTGTCTGGAGGGCCCTCGATCGCCGCCGCCTGGTCCTGGAGAACCGGACCCTCCAGCGGCGGCTGGACGAGCTCGTCGGCGCCGGGCGGATCCTCGGCGCGAGTCCCGGCATCCGGCGCGTTCTCGAGCTCGTGGAACAGGTGGCGCCCAGCTCCGCCACGGTCCTCATCGAGGGAGAGAGTGGCACCGGCAAAGAGCTGGTCGCCAGGGCGATCCACGAAGGCTCACCACGCCGCGGGAAGCCCTTCGTCAAGGTCAACTGCGCGGCGTTGCCGGAGACGCTCCTCGAGTCCGAGCTGTTCGGTTACGAGCGTGGCGCATTCACCGGGGCCAGCGCACGCAAGGAAGGGCGGTTCGATCTCGCCGACGAAGGGACGCTCTTCTTGGACGAGGTGGCCGACCTCGCGCCCGTGACGCAGGCCAAGCTCCTGAACGTGCTCCAGGCGGGGGAGTTCGAGCGGCTGGGCGGCACCAGGACCCTCAAGGTCGACGTCCGGATCGTGGCGGCGACGAACCAGGAGCTCGCCGCGCTCGTGCGAGAGAGGCGCTTCCGCGAAGATCTCTACTACCGTCTCAACGTGGTCACGGTGACGGTCCCGCCGCTGCGCGAGCGCGCCGAGGACATCCCGCTCCTGGCGCAGCACTTCCTGCGCGTCTTTGCCGCCAGGAACGGCAAGACGCTGGAGGGCTTCACCGAGGCGGCGCTGGAGCAGCTGCGCGCCTGCCCCTGGCCGGGCAATGTGCGCGAGCTGGAGCACGTGGTGGAACGGGCTGTCGTGCTGTGCCGGGGGCGGCTGATCGATCTCGGGGATCTGCCCCAGACGGTGTCCCACGTGGACCCGCTCGCCAGAGTCGTGCCCATCCCCATCGGGATGCCGCTCGCCGAGGTGGAGCAGCGGCTGATCGAGGAGACGCTCCGCCATACCAAGAGCAACAAGGAGCTGGCGGCGAAGCTCCTTGGCATCGCCAGCCGGACGATCTATCGCAAGCTCCAGGAGCGCGGCCCCTCACGGGAGGACAGAGAGCCGAGTTGACAGCATGACAGGGCCCCGACCATCGCGTTGGCTCCGTTCGCCATTTCGTCTCGGCTGGACTGGGTAGTGGCCAGGAGCCACGGCGTAACCCCGTGCCGGGACGTGAATTCCCGCCGGAGTTCGATGGCACCTGCCTTGCTACGTCAGGGGAACGGGGAGGGGAAGCCGACGGGCCCGGCAGGAGGGGGCAATGAGGGGGGTGGTGGCCGTGACTGCGAGAGCGCTGGTGGTGGTTCCGGAGGACAATCTGGCGCTGCTGGAGTGGTGCAACCGGAAATTCGGGATGGATGACGACGTCCTTGTCGTCCGAGAGAGACGGGCGCGGTCGAGGCGCCATACGCTGGCCACCCCAGCGGTGAACCGCCGGCGGCGTGCGAATCGGCGTCAGCCGATCGACCTGAGGAGTGTCGGGCTGATCCTGCCACCGGAGCCGCGGGAGGGGTCCGACACCGGGGTGGAGGTGGGTGCCGCACGAGGTGAGGCAGGGCGTGGCACGGATGGAAGGGATTCTGTGCGCTGAACAGTCCGCACGGGAGAAGAGGCGTGGATGAGTTCATCACGAGCTACGGAGCCTGGATAGTGCTGGCCGGCGTGTTTGTCACGATGCGCTGGTTTGGTCTGGGATGCGGGGCAGGTCATCGTCACGCTGGCGAACCCACGGAGGGCTCCCGGGAGCCCATAGACCCGAAAAAGGGGCACGGCGCGCACTCCGGCCACGCGCGTGGAGGCCAGTGAACGACGCACCGTGATCGGTCCCTGGCACCGGCCGACAGATCAATGGGATGAGTGCCGACAACCCGCCGCCGCCGAAGTTCCCGAGGCGGCCCGGGGCGGAGGGTGGCGCTATGCGGATCGATGAATGGCGGGGGCAGTCGCCGACGGACGACGTGTGGGCCATTGTGCTGGCGGGCGGAGACGGGACGCGTCTCCTCCCCCTGACCAGGCGCATCGCCGGTGACGACTGCCCCAAGCAGTTCTGCACTGTCAGCGGGGACCGCAGTCTCCTCAAGCAGACCCTGGCGCGGATCGCGCCACTGGCTCCGGTGGAGCGAACGGTTGTCGTGGGCAACCGAGCGCACAGCGGCTACGTCCACCGGGATGTTCCGGGCCGCCTCCCTTACAAGCTGTTGCAGCCCTGCAACAAGGGAACAGGGGCGGGCATCCTTTGGCCCGCTCATTGGGTGAGTGGGCGAGATCCGGAGGCTATCGTGGCCGTGTTCCCCTCGGACCACTTCATCCTCCAGGAGCGGGCCTTCCTGGCGTACGTGCAGCGTGCTGTCCAGGTCGTGCGCCGGCACACGGAATTCGTCGTCCTCCTGGGTGTGGATCCGGAGGGGCCCGAGGAGGCCTATGGGTGGATTGAGCCGGGCGGGCCGATGACTGCCGCCCCGGGGTGCTTTCGGGTGCGGCGGTTCTGCGAGAAGCCGACAGCGGAGGTGGCTGGCGGGTTCTATCGCTCCGGCTTCTTGTGGAACAGCCTCGTCATCGTTGCACGCGCAGGAATCCTGAGGAGGCTCGGGCGCGCCTGGCTCCCGGAGGTGGACGAGCGGTTCTCGATGCTCGAGGCGTTCGTCGGGACCGAGGACGAGCGATGGGCGGTTCAGCAGGCCTACGCGCTGATGCCCGAGACGAATTTCTCCCGGGACGCCCTCGAGCGCGCCCCCGAGTCCCTGGCGGCGGTCCCGGTTCATGGAGTCCTGTGGAGCGACTGGGGGACTCCTGAACGGGTCGTACGAACCTTGCGCCGGATCAATGAATCGCCACGGTGGCTTGACGGGTGGCAGAGGCAACTCGCGTAACCGTCTCCGGGACGTCACGGCCGGAGACCGCTCGCTTTCTTGCGCTCCGATGTCTGGCGGGGCCGCGGCGGTACCGCGTGAACGTCACCGCCGTGGAGTGGACGTATCGCAATGCACCCTAGCCGGCGAGCCGTGCGGCCACGGAAGCGGCCAGACACTCTGCGGCGTGCCGGCGCGACCACGCAGCTCGGCGACGGTTGAGGCGCAGGGCATGGCCTGGGATCCCGTGTGCTGGATGGAGGTCGACGAGAGCCACGCCACGGAGACGGCGGAAGTGGCCGGCCGCCGCGTTTGCTTCTGCTCCCGAGGCTGCCGGGCGATCTTCGAGCGCGCGCCCGCCACGTACTGGTCGCCCGCGGTGCCCGCAGAGCTCGAAGAGCTCTACCTGCCCGGCTGGAGTGCTGCTGCCGCCTCCTGGACACCCGGGGCGAGATCCGGCGCCGGGCCTGGGATGGGCTGAGCACTCGCTGCCGACGGGGCGAGGCCTTTCGAACGTCCCGGTGCGTTGGCGGGGCCGACGCCCGACAGGCGCTGGATTGCGTCCGGGCGCCGGGGTCGCTCGGGGACAGCGCCTGTGTGAGGAGGGGACGATGCTCAGGAGCGCAAGAGATCTAAAGAGTTTCAGAATCCGCGCTACAGATGGCGACATCGGGCGTGTCGAGGCTTGCTATTTCGACGATGCGAGCTTCACGGTCCGGCATCTGGTGGTCCACACGGGCAGCTGGCTGGCCGGTCGAAATGTCCTGATCTCCCCGATGGCCCTCCGTGAGATCTGCTGGCACCGCGGGCGCATCAACGCGGCGTTGACCCGGGCCCAGGTGGAGCAGAGCCCGGATATCGACACGGATCGGCCGGTCTCGCGACAGGAGGAGATCGTGTATCACCGCTACTACGGGTATCCGTCTTACTGGACTGGCTCTTACCTGTGGGGCGCCTATCCCTATCCGTATCCTTTCACGCCCCCGGGCCGCGCGATCGGCCCCGAGCAGGAGGGACGCTGGGACTGGGAGGTGGGGCAGGGTGGCGATCCACATCTCAGAAGCTCGGCCGCGGTCATCGGCTACCACATCGCGGCCACGGACGGCGCTATCGGGCATGTCGACGACTTCCTGCTTGACGATGCGACGTGGGCGATTCGTTACGTGGTCGTGAACACTCACAACTGGTGGCCCGGCAAGAGAGTCCTGGTGTCACCCGAGTGGATCGCCCGCGTGGACTGGGACGAGTCCAAGGTGCACGTGAATCTGACGCGCGGGCAGATCCAGGACAGCCCGGCGTATGATGCATCGCGTCCCGTGGAACGCGCTTACGAGGCGCGACTGCGCGAGCACTACCGCCGGCCAGGCTACTGGAGGGACTGACGGGCCGAGGAGGAGCCGCCGCAGCCCCCGCGCCTTCGACGTCCGGATCTGACAGTCGCGCAACCGCGCCCAGACGTCCTGGACTTGCTCGACCAGCGCCGCATCGATCCACGGCGGCGTCGGTCCCCGCCGCTGCGCCGGAGGCGGCCGTGCCCACGGCAGCACCCGGGCAACCTGTCGCTGTCGATGAGCATCGAGAAGCGCGGAACGTCGGACGGGGTGCCGCAGCCGCGATCCTGAGGTTGCGAGTCGAGGCTGACCTGAGGTCGATCGTTCCCGCCGACGGCGCGGAGGGGTGAGGGCCCGGCGTGGTCCAACCCCGGCCCCTCGGGCCGAATCAGACACGGGGGCGCATCCCAGTGCCTCCGTCCGCGTACATCGCCGCCTGATCGTCCACCCCTGCGCTCTGAGCGCGGGGGCGCGTGGACTCGCCACGATCTGTCATCTCCGGCCGGGCGGACTGCCGGCAGCCCTTCTTCCTCTGCCGGGTCTGTGGTCGGGGGCGGCGGTACTGCTCCCCGTCGTGCGCGCAGCGCACCGCCTCCGCCCGGGACGCCCCCGATGACAGAATGTCGGACCATCGGAAGGGACCGCGCATGATTTTGCCATTGTGTCCTGCTCTGCCCGGTCCGGCCTCGATTGTTCCTTGATGAAACCCGCGGTTTTGCTATGGGTGTCGGTCGTCTCGCTTCGGGCACGGCTCTTGCCGAGGTCGCAGGAAAGGCCACGGCAAACGAGCACGCGGGGGGAAGCGAGATCAGTGCTCCGCGCCACACATTGCTTCGGGGTGAAGTGCGGCCACCGTCATGAGGCGGCGCCGGAGCGCCGTGGAGAGGACGGGTGGACCACGCCAGGACGTCATGTGTGAACGGGCGTCGCACGCTTTCCGGCCGGATCGTGGACCGGTCCGTCCCGGTCCCCCGGAACGGGCGCTGGCGGGGAGCAACCGGGGACACGTGGGGCACTTCCGCGGGAATCTCCCAGGACCCGCCCCCACGAGGCACCTGTCGGACAGGAGCCTGAGAGGGGAGGTGGGAGAGCAGCGGCGTCCTGCTCCGCCTGTAGCACCGTGGTTGCGCGTACGGCTCGCTTCGGGAAGTGGACAGAACAGTAGGCAGTGACACCACCGATGAGGAGGCCGAAATGAGAAGGGTTCTCGTCCTTTCCCTCGCCGTGATCGCCCTCATGGGGATGATTGCTCCGAGCTCCTACGCCCAGGCAACGGCCGCGCCGGCCCCGACGTTCAAGATCACTGGGCTCATCGACACCGTGACAAATGTGAATAAGAACCTCCAGAATGCGAACTATACGCGGGATGGGGACAAGGAGTGGTACAGCCGGAACCGCACCCGCTTCAGCATCACCGGCCAGGTCGGCAAGGCCATTGGGGTGATCGGCTTCGAGATCGACACGGCGTGGGGTCAGGTGAGCGCAAGCGACACCAACACCACCACCACGGCGGCGGGTACTGCCCAGCGCATCGCCACCACGAGCGCCTTCGACCTCAACACAGACACCCAGGGCTCACTCGAGCTGAAGTCGCTCTACGTCGAGTACGACGTGCCGCTGATCCCCTTCCCGACCCGGATGCGGATCGGCGCCCAGCCCTTCACGGCGACCTACAAGTACGGCGTGCTGGCCTCGGGTGATTTCGCGGGCGTGAACGTGGACACGACCTTCGCGCCCAACGTGAAGACTCATTTCACGTATGTCCAGATCGAGGAAGAGCTCACCGGCGGCGGCACCGGCGGCGGCACCGTTCCGGGCGCCACCACCACGTTCGTCCGCGGCGACGACTTCGCGATCATCGCGAGCGTCGAGGTGACGCCCATCAGGGGCCTCGACCTCCGACCCACCTACGCGCTCCTGTGGGCCCAGGGTGCCACTTCCACCTCGGCCCGCAGCACTGCCGGCGGCATCCCCGGCGCGGGTGGCACACCGACCTTCGTCGCCAAGCCCATCGGTAATACGGGCACGGGTGTTGCGGGGCACACGGCCACCCACGAGGAATGGCGGCACACCATCGGCATCGATTCGCGCTGGCGCTCGGGCCCGATCTCCATCGAGCCCACGTTCTTCTATCAGTTCGGGACCCGCGAAATCGACAACCCGTTCGGCACCCCGGGCAGCAACGCCATCCGGGAGTCGGACATCTCGGCCTGGTTCTTCGACCTGATTGCCGGCTACCGTGTGGGCCCGGTGCTCCTCGAGGGGCGATACGTGTACACCTCGGGCAACCGGCCGCGGGACCAGCTCAGCCGCGATACCAACTACTACCAGCCGATCGACGCCGACAGCTCTTACGGTCTCGGCTGGGGCAACATCACCGCCCTCGGTATCGACTACAACAACGGCAACATTCGCACCATGGGCTCGGGCATCGGCCTGGACCGCTATGGCCGGCAGCAGTTCGCCTTGAGGGGCACCTACAGCGTGAGCCCGACGCTGGATATTTACGGCCTCGTGACGCCCTTGTGGACCGCCAGGTCGGTCGACACGGATGGTACCCAGGTCCCCGGCATCCTCTTCGTTGGTAGCCCGACGAACTGCTCCTCTCACTCGGCCAACTCCGCGGCCCAGCCTCGGGGCGCTGGCTGCCGCGGTGACTCGAGCTACATCGGCACCGAGGCCAACATCGGCACGACGTGGCGCTTTGCCCCCGGCCTCACGTTTGACCTGGTGTATGGCTACCTGTTCGCGGGCGATGCGCTGGACAGCTCCGAGGTGCTGAATGGCGTGCTGACGCGCCGTGACGCCCAGGACATCTACACGGGCACCGCGCGGGTGCGCTTCACCTTCTAGTCTCAGCCCAGTCGTGAGGCGGTTGGACAGGGCATGGGGGAACCCCATGCCCTGTCTTTTCTGCTCGTCTCCCGAACCTGTCACGGTCGCGGTACGCTCTGGACAGGACCGACGCCATCTCCCACGGCAAGCTCGGGCTCGCCGACCTAGGGTTGGCCATGGGGACGGGAACCGACCTCGCCATCGCGGACTCGGGCATCCTTCAATGCGCTGTCGCACCCCACCGCCTGCTCGCGCTCCCCGGCGGAGACCGCCCCGACCCTCGCCGCCGATATGACGGGCGTCATACCGCATCCCGCCGCCCTCACCCCACGATGTCGCTGAGAGCCCGGTGGCGCCGCCCCAGTGGGACCGAGGTGCCACAGGAGCCCTGCAGGGGTTGCCGCGAAGCGACGCCAAGTGCCTGAAAAGGATAGGTGCAGCCCCTGGCGGCCGGGGGCATGAACCCTGCAGGGGCCGTGAGAGCTGCAGACCCCTGGACGAGGAGGGTGCGATGGAGCGACGGCGCTTTCTCCAGATGGCGGCCATGGCGGGGCTTGGCAGCGTGGCGACTCCGGACCAGCTGCTGGCCCAGTACCGATTCCTCGACCCGGTCCGGGTGGAGAATCCGCTGGCCGCCTATCCCAACCGAGACTGGGAGCGGATCTACCGCGACATCTTCCGCCACGACCGCACCTTCACCTTCCTGTGCGCGCCCAACGACACCCATAACTGTCTCCTCAAGGGCTTCGTCAAGAACAACGTGCTGGTGCGGATCGAGCCGACCTATGGCTACGGCAAGGCGACCGACCTCTCCGGCAACCGCGCCTCCGCACGCTGGGACCCGCGCTGCTGCCAGAAGGGGCTCGTCCTCGGCCGGCGGCTTTACGGCGACCGGCGGGTCAAGGGCGCCTTCGTGCGCAAGGGGTTCAAGGAGTGGGTGGAGCGCGGCTTCCCGCGCGATCCCGGGACGGGGCGGGCCCCGGCCGAGCTGATGAAGCGCGGCTGGGACAGCTTCGTGCGCCTGCCCTACGCCGAGGCCTATGCGCTGCACACCAGGGCGCTCGACAACATCGCGCGCACGTACAACGCCGAGCAGGGCAAGCGGTACCTCTTGGCCCAGGGCTATGACCCCGCGATGGTGGACGTGGCGGGCGGGGCGGGGGTCCGCCTGATGAAGTTCCGGGGCGGGATGGGGAAGCTCGGTGTCACCCGCATCATCGGCACCTATCGCGTCGGCAACATGATGGCGCTCCTGGACTCCCACGTCCGCGGGGTGGGCCCCGACAGGGCCGTGGGCGCCACCGCCTGGGACTCCTACTCCTGGCACACCGACCTTCCGCCCGGGCACCCCATGGTCACCGGCGACCAGACCTCGGACTGGGAGCTCTTCGCCGCCGAGCACGCCAACCTCATCATCGTCTGGGGCATGAACTGGATCACCACGAAGATGCCCGACAGCCACTGGCTCACCGAGGCGCGACTGAAGGGCACCAAGGTCGTCGTCCTCACCGTGGAGTACAGCGCCACCGCCAACAAGGGCGACGAGGTGATCGTCATCCGCCCGGGCACCGACCCGGCCTTCGCCCTGGGGCTCGCCTCCGTGATCGTGAGCGAGAAGCGCTACGACGCGGAGTTCGTGAAGCGCTTCACCGACCTGCCCCGGCTGATCCGGATGGACAACCTCCAGCCGCTCCTGGCGAAGGACGTCTTTCCCGGCCACAGAGAGTCCGAGCTCGCCAACTGGGTGGCGATCCTCAAGCCGGGCCAGCGCGTCGAGCCGACGCCGCTCCAGAACGGGATGCAGCTGCCCGAGGCCATGCGGGGGGAGTTCGCGGACTTCGTCATGTGGGATGCGCGCGCCGGCAAGCCCGTGGCGGTGAGCCGCGACCACGTGGGGGAGCACTTCGCGCGGACCGGGATCGACCCGGCGCTCGAAGGGGCGTTCGAGGTGACGCTGGCCGACGGCAGCCGCGTGCAGGCGAGGACGACCTTCGACCTGACCCGGCAGTACCTCACCGAGACCATGACGCCCGAGGCCGTGTCGAAGATCACCTGGGCCCCAGTCCCGGCCATCGTGTCGCTGGCGCGCCAGATCGCGGCCAATCCCGGCAAGACCCTCTTCCCCGTGGGCATGGGCCCCAACCAGTTCTTCAACAACGACCTCAAGGACCGCGGCATCTTCCTGGTGGCCGCACTCACGGGCAACATCGGCCGGCCGGGGGGCAACGTCGGCTCCTACGCGGGCAACTACCGGACATCCCTCTTCTCCGGCCTGCCGCTCTACGTGTCGGAGGATCCGTTCAACGCCCAGCTCGCGGCCGACGGCCCGGTGCGCGTCAAGGGCTACACGCGCTACGAGTCGCTTCACTACTACGCAGCGGGCGAGGTGATCCACCGGGAAGGGACGAAGCAGTTCACCACCGGGGGGCACGTGCCGGCGCCCACCAAGAGCATCTGGCTGAGCAACTCCAACTCGCAGATCGCGAACACCAAGTACCACTACAACGTGGTCTTCAACACGCTGCCGCGCCAGGAGTGCGTGGTCGTCAACGAGTGGTGGTGGTCGGGCTCCTGCGAGTACGCCGACATCGTCTACGGCGTGGATTCCTGGATGGAGTTCAAGTACCCGGACATGACGGCCTCCAACACCAACCCGTTCCTGCAGGTCTTCCCGCGCACGCCGCTGCGCCGGAACTTCGGCACCGTGAGCGACCTGGACACCTACGCGGGGGTGGCCGCCGCGCTGGCCCGGCTGACGGGCGACCGCCGGTTCTCGGACTACTGGAAGTTCGTCACCGACAACCGTCTGGAGGTGTATCTCCAGCGCGTGCTGGATGCCAGCGCTCCCACCAAGGGGTACCGCATCCGGGACCTCGAGGCGCTGGCCGCCGACGGGATTCCCGCGCTCATGAACACCCGTACCTACCCGCGCAGCTTCTCCTGGGAGCAGGTGCACGAGTCGAAGCCTTGGTACACGAAGACCGGGCGGCTGGAGTTCTACCGCCCCGAGCCGGAGTTCATCGAGGCCGGGGAGAACATGGTCGTCTACCGCGAGCCTGTGGACTCGACCTTCTACGATCCGAATGCGCTCGTGGCGCGGCCGCACCCGGCGATCCGGCCCATGACGCCCGAGCAGTACGGCTTCGACCGCGCCAAGCGCGACTGGTCGGCGCGCCAGGGGCGCAACGTGGTGCTCACGCCGGAAGAGCTCCTGGCGACCCAGCACCCGCGGCTGGCTGCAGGCTACCGGAGCGTCTTTCACACGCCGAAGTACCGCCACGGCTCCCACACGACGCCCATCGATACCGACATCATGTCGAACTTCTTCGGCCCCTTCGGTGACATGTACCGCCGCGACCGCCGGGCGCCGCACGTGGGCGAAGCCTACCTGGACATGAGCCCGGAGGACGCCCGCGCCATGGGCGTCAACGACGGGGACTACGTCTACGTGGACGGCGACCCGGACGACAACCCCTTCAAGGGCTGGAACGACAAGGGCCGTGAGGCCGAGTACCACGTGGCCCGGCTCCTCTGCCGCGCCCGCTACTACCCCGGCACCCCCAAGAACACCGAGACCAACTACCAGTCCTTCTTCCGTTACGGCTCCCACCAGAGCCTGACGCGGTCGTGGCTCAAGCCCACCCACCAGACCCAGGGCTTGGTGACGCGACGGAACTTCAGTCACGAGGTGACCCGCGGCTTCCCGGCCGACGTGCACTGCGTGACGGGCGCCCCGCGCGAGGCCATGTGCCGCGTGCTCAAGGCCGAGGACGGGGGCATCGGCGGCAGGGGGCTCTGGCGACCGGTGACACTGGGGCTGCGGCCCACCAACGAGAGCGCGGCGATGAAGCAGTACCTCGGCGGCGCCTTCATCCTCCGCAAAGCCTGACCAGGAGGCCCGCGATGGCCAAGGTCCACAACTGGCAGCTCGGGCGCGAGATGGACTACCCCTACGAGGGGCGGCGCCCCGAGAAGCAGTTCGCCATGATCTTCGACACGAACAAGTGCATCGCGTGCCAGACCTGCACCGTCGCGTGCAAGACGACCTGGACGACGGGCCGCGGTCAGGAATACATGTACTGGAACAACGTCGAGACCAAGCCCTACGGCTACTACCCGCTGGGCTGGGATGTGACCATCCTCGATAGGCTGGGTGTCCAGGAGATGGACGGCCCCGTCTACCGGGGCAAGACGCTCTTCGACGCCGCGCCGACGGGCGAGATCATCCTCGGCTACCTGCCCGAGGACATCGACTACGCCCACCCGAACATCGGCGAGGACGACTCCACCGGGCTCATGCCGCAGGGGGCGCACCTCACGCTGCCCCACCTGCAGTGGATGTTCTACCTCCCGCGGATCTGCAACCACTGCACCTACCCGGCCTGTCTCTCGGCCTGCCCGCGGCAGTCCATCTACAAGCGCCCCGAGGACGGCATCGTGCTGCTGGACCAGAGCCGGTGCCGGGGCTACCGCGAGTGCGTGCGCGGTTGCCCGTACAAGAAGGTCTACTTCAACGCCCAGACGCGGGTCAGCGAGAAGTGCATCGGCTGCTATCCGGCCGTCGAGGGGGGACGGCAGACCCAGTGCACCATCACCTGCATCGGGAAGATCCGGATCCAGGGCTTCCTCAACGCCCCCGACAAGGTGGACGAGGACAATCCCCTCGACTACCTGGTCCACGTCAAGAAGATCGCCCAGCCCCTCTACCCGCAGTTCGGGCTCGAGCCGAACACGTACTACATCCCGCCGATCCACGTGCCGGCCGTCTACCTGCGCCAGATGTTCGGCTGGGGTGCCGAGCGGGCCACCGACATGTACCGGCAGGTCGCCATGGACCGGAAGCTGCTCGGCGCCCTGACGCTCTTAGGCGCCACGCCGGAGATCGCCCACTACTTCCGGGTGGACGGGGACTCCGTGATCGGCTACGACGCCAAGGAGTCCGAGATCGCGCGGGTGCCGCTCACGGAACCCGTGGTGATTCGCGAGCTCTACGACCCCAAGTACCGGGCGTTCCGGACGAACATCACGTAAGGGAGACAGCCCCATGGCCGCTCGCTTGTCCGCTGCCGTCCTCTCCGCGCTCGTGCTCTGGGGCGGGAGCGCCGAGGCCCAGGCCCCGCTGACCGCGGTACGGGTGCCTGGCGCCGGCCCCATCGCGGACCTGGCCGCTCCGGGGTGGAGGCAGGCGCGCCCCGTGAAGGTCGCGATGCTGCCGCAGACCGCCACGGCACCGCAGAAGCCGGATGCCGCCATCAAGGAGCTCAGCGTCCGCGCCGCGCACAACGGTGGCTGGATCGCGTTCCTCCTCGAGTGGAGGGACCCGACGCTGTCGAACAGGATCGTGCTCGACAACTTCGGCGATCAGGTGGCGGTGCAGCTGCCGCTGGACCCCAGGGGCGCCGTGCCCTCGCCCATGATGGGCAATGCCGGGGGCCGGGTGAACATCATGCAGTGGCGGGCGGCCTTCCAGCGCGACCTCGACGTGGGGCCGCCCACGGTGCAGGACCTCTATCCCAATGCGTGGGCCGACTTCTACCCGGACGAGGTCCTGGGCGCCGCCGACGCGCGACCGTACACGGGCGCGCTCGGGCTCGAGAACCCGATCTCGCGCGGCGTGGCCACGCCGGTCCTGGATCAGATGGCCGGGGGGTGGGGGTCCATGACGGTGAAGCCCGACCAGCACGCCCTCGGCCGAGGAGTGTGGAGAGAGGGCGTGTGGCGTGTCGTGATCACGCGCCCGATGGGCTCGGACGACGTGAACGCGCCGCGGCTCGTGCCCGGCGACCGCACGGTGGCCGGCTTTGCGGTCTGGGAGGGAGGCAACCGCGAGGTGGGTTCCCGCAAGGCGTGGGCGCCCTGGGTCCCCCTGGTCATCGCCCGATGAGCCGGCCAGGCACTGACGGGCCAGACGGGTGCGGAGGCGCCGCGATGACCCCCGAAGAAGTCGGCCTGGCGCTGGCGCGCGCCGGGGTGTACCGCCTCCTGGGCGGCGCCTTCGCATATCCGGCTGCGGCGTCACTCGAAGAGCTCAGCCGCCTGGCCGTGGCGGCGGCCGCGGGGCCGCTGGGCGTCCCGCCGCTCGGCGGGGCGCTCTTGGCGCTGGCGAAGGCCTTGCGGGAGTCCGATGCGGCCGAGCTCGCCCTGGAGCACGTTCTCCTCTTCGATCGCCAGGTCCGCTGTCCGCCCTACGAGGGGGCCTACGGTGACGTGCCCCAGCTGGCCGGCAAGGCCGCCCAGCTCGCGGACGTGGCCGGGTTCTACGCCGCGTTCGGGCTGGAGCAGGCCAGAGGCCGACCCGACTGCGAGGACCACATCGCAGCGGAGCTGGAGTTCATGAGCGTGCTGGCGCTCAAGGAGGCCTACCTGCTGGCCGAGGGGGACGGGGAGGGGGTCGAGGTGACGCGGCAGGGCCAGGCGAGGTTCCTCTCCGATCACCTCGGCCGCTGGGCGCAGGCCCTGGCCGATGCCCTCAGGGAAGCGACGGCCCTGCCGTACTACGCGGCGGCTGGCGACCTACTCGCCGCGTGGGTGGGGGCGGAGGTGTCACGGGTGGGAGC
Organism: Candidatus Rokuibacteriota bacterium; assembly: GCA_016188005.1. NCBI lineage: Bacteria > Candidatus Rokuibacteriota > Candidatus Rokuibacteriota bacterium. The sequence goes on along the minus strand of JACPIQ010000008.1, from coordinate 325,185 downwards.
CTCTCCGCTGCGGGTCGAGACGCGCCGCGGGCACGACCCGCTGCAGGAGGAGAACTTCAGCTGTCCCGTGGCAGCCGACGAAGCCGCCATGGAGGAGGGCCCCCGGGGCGGCTGAGCCTTCCGGACGCCCGGGGGCTGTGCTAACGTGCGAGCGCCGCGGGAAACCGCGGCGCTCGACGCGCGTCGAGGGGGCTACGGGCGCTTCGAGCCGGCGGCGGACCTGGCGGGACAGATCTTGTGCATCCAGACGCTGCCGAGCTTCACGTGGTTGCCGTTCTTCCGGATGCGCAGCTTGCACTTGGGGCAGGTGCCCATACTGGTCTCCTTGGCAATGGGGATCTCGCAGCCCGGCCCTGCGGGGACGCCGCATTATACACCAGGGGAGGAGCAGCGGTGACGAGGGACTGCGTCTTCTGCCGCATCGTCGCGGGTGAGAGCCCCGCTGACATCGAGTACGAGGACGACGACATCATCGCGTTCAAGGATCTGTACCCGAAGGCGCCCATCCACCTGCTGATCATCCCGAGGCGCCACATCGACTCCATCGCGCGCCTCGCCCCCGGGGACACGGATCTCATGGGCCGCTGCGTCCAGGTGGCGAAGGTTCTCGGGGAGCGCACCGGATACGCCGAACGAGGCTACAGGCTCGCCTGCCACTGCGGGCCGGAAGGGGGCCAGTTCGTCTATCACGTGCACTTCCACTTCACCGCGGGACGGCGGGGGTGATCCGGGTCCGCGGGCTCAGGAAGGAATACCCCGGAGGCACGCTGGCGCTCGACCGGGTGGACCTCGAGATCGCCGCGGGCGAGTTCGTGGCGCTCATCGGCCCGAGCGGCGCGGGGAAGTCGAGCCTCCTGCGCTGCGTGAACGGACTGGTGGAGCCCACGGCGGGAAGCGTGGAGGTGGATGGGCAGCGCGTGACGGGAGCCACGGGGGAGAGCCTTCGGCGCATCCGGGCGCGCATCGGGTTCGTCTTCCAGCAGTTCCACCTCCTCAAGCGGCTCAGCGTGCTGGAGAACGCGCTGATCGGGCGCCTGACCCATGTGCCTCACGCCCGCTCGCTCGCCGGGTGGTTTCCCGCGGCCGACATCGCCAAGGCGCGGGGCACCCTGGCGCGAGTGGGCCTCGGTGGGCTGTGGGAGCGCCGCGTGGACACGCTCTCGGGCGGTCAGCAGCAGCGCGTGGCCATCGCCCGCGCCCTTCTTCAGGAGCCGCGTGTGCTGCTGGCCGACGAGCCCATGGCGAGCCTTGATCCTGCGCTCGCGAGCACGGTGATGGAGCTCCTGGAGTCCATCAACCGCGAAGACGGCATCACGGTGGTGACCTCCCTCCACGTCCTGGAGCTGGCGCGGACCTACGGACGCAGGGTGATCGGGCTGCGCGACGGCCGCGTGGTGTACGACGGCCCGCCGGAACGGCTCACCGCCGCTGCCGCCGCGCTGATCTTCTCCGGGGTCGGGCCCTGACGCGCGGGGGGCGCTGGGCCGGGTGGGCCGCCATCGTCGGCCTGTTTCTATGGTCGGCCTCGGCGACGGAGCTGTCCTTGTACCGCGTGGTGGAAGGCGTCCCGTTCATGCGCGACTTCCTCGGCCGGATGGTGCCTCCGGACTTTTCCGTGATGGGCAACGCCCTCACGGGGGCCATCCAGACGCTGCAGATCGCCGTGGTGGGAACGGGCGTGTCGGCGCTCCTGGCGCTGCCGCTGGGCTTCGCGGCAGCCCGGAACGTGGCGCCCCCGTGGCTCTTCTATGGCGCGCGCTCCGTGCTCAACGTCTTCCGCGCCGTGGACACACTCGTCTACGCGCTGTTCTTCGTGGCGGCGGTAGGGCTCGGGCCCTTTCCCGGGGTCCTGGCGGTCGTCGCCTATACCGCCACGGTGCTCGCCAAGCTCTACTCCGAAGCGATCGAGGCCATCGACCCGGGACCTGTCGAGGCAGTGGCGGCGACGGGGGCGACCGCGCTCCAGGTGCTGCGGTGGGGCGTCCTGCCGCAGCTCGTCCCGCAGTTCCTGTCCTTCACCCTCTATCGCTTCGAGACCAATATCCGCGCGGCAGCGATTCTCGGCTTCGTGGGCGCCGGAGGGATCGGCTTCTACATCCAGACGTATCTCCGGATGCTCAACTACCCGGCCGCCTCCGCTGTCCTGCTGGTGCTGGTGGCGCTCGTGATGCTCGTGGACTTCGGGTCCTCCCGCATCCGCGCGCGCCTGGTGTAGCCGGGCAGCCGGACGCGCCCCGCGGGGCTCACGCCCGTCCGCGGGAGTCATCTGCCCCCGGTGGGCTTTGACTCCAGCGGAAGCCCGGCGTTGGCCCAGCTGCCGAGCCCGCCCTTGAGGATCTTCACGTCCCGGTATCCGAGCCGCCTCAGCTGCAGCGCCACCCGGGCGCTCGTCCGCTCGTCGGGTCACGTGCAGTAGGCGAGGACCGGGCGGTCGGGGACCACGCGTAGCGAGCCCACACCGCTCCTGAGCTCGTCCGGGGAGAGGCGAATCGAACCCGGGATGCGGAAGGGGCTCGCGTCATAGGCGGACTGGGCACGGACATCCAGGACGAGGGGGGCGGAGCCCGCCTCCAGGAGACGCACCAGCTGGGAAGGCGGTACGCGGAAACGGTTGCGCCTCCAGCGCAGGCCCATCAGGCCGCCGAAGACGCCGAGGCTCAGCGCGGTGACCGCGCCGGTGGCGGCAGCCCAGGGAAAGGGCCGGGGCGGTGGGTTCTTGATCTTGTCCTCCGCCTCGGCCAGCGCGCGCTTGACGTCGGGAAGGTCGGGGAGGAGACGGTTCGCCTCGCGAAAGGCCAGCGCCGCCCCCTTCGCATCGCCGCTGAAGAGCCTCCTGAGCCCGGTGAACCACGCCTCGTTGAAGGCACTCCTGCCATCCAGGCTCACCGGCGTCCCGCCGAGGAACTCTCTGACGGCATCCGAGGGGATGACGAAGTTGAAACCCTGGACAATGCTGCCCTCCGGTCCTGGTGCCAGGGAGACGAAGGTGAGGACGCCCACCACCTCGCCCCGGTCGCCGACCACGGGTCCGCCCGAGTTACCCCAGGCCGCAGGGGCATCGGTTTGGATGACCGCCTGGTTCTGCACGTCCTGCTTGAAGCCGGACACGGCGCCGTTGGTGACGGAGGCCTCCACCTTGGCCGAGGCGTTGAGGAGCTCGTGACTCAGCACGACGCCGGGGAAGCCGAGGATCCGGATGGGGTCGCCGATCTTCACGTTTCGCGACTGCGCCAGGCGGAAGACAGGCATGTCGGAGGCCTCGACCTGGAGCAGGGCAAGGTCCCTGCCGGACATCACCCCAGGCCCGCCCTCGACGGACACCGGCGGGCTGTACTTGGCCACCTTGGCAGCCAGCCGGATGCCGTTGGAGAGAAGCACCGAAACCGCCGGTGCTAACTCGATCTTGGCGCGTGGGAGAACCCGAGCCAGCGCCCCGCGTTTCACCTGCTCCTCGACCTCCGGCCGCTGGCCCGGCTCGATTCCACGCCGGGCGAGGGCCTCGGCAACGCATGCCCCGACCACCGCTGACTGCGCTTGCTGGGCCACGAGCCAGCGAGGTGGCGCGTGTGCAGCCTGGACGACATGGGCGTTGGTAACGATCCAGCCGCTCGCGTCGGCGAACCAGCCCGTACCCGTCTCGCGGAACGGTGGCGGGCTCACCCGCGTGCTACCCGATCCGCAGTCGAGCGTGACCTCCGAGGCGACCTCGGCGATGACGAGGACGGTGGCCGGCTTGGCCCTGAGGATCGCCTCCTGCACCGAAGCCACCGACTCCGCGCCGGGGCCCGGCCCGCCGGCGTGAGCGAGCAGCCAAACAACAAGAGACGTGGCGAGAGCGGCCTGCTTCATGGCGCGGATTGTACACTGTGCACCACGGCGAAAAAAAACGCGGGCCCCAGGGGATCTCCCCAGGGCCCGCGGGCGAGCCGCAAGCGGATCTTACTTCAGGATCTCGATGGCAGCCTTGGCCTTCTGCATCGCCAGGCTGGCGTTTCCGGCCTTGCACGCCGCCTCAGCTTCCTTCACGAAAGTGGCGGCCTTGCTGATGTTGGCGCGTGGCGCACTCGCGTCCTGACCGCGGGGCGCCTGGACATCCTGGGTCCGGGGGGCCTGGACATCCTGAGTCCGCGGGGCCTGGACATCCTGCGTGCGCGGAGCCTGCACCGGCGCCTTCTGGGCGCGCGGGGCCTGGACATCCTGGGTGCGCGGGGCCTGGACGTCCTGAGTGCGCGGCGCCTGCACGTCCTGCGTGCGCGGGGCCTGTACATCCTGGGTGCGCGGGGCCTGGACATCCTGAGTCCTGGCACCGGCGAGCGAACGCGGGGCCTGGACATCCTGGGTGCGCGGGGCCTGGACATCCTGGGTGCGCGGCGCCTGAACGGGCGCCTTCTGCGAGCGCGGCGCCTGCACGTCCTGGGTGCGCGGGGCCTGAACTTCCTGAGTCCTGGCGCCGGCCAGCGAACGCGGCGCCTGGACATCCTGGCTCTTGGCGAGCTGTTGCTTCTTCTGTAGCATGGTCTTGGCCGTACCCACCTCAGGCGGGCAGCTCGGCTCGGCCGCGCTCACCGTGGCAGCCAGTGAGACAACGAACACGAAGCTCGTCACCGTCGCGAGCAGCTTCTTCATCTTGGTCCCCGTCCTTTCGCTCTGGGTTTACTGCGCTGTCACGCTGCTGCCGTCTCCGCGGGGCCCCCATGGGCCCGCGGACCCTCCTCAGACCACTTCAGCCGGGTGCGCCCTCCCCCCCTGTGCCTCCTGGTCGCTTAGGTGGAGTCTGCAGGGGAGATGCCAGGGCGGGAGGCAATGAGCTTTGGCTTATCCGGCAACGACTTGTTGCTCATCCGCCCATCTTAGTGGGGATCATCAGAGGCGTTCTGCCCGGAGGCCTGCTGAAAGGGTTGGCGGCAATCTGCCTCGGCTCGTTCGGCTGGAAGGCGCGCGACCCAGTGGGCACCTCAGGCCAGGAGCTCATCTTGAGGGGGCGAGGGAACTCTGGTACGCTCCAGCGCCATGGCTCACCGCCGCAAGCCCGTGTTCCAGGCGGCGCTGGCGCTGGCGGTGGCCGCCCTCGGCGGCTGTGCATCCACCATCCCCGGAGTCCCCACCCGCGACGGGCTCCCCGCGCCGTCGCGCGAGGTTCTCCCCAACGGCATGCGCCTCCTCATCCAGGAGCATCGCACGAGCGACGTGGTGGCCCTGCACCTCTGGGTGGGAGTAGGGGGGCGCGACGAAGCTGCTGGAGAGCGCGGCTTCTCTCACTTCGTCGAGCACATGCTGTTCAAGGGGACGGAAAGCCGGGCGCCTGGCTTCGTGGACCGCGAGGTGGAGAGTGTCGGAGGCCGGATCAATGCCGGGACCTCGTGGGACTACACGTTCTATTACATCCTCCTGCCGGCCACCCGGGCCGCCGGGGGAATCGAGGTCCTGGCGGACATGGCCTTCCACTCGCGCTTCGACCCCCGGGAAGTCGAGCGCGAGCGCCAAGTGATCTTCGAGGAGGTCCGGCTGGGGGAGGACAATGCCCGGAGCGTCCTCGTGCGCCGGCTCTACGCTCTCGCCTTCCGCGGGCATCCGTACGGCTTCCCGGTGCTCGGGGACCCAGCGGCCATGCGGGCGGCCACCACGGACAGCCTCCGGGGCTACTACAAGCGGCACTACGTGCCCGAGAACATGACGCTCGTGGTCATCGGGGCTGTGGCGCCGGACGAGATCCGGCGGGCGGTGGAGCGCTCCTTCGGGCGGAGTGCCTCCCAAGGATACCGGCGGCGGCCGGTCACGCCTCCACCTCCGCTGGACGGCGCCCTGCGCGAGGTGCTCCCCCGGCCGGAGCGCCAGGCATCACTGGCGCTGGGATGGGCTGGGCCAGCGCTGGGAGATCCCGACATGTTCGCCGTGGACCTCTTGGCCCAGATCCTGGGCGGATCGAAGACCTCCAGGCTCAACCAGTCGCTTCGCGAGCGCGCCCGGATCGCGTCCTCGGTCCGGGCCGCGTACTCCGCGCTTGCGGGCGCGGGGCTGCTGACCGTCACGGCCCAGCTCGAGGCGGGCACCGTCGAGCAGGGCGAGGCGGCCATCCTCGCGGAGGTGAAGCGCCTCCAGGAGGAGGGCGTCACCGAAGCGGAGCGCCAGCGCGCCCTCACCGCCGCGGAGGCCCAGCATGCCTTCTCGACCGAGACCGCCGAGGGGCGGGCTCATGCCTATGGGCTCGCGGAGACGCTCTGGACCCTCCACGGCGAGCTGGGGTACCTCGAGCGGCTGCGCAGCGTCACGCGGGAGGCGATCCAGGCGGCTGCCCGGCGGTATCTCGGGCGGAGCTACGCCCGGCTCGCGCTGATGCCACAGGAGGAGGCGCGATGAGTGGCGGGAACCTCGCCGGGGCTGTCGTCGCGGCGGTCCTTCTTGCCGCCCCGCCCGCGGTCGGCGCGCCGGGGGCGATGCTGCGCGATCGGCTGCCAAACGGGCTCACCCTGATCGTGCGGGAGAACCCGGCGGCGCCCGTCGTGGCCGTGTCGCTGCTAGTTCGCGTGGGGTCGGGGTGGGAGCGCGAGAGCAACGCGGGCATCACCAACCTGCTGCAGCAGGTGATGGTGAAGGGGACACAACGGCGAAGCGCGCTCGAGATCGCGGAGGCCGCCGAGGGGATGGGCGGCAGTGTGAGCGCCTCTGCCGATATGGACTTCTCCGAGATCGGGGGCAGCGCGCTGGCTCGACACTGGCGTGCGCTGCTGGACCTGGTGGCCGACGTCGCGCTGCAGCCGGCGCTGGCCACCACAGAGATCGAGGGCGAGCGCCGGCTGGTCCTCAGCACGATACGGACCCGGGCCGACCAGCCGTTCCAGCGGGCGCTGGAAGTGCTGAGGGAGCGCCTGTACGGGAGCCATCCCTACGCCTTGCCAAGCCTCGGCCGCCCCGAGGTGGTGGCGCGGCTCGACCGCGAGGCGTTGCTGGAGCACCACCGCCGGTACTACCGTGCCGGGCGCACCGTGGTTTCGGTGAGCGGCCAGCTGTCGGCGCCAGAGGTCGCCGCTGAGATCGCCCGCCTCTTCGCCGCGATGCCTCCTGGCGAGGGCGAGGCCGCCGCCCCGAGCCCCGTGGCGTCCGTGAGGGCCGAGCGGGCGATCGTGCGTCACGCGGCGGCCCAGGCGCAGGTGCTTGCCGGCGTCCTCGCTCCCCCCATGGACCACGGGGACTACGCGGCCGTGAAGGTTCTCTCGACCGCCCTCGGCGGCGGCATGGCCGGCCGGCTCTTCACCGAGCTGCGCGACAGGCAGGGGCTCGCCTACTCCACTGGCGCCTTCTACCCGTCGCGGGCGGGGCGGGGTATGCTCGTGGCGTACCTCGGGACCGCCCCGGGGAATGCCGAGAAGGCCGAGGAGGGGATGAGGATGGAGATCGCGCGGCTCGGCCAGGAGCGTCTGAGCGCCGCCGAGGTCTCCCGGGCGAAGGCCTACCTGCTTGGCCAGTTCGCGCTGGATCGGCGCACGAACGCCCGCCTGGCCTGGTACCAGGCCTTCTTCGAGGCGGCCGGGGTCGGCCACGATTTCGCCGAGCGCTACGCGCGGGCCGTGGAGGCCGTGACCGCCGACGACCTGCAGCGGGTCGCCCGGGTCTATCTCGCCGCGCCCACCGTCGTGAGCCTGCGGCCGCCGGGGCAGTAACGCGCGGCGCCCGGAGGCAGAGAGCGCATGCTTCCACTCAAGGACGACATCCCGACCCGCTCCATCCCGGTGGTGACGGTGGGGCTGATCGCCATGAATGTCCTGGCCTTCATGTACCAGTTCTCCCTGGGCGGCGAGGGGCCCGGGGGCAGCGGCCGCGCCGCGCAGGAGTTCGTGCTTGAGTTCGGGCTGATCCCCTGCCGGCTGACCGGCCATTGCCGCGAGGCCCTGGGGCTGCCCTCGCCTGTCCTGACGATCTTCACCTCCATGTTCCTCCACGGCGGTCTCTTTCACGTGGGCGGCAACATGCTCTACCTGTGGATCTTCGGCAACAACGTCGAGGACACGCTCGGGCACGGTCGCTTCCTGGTCTTCTACGCGCTCAGCGGTGTGGCGGCGGCGCTGGCCCAGACCGTGACGGCGCCGGCCTCCACGGTGCCCATGATCGGGGCCAGCGGGGCGGTGTCCGGAGTGCTCGGGGCCTATCTGCTCCTCTTCCCCCACGCCAACGTGCTCACCCTCATCATGTTCGGGTTCTTCATCCGGCTCGTCAGGATCCCGGCCCTGATCGTCTTGGGGTTCTGGATCGTGGTGCAGTTCCTGAACGGCTTCCTCACGGTGGGCATCGCCGCGGCCCGGGGCCAGGGCGGGGGCGGGGGCGTCGCCTGGTTCGCTCACATCGGAGGTTTCCTCGCGGGCATGGGACTGCTCCTCCTCATGCGCCCGCGCCGCGCTGCCCGCTGGCGGTAGTGTTCTCGCCCAGCAGCCTTTCCGCTATACTGAAACGCAGCGCGCTCGGGGCCCGCGAGGAGTGTGAGTGAGGAACCGCGAATGAAGGCTGTCATCATGGCGGGGGGGTTCGGCACGCGGCTGCGCCCGCTCACGACCCACCTGCCCAAGCCGCTGGTGCCCATCGGGAACCTGCCGATCATGGAGCACACCGTGCGGCTGCTCCGGCGACACGGCTTCACCGAGCTGATCGTGCTGCTGTACTTCCTGCCCGAGACCATCATCGCCCACTTCGGAGACGGCGCCCCGTGGGGCGTGCGCATGAGCTACGTGACGCCCACGGCGGATCTGGGGACCGCGGGCGCGGTGCGCTTCGCCGCCGGAGAGCTTGGCGAGCCCGTCCTGGTCATCTCGGGCGATGTGCTCACCGACTTCGACCTCTCCGCGGCCGTGGCCTTCCACCGGGAGCGCGCGGCAGAGGCCACGATGGTGTTGGCCCGCGTGGACTTTCCGCTCGCCTACGGGATCGTCATCACCGACGAGGCCGGGGCCGTGGTTCGCTTTCTCGAGAAGCCGACCTGGGGCGAGGTGTTCAGCGACACGATCAACACGGGCATCTACGTGCTCGAGCCGGCCGCGCTCGGTGCCGTGCCGGCGGGGCGCCCGTACGACTTCGGCAAGGAGCTCTTACCGGCGCTCCTGGCCGCCGGGCGGCCGCTCTACGGGCACGTGGCGCAGGGGTACTGGCGCGACGTGGGCGACCTGGGGGAGTACCGGAAGGCCCACATCGACCTCTTGCAGGGAGCGGTGGGCGTGGAGATCCCCGGGACGCGTCACGAGGGCGCCGGTCACACGGTGTGGCTGGACGAGGGCGCGCGCGTGGACTACACCGCCAGGCTCTCCGGCTCGGTGATCCTGGGGCGGGGCGTGCAGGTGGCCCCGGGCGCGCGGCTCGCCAACTGCGTGATCGGTCCCGGCTCCACGATCCAGACGGGTGCCGACATCGAGGGCAGCGTGCTCTGGGCCGAGGTGCAGGTGGGGCCGGGGGTGACCATCAAGGAGGCTGTCGTGGGGCGTCGGGTGGTCATCCGGCCGAACGCCTTCCTCGCAGAAGGCGTGGTGATCGGGGATTTCTGCAAGATCGGCGAGTCCAGCGTCGTCAAGGCCAACGCCAAGGTCTGGCCCTACAAGGAGGTGGAGGACGGCGCCACGCTGGCCACCAGCCTCGTGTGGGGCGAGCGCTGGAGCCGATCGATTTTCGGGCCCTACGGCGTCTCCGGGCTGGCGAACATCGAGATCTCCCCGGAGTTCGCGGCGAAGCTCGGCGCCGCCTACGGCTCGACGCTGGGCAGGCGGCGCGTGGTGATCACGAGTCGCGACCATCACAAGGCCTCGCGGATGATCAATCGGGCGCTGATGGCGGGTCTCCTCTCGGTGGGCGTGGACGTGCAGGATCTCGGCGTGGCGCCGGTGCCCGTGGTTCGCTACCAGATCCAGGCCCTGGGGCTGGCGGGCGGGACTCACGTCCGGAAGTCGCCGTACGAGCCCGAGCTGATCGACGTGAAGTTCTTCGATGGCCGGGGCCTCGAGTGCGCGCCTGATCGGGAGAAGGCGGTGGAGCGGCTCTTCTTCACCGAGGACTTCTACCGGGCCCCGACCGAGGAGACCGGACTCCTGAGCTTCCCGCACGCGGGCACTGACCGCTACCGGGACGGGCTCCTGAAGTCGGTGGACGCCGAGCTGATCCGCCGGGCCGGCCTCCGGATGGTGCTCGACTACTCCTTCGGCTCCGCCTCCTCCATCTTCCCCGGGGTCCTCGGCGCGCTGGGCGTGGACGTCATCTCCCTCAACGCGTACCTGGACGAGAGCCGCATCTCGAAGACGGCGGAGGAGTTCCAGCGCTCGCTGGACCAGCTGTCGAACATCGTGCGCACCCTCGGCGCCGATCTCGGGGTCCTGCTGGACACGGGCGGGGAGAAGGTCTTCCTGGTGGATGAGAAGGGCGAGGTCCTGCCCGGGGACCTGGCGCTGGCCCTGGTGGCGCTCCTCGTGATGCGGACGCACCCGGCGGGGCGCATCGTGGTGCCTGTGACGGCGTCGCGCGCGGTGCATCGGCTCGCCGAGGAGCACGGCTTCACGGTCACGCGGTCTCGGGGAACGCTGCGGGCCCTCACCGAGGCAGCGCTCGCCAGCGACGTGTCTCTGGTGGGCGAGGAGATGGGCGGCTTCATCTTCCCTCGCTTCCAGCCGTGCTTCGACGGGATGGCCGCCGTCGCGAAGATCCTGGAGATGATGGCGCGGCTCGACGTGCGCCTGCACCAGCTCACGCGCGCGGTCCCCGCCAGCCACGTCGTGCGCGTCGAGGTGCCCTGCCCGGACGAGCGCAAGGGCGCGGTGATGCGGCGGCTCATAGAGGCCACCAAGGGCGGGGATGTGGAGCTCATCGAGGGCGTGCGGCTCAGGCGCGGCGAGGAGTGGGTCGCGGCCATCCCGGACGCGGACCGCGCCTGCTTCCATGTGATCGCCGAGTCGGCCGACGGCGCGCGCGCCCGCGCGCTGGCCGAGGAGTACCGGGGGCGGATCGACGGATGGAGAAAGGGGACCGCGTGAAGCGAGAGAGGGGGGCGGGGGCCGCCGGGACCCCGGATCGCGGAGCGGGTCGCGGCACCAGGGAGCGTCTGGACACCGCGCTCGTCCAGCGAGGACTGGCCCCGAGCCGGGAAAAGGCGCTCCGGATGATCCTCGCCGGTGCGGTGAGCGTGGACGGCCGGCGGGTGGACAAGGCCGGGACGGTCGTGGCAGTGGGGGCCACCGTGGAGGTGGCCGCCAAGCCCAGCTTCGTGAGCCGCGGCGGCGACAAGCTCGCCCATGCCCTGGACGTGTTCCGGATCGCGGCGGAGGGACGCGTCTGTCTCGACGTGGGAGCCTCCACCGGCGGGTTCACCCACTGCGTCCTGGCGCGCGGCGCGGCCCGCGTGTACGCGGTGGACGTGGGGCACGGCCAGCTCGACGCTGCGCTGCGCGGGGACGGCCGGGTGGTCCTGATGGAGCGGGTCAATGCCCGGACGCTCCGGCCGGACGCCTTTCCCGAGCCCGTGGAGCTGGCGACAGTTGACGTGTCCTTCATCTCGCTGGAGAAGGTGCTGCCGGCCGTGTTCGCCTCGCTCACCCCGGCCGGCGAGGTCGTCGCCCTGGTCAAGCCGCAGTTCGAGGTCGGCAAGGGGCTCGTGGAGAAGGGTGGCGTGGTCCGGGATGCCGCCCAGCACCGGGCAGTGCTGGAACGGGTGGCGCGGTTCGCGATCCTGCACGGCTGGCACGTCCGCGGCGCCACCGCGTCACCGCTCCGAGGGCCCAAGGGCAATCGCGAATTCTTCCTTCACCTGGCGCGCACCGGGCGCTCCGCTGCCGACCTCATGGCCCGCATCGAGCGGGTGGTGACCGAGACGCCCGAGTGAAGCGCATCGGAGTCGTCGCCAAGGTCGACCGCCAGGAAGCCGCCGTCGTGGTCCCCCGGCTCCTCCAGTGGTGCGCCGAGCACGGATTCACCCCGGTGCTCGAGAAGGAGACCGCCGGCCTGTGCCCGGAGGCCGGCGCTCATGCCGTGCCGAAGCCCGAGCTCCCGACGCAGGCGGATCTCCTCGTGGTCCTCGGCGGCGACGGAACGCTCCTCTCGGTGGCGCGGCTCGTGGGCGACCTCAAGGTGCCGATCCTCGGGGTGAACCTGGGGGGCCTCGGCTTTCTCACCGCGCTCACGGTGGAAGAGCTCTTCCCCGCCCTGGAGGCGCTCACGCGCGACGAGCTGGTCATCGAGGAGCGGATGATGCTGGCGGCCCGCGTCTCCCGGCAGGGGGAGAGGCTGTCGGAGTACGTGGCGCTCAACGACGTGGTGATCACGAAGTCGGCCATGAGCCGCATCATCAACCTCGAGGTCTCGGTGGAGGGGCAGTTCGCCACGGGCTACCGGGCGGATGGCCTCATCGTGTCCACGCCCACGGGCTCGACGGCGTACTGCCTGTCGGCGGGCGGCCCCATCGTTTTCCCCACGATGGACGCCGTGGTCCTCACGCCCATCTGCTCCCACACGCTCAGCAACCGGCCCATCGTGCTGCCGGCGAGCCTCGCCGTCGAGGTGAGGCTTCTGTCCGACCAGGATGTGATGCTCACCCTGGACGGCCAGGTTGGCTTCGCCCTCAAGCGCGGCGATGCCGTCGAGGTCCGGCAGGCGGCCGCGCGTACCCGGCTGCTCCGCTTCCCGCAGAAGCACTTCTTCTCCGTGCTCCGGGCGAAGCTCAAGTGGGGCGAGCGCTAGCGGCGCCTCCCCCGTCCGCTGGGGGATACGTGTTGCCGGCCGGGTCCGGCCTGCCGTAGCCTGGGCGGGGCGCCATGCTGAGCGAGCTGCGGATCCGCAACCTGGCCGTCATCGAAGACGTGACGGTGCCCTTCGGCTCCGGCTTCACCGTCCTCACGGGAGAGACAGGCGCCGGCAAGTCCATCGTCATCGATGCCCTCCTGCTCGTCGTCGGCGCGCGCGCCCAGCCCGACCTCATCCGGACCACGGCCGACGCGGCCCTCATCGAGGCCAGCTTCGAGCTGGCGCCAGACAGTCCCGTGGCGGCAATCCTCGAGGGAGCGGGGCACGGCCTCCAGGACGGACAGCTCGTGATCAAGCGGGAGCTGGCGCGCTCGGGCCGGCACCGGGTCTTCGTCAACGACGCTCCAGCGACAGTGGGACTCCTGGAGCGGCTCGGGGAGGTGCTGGTGGAGCTGCACGGCCAGCACGAGCACCAAAGACTGATGGAGCCGGCCCGCCAGCTGCTGCTGCTGGACCGCTTCGCCGACTGCGAGGCGCGCCGCGAGCGCGTCGAGGATCTGGCCGGACGCTGGGAGCGGGCCCGGCGTGAACTGGCGAAGCTCGCCCAGGAGGGGCGGGAGCAGGCGCGCCAGGAGGAGACCGACCGCTTCCAGCTCTCCGAGATCGACGCCGGCCGGCCCCGTGAGGGCGAGGAGGACGAGCTGCGGAGCGAGCGACGCCGGCTCCAGCACGGCGAGCGGATCGCTGCCGGCCTCCACGAGGTGCTGGCGCTCCTCTACGAGGACGGCCAGTCGGCCTCCGCCAGACTGAGGCGCGCAGGCGCGCTTCTCCGCGACCTGTCGGCATTCGACCCGGAGCTGGCGGCGCCCACCGAGGCGCTGGGCGAGGCGGAGGCCTACCTCGCCGATGCCGTGGCGCGCGCCCGCGCGCTGCGCGATCGGACTGACTTCGACCCGGCGCGGATGGAGGAGATCGACGAGCGGCTGGATGCCCTGGCCCGGCTCAGGCGCAAGTACGGGGAGACCGTGGAGGCCGTGCTGGCCTACCGCGAGGAGGTTGCGGGTCGGCTCCAGCGGCTCGCGCGGCACGAGGACCTGGTGGCCGAAGCCGAGGCCCGGCTGCAGTCGCTGGGGCAGGAGGCCGCCAGCGAGGCCCTGGCCCTGTCTGGCGCACGGACGGAGGCGGCGGCGCGGCTCGGACGGTTGATCCAGAAGGAACTCCGGGGGCTCGGCATGGAGCATGCGCGCTTCGCGGCCGTGGTGGGGCACGAGCCGGCTCAGCCGGGCGAGCTCGCCTGCGGGGCCGGGCGCTGGCGCGTGGACTCCCGCGGCGCCGATGCCGTGGAGTTCCTCCTTTCGGCAAACCCCGGCGAGGAGCTGAAGCCGCTGGCCAAGGTCGTCTCGGGGGGCGAGCTGTCCCGGACCATGCTCGCCATCAAGACCGTTCTCGCGGCAGCGGACCGGATGCCCACCATGGTCTTCGACGAGGTGGACGCCGGGATCGGCGGACGGGTGGCCGACGTGGTGGGGCAGAAGCTGCGTGCCACGGCCTCCGGACGGCAGGTGCTCTGCGTGAGCCATCTGGCCACCATCGCCGCCCACGCCGACCATCACCTGGTGGTCGAGAAGCGGGTCCTGCGGGGGACGACCCGCACGACGGTCGCGGCGCCGGATGCCGCCGGGCGCGTCGAGGAGCTGGCCCGTATGCTCGGAGGGGAGCGCATCACCGAGGCGACGCGGCGACACGCCCGGGAGCTGGTCCGGGAGGCCCGGCGCCAGGGGTGACCCTCGGCCCGTCCGGCACGATGGTGTAAGATAGCGAACGACCATGTTCGGCTCCCTCGTCCGCGCCATCTTCGGCACCAAGCACGAGCGTGACGCGCGCCGCATGCGGCCCACCGTGGAGGCCATCACCGCCCTCGAGCCCGAGGTGCAGCGGCTCGCCGACGTCGAGCTCCGCGCCCGGACGGACGGTTTCCGCAAGCGCCTGGCAGACGGTGAGACGCCGGAAGATCTCCTGGTGGAGGCCTTCGCGGTGTGCCGCGAGGCCGCGAGCCGTACGGTCCGCATGCGGCACTTCGACGTCCAGCTCATGGGCGGCATCGTGCTCCACGAGGGGAAGATCGCCGAGATGGCCACCGGCGAGGGCAAGACGCTCGTGGCAACGCTGCCGGCCTACCTCAACGCACTCCCGGGTCTCGGCACCCACGTGGTGACGGTCAACGACTACCTGGCGCGACGCGACGCTCAGTGGATGGGGCCCATCTACCGCGCCCTGGGCCTCTCGGTGGGCGTGATCCAGCACGAGGTGTCCTACCTGTACGATCCGGACCATCCCTCTCCGGACCTCCGGCTGGCGTCGCTCCGGCCGTGCTCCCGGCGTGAGGCGTACCGGGCCGACATCACCTACGGGACGAACAACGAGTTCGGTTTCGACTACCTGCGGGACAACATGCGCTTCAGCCTCGAGGACATGGTGCAGCGGGAGCACCACTACGCCATCGTGGACGAGGTGGACTCCATCCTGATCGACGAGGCGCGGACCCCGCTCATCATCTCCGGTCCGGCCGAGGGGTCCACGGAGAAGTACTACAAGATCGACCGGATCATCCCGAAGCTCAGCCGCGCAGCCACCATCGTGGAAGGCAAGCTGTCGGAGATCGAGGCCCAGGCCCCCGGCGACTACATCGTGGACGAGAAGTCACGGGCGGTGTCCCTCACCGAGGAGGGCATCTCGCACTGCGAGCGGCTGCTGGGCGTGGAGAACCTGTACGACCCCTCCCAGATGGAACTCCTCCACCACATCCACCAGGCCCTGAAGGCGCATGCGTTGTTCAAGAAGGACGTCGACTACGTGGTCAAGGACGGGCAGGTGGTGATCGTGGACGAGTTCACCGGGCGACTCATGCCCGGGCGCAGGTGGTCGGACGGCCTCCACCAGGCCGTCGAGGCGAAGGAAGGGGTCAGGATCGAGTCTGAAAATCAAACGCTTGCCACAATTACCCTCCAGAACTACTTCCGCATGTACGACAAGCTGGCGGGGATGACGGGCACGGCGGCCACGGAGGCGGAGGAGTTCGCCAAGATCTACAAGCTGGACGTGACGGTGGTGCCCACCAACCGCCCGCTGACCCGGGTCAATTACGCCGACATGGTGTACAAGACCGGGCGCGAGAAGTTCGAGGCCGTGAGCACCGAGATCGCCGCCTGTCATGCCAAGGGGCAGCCCGTGCTCGTGGGAACGGTCTCCATCGAGACCTCGGAGCACCTCTCCCGGCTGCTCAAGAAGCGGGGGATCCCGCATCAGGTGCTCAACGCGAAATATCATGAGCGGGAAGCCGAGATCGTGGCGCAGGCCGGGCGCGAAGGGACCGTCACCATCGCGACCAACATGGCCGGCCGCGGCACCGACATCCTGCTGGGAGGCAACCCGGACTTCCTCGCCAAGGAGGTCTTGCGGAAGAAGGGGCTCGACCCCGCCCTGGCTCCGCCCGAAGCCCGGCAGGCCGCCTGGGCGGAAGCCAAGAAGACGACGGACCCCGAGCACGAGCGGGTCGTCGCACTGGGGGGCCTGCACATCATCGGCACCGAGCGGCACGAGTCGCGCCGGATCGACAACCAGCTGCGGGGGCGCGCCGGACGCCAGGGCGATCCCGGCTCGTCGCGCTTCTACCTGTCGCTGGAGGACGACCTCCTCCGCATCTTCGGCTCGGAGCGCATCCAGCGCATCATGGACCGGCTCGGCATGGAGGAAGGCGAGCCCATCGAGCACAAGCTCGTCACCCGGGCCATCGGCACCGCCCAGAAACGCGTGGAGACCCGCAATTTCGAGATCCGCAAGCATCTCCTCGAGTACGACGACGTGATGAACAAGCAGCGCGAGATCGTCTACGGGATGCGCTGGGAGATCCTCGAGGGCGAGAGCCAGGAGGAGACGGTCCTCGAGTGGATCGACGAGGTGACCGGGGGGCTCGTGGACCGGTATGCCCCCGCGGAGGCGCATCCGGACGACTGGGACCTGCCGGGGCTCGGGGAGGCGCTGCACCGGCAGTTCGACTTCCGGCTGCCGGCCGAGCTGACCCCCGAGGAGAACGGCTCCCGCGACACGCTGATGGAGCGCGTCTCTGCCGCGGTGCAGCAGGCCTACCGGGAGCGGGAGCGCCAGCTGGGGCCGGAGATGTTCCACCGCCTGGAGCGCTGGATCATGCTCGGCCTGCGCTGGGAGGACGGGGAGTTCCGCGGCATCGATCAGCTCTGGAAGGACCACCTGCTGAACATGGACCACCTCAAGGAAGGCATCGGGCTCCGGGGCTACGGCCAGCGGGACCCGCTCACCGAGTACAAGAAGGAAGCCTTCGAGATGTTCCAGGAGATGGTGGCCCACCTGAAGGAAGTGGTCCTGGAGCAGCTCTTCAAGGTGCGGATGATGCGCGAGGAGGCGGCGCCGGTGCGGGTCGCGGCGGCGCCGGCGCGGCACTGGCTGGAGAACCGGGGCGGCGACATCGCGACCGCTCCCCGCCCGGCCGCCCGGACGGAGCCGCGCACCGCAACGGGAGAGAAGGTGGGCCGGAACGACCCCTGTCCGTGCGGCTCGGGCAAGAAGTACAAGAAGTGCTGTCTCCTGAAGGGGACGTAGCCGCTCCGGCCACGGCCCATATCTGGTAGCCTTCCGGCCCCCCTCCCCCAGGCGTGGGGTTTTTTTCTTTGCCCCAGTGGAAGCCTGTGGTACTCGTAAGTAAGCCCCGGCGGGGTGCACGATGCGGCTCCAACAGATCGTCATCCACGGCTTCAAGTCCTTCGCGGAGAAGGTGGAGGTCCGCGTGCTGCCCGGCATCACCTGCATCGTCGGTCCCAATGGCTGCGGGAAGTCCAATGTCGCCGACGCCATCCGCTGGGCCCTTGGCGAGCAGAGCCCGAAGACCCTCCGCGGCCACCGGATGGAGGACGTGATCTTCCACGGCTCGGCCTCCCGGAAGTCGGTCGGCATGGCCGAGGTGAGCCTCGTGTTCGACAACGACGGCACGCTCAGCGTTCCCTGGAGCGAGGTGAGCGTCGCCCGCCGCCTCTACCGCACTGGCGACAGCGAGTACCTGCTCAACAAGAACGTCTGCCGCCTGCGGGAACTGCAGGATCTCTTCGCCGGGACCGGCGTCAATCCCAAGGCCTATGCGCTCATGGACCAGGAGCGCCTGAACCACGTGCTGACGGCGCAGCCCTGGGAGCGCCGCGCCTTCATCGAGGAGGCGGCGGGGATCGCGCGGTACAAGCAGCAGCGCGCGGAGGCCCAGGGAAAGCTCGAGGCGACGCGGCAGAACCTCCAGCGGGTGCGCGACGTGATGGACACCGAGCGGCGCCAGCTCGCCTCGCTCGAGCGCCAGGCGCGGAAGGCCCAGCAGTACAAGGCACTCCATCAGGAGAGGCAGGCGCTGGCGCTGGCCAAGGTGGCCGCCGACTTCGCGGCGCTCGCGACCCGGCACGAGGCGGTGGCCGCGGAGCTGGCGCAGCTGCAGGCAGCGATGGAGGAGCGCCAGGGCCTGATCGCCGTCCTCGGCGCGCAGGAGGTGACGCAACGGGCGGCGGTCCAGGAGGTGGAGTACCGGCTCGCCGACCTCGGGCAGTCCGTCCAGAAGGTCCAGCTCGAGGCCGCGCGGCTGATCGAGCGGCGCGACCACATCGGCGCGCAGCTGCGGGAGATCGGGGACGAGGACATCCGGCTCGCCGAGGAGATGCGGAGCATCGGCGAGCGCCAGCGGGACCTGGGCGTCGAGCGGGAGGAGAAGACGCGGGAGCTCCGAGAGGGGCAGCAGCGCCACGCCGAGAAGGGGCGGCGCCTGCAGGAGTTGGAAGCTCTGCTCGCGGAGAGCCGGGAGCGGCTCGCCGGGATGCGGGGCCGGCAGGAAGGCCTCCGGCTCGAGCAGGTGAAGGCCGCCGGGCGACGTGCCGAGCTCACGCGCGAGGCCGGGGAGCTGCGGGAGCGTGCCCTCAACCTCCAGCGGGGGCTGGAGCGGCTCGAGGCTGAGCTCGAGGAGGCCCGGGCCGAAGCCGGACGCCTGGCCGCCTCGCGCGGGCGCCTCGAGGAGCAGCACCATCGGACCGGCGAGCAGCTGTCGCTCCTCGAGGCGGAGCAGCAGCAGATCGCGGCCGAGCTCGCGGAGCGGGAGGCGCTCCGAGCGCACATGCAGGCCACCGTGGCGGACCTGCGCCTGGCGCTGGCGGGCCGGCAGTCACAGCTGGACGCGCTCACGCTCCTCGAGCGTGAGCGCGAGGGGTACGGCGCTGGCGTCCGCGCGATCTTCGCAGAGGGTGGCGTCGCGCTCCGCGGCGTGCTCGGCACGGTGGCCGATCTCCTGGAAGTGCCGTCGGGGCTCGAGACCGCCGTGGAAGGCGTCCTGGGCGATCGTCTCCAGTGGGTGGTGGTGGAGCGTTTCGAGCACGCCCGGGCCGCGCTGGGCTACCTGGAGCGCGAGGGCGCCGGCGCCGCGACCTTCCTGCCGCTCGAGACGCTGCCCGCCGACGGCGGCGCCTTCGAGGACTCGGAGGAGGTGCGCGGAGCGGTCGGGCTCGTCGGAGGCCCGCATCCCGCGCTGCTGCGCTACCTGCTGGGGCGCGTGGGCATCGTCGCTCACCTGGATCAGGCCGAGGCCCTGTGGCGGCGCAATGGCGTGGTGGCGACTTACGTCACGCCATCCGGCGAGGTCCTCTCTCCCGCGGGCCGGTTGACGGGCGGACGGCGCGACGGCGAAAACGGGGAGCGCGACCACTCCATCCTCCGGCGCAAGGGGTCCATCAGGCAGCTACGCGACGAAGTCGAGGCTCTGGCGCGCGACGCCTCCCTCCAGCGGGGCCTGCTCGACGCCATGGAGGCCGACATGCAAGCGCTGCGCTTCCGGGAGGCGGGGCTCCGCTCCTCGCTCCAGGCGCAGGAGGCGGTGCGCGTGGCCGGGAGCAAGGACCTCGAGGCCACGGCGCGGGACGAGGAGAAGAACCGGCGTCATCTCGAGACGGTCGACGCGGAGGGCCTGCACCTGGAACGGGAGCAGGCGGAGACCATCGCGCGCTGCGACGAGGTGGACGCTGCGCTGGGAGGCGTCCGCGAGACGCAGGCTGCGCTCGAGAGGGAGATGGAAGCGGTGCGCGAGAGCGTCGAGGTCGCGCAGCGGGAGGACGGGATGCTGGCGGACGACCTCACGGCCTGCCGCGTAGATCTCGCCGCGGTGACGGAGCGGGTCGAGGCCCTGGCAGGGGATCTCGACCGGCTGCAGGAGCTCGACGTCGAGGCGGCCGCCCGCCTGGAACGGTCGACGCTGCGGCGCGCCCAGATGGAGGAGCGGCGGGTAGAGCTGGCCCAGGAGGCCGAGCGGGTGGATGCGCGCGCGCGCGAGGCCGTCGTCGAGCGGGACCGCCTCGAGGCCCAGGTGCGCGTTGCGGCCGAGGAGCGGGAGGAGCGCGCCGCGCGATGCCGGACCATCGAGGCAGAGCTGCGGGGTGCGGAACTGGAGCGCCAGCGGCTGATCGGGCGCGTGCACGAGCTCGAGCTCGATGAGACCGAGGGGCGCGTGCGGCGCGAGGAGCTGCTCCAGGAGGCGCGTCGCAGTCACGGGGTGGAGGGTCGGGACGCCCTTCTGGCCGCCCACGACCCCTCAGCCGACGTGGCGTCGCTCAAGGCCCGGCACGACGACCTCGGAGCCCGGCTCGATGCCATGGGCGCCGTGAACCTCGTGGCCGACGAGGAGTACCGGGAGCTCGAGGAGCGGATCAGCTTCCTCCGCACGCAGCACGACGATCTCGTGGCCTCCGTCAAGGATCTTGAAAAGGCCATCCGACGGATGACGGGGACGGCGCAGGAGCGCTTCCACGAGGCCTTCGACGGGATCAACCGGCACTTCTCCGACATCTTCGCGCGCCTCTTCGAAGGGGGACGCGCGGAGCTTCGAATGGTCGAGGCGGGGGAGGGCGAGGACGACCCGCTGGAGCTCGGCGTGGAGCTCATGGCCCAGCCGCGCGGCAAGCGGCTCCAGGCGGTGAGCCTCATGTCCGGGGGAGAGAAGGCGCTGACGGGCCTGGCCTTGCTCTTTGCCATCTTCTATTATCGCCCCAGCCCCTTCTGCGTCCTCGACGAGGTGGATGCGCCCCTCGACGACGCCAACATCCATCGCTTCCTCCGCGTGCTCCGGGAGCTGTGCTCCCACACGCAGTTCATCGTCATCACGCACAACCGGAAGACCATGGAAGCCGCCGATGTGCTGTACGGCGTGACCATGGAAGAGCCCGGACTGTCCCGTCTGGTCTCGGTGAAGCTCGCTGAAGCGTAACTGCCCTCCCTAGTTGACTTTTCCGCTCCGCCAGGCTTACACTCCCCCTGGGCTCCGGGTGATGGGAACGCTGGGTCTTCTTCTTCGTGAGATCCGCCAGTCCAGGGGGGTGTCCCTGGACGAGATGGCCCGCGCCACGCGCGTCGGAAAGCGCCATCTCGAGGCGCTGGAGGCCGAAGAGCTCGCGGAACTGCCGGCGCCCGTGTTCGTCAAAGGGTTCATTCGCGCCTACTGTGGCTTCCTTCAGGTGGCACCGGACGATGCGCTGGCGCGGTACGGCGATCTCGTTCGCCACAGCAGTCCCGCCCAGACAATGGCTACGGAGCACTCGGGGAATTCGGCCTGGAGCCGGGGACCCGTGGCGGTCAGCTTCGCGTTGCTGCTTCTCCTGGGTGGAGTGCTTCTCATCGTCAACGTCGGGTTCCGGGCGAGATCTGGTCCAGAGAGCCCAGCGCCCGCCGTGCCGGTGGGGCAGAGCGACCTGGCCCCAAGCCCGCGTCCCGGTCCGCAGGGGGAGCAGCCGGCGCCCAGCCTGCCGGAGCTGGCTCCCGTGGCCGCCGCGGGCAGCGGGCCGGGTGCGCCGCGGAGCAGCCAGCGGCTGGTCGTCCGGGCCATCGAGCCCACGTGGATCAAGGTCCAGATGGACGGGGGCGGGTCGGTGCAGGAGCTCCTGCCCTCCGGGGCCACGCGCGAATGGAGTGCCCGGGAGCGGTTCGTGCTGACCGTGGGCAATGCCGGAGGGCTCGAGCTGGAGCTCAACGGCCAAGCCCTGCCCCCCCTGGGCGCCCGTGGCGCGGTGATCCGGGAGCTGGTGCTTCCCCAGGGAATGGCGGCCTCCGGCTCTTGAGCTTCTTCGGTGCGCTCACCGACCGGGTCCGGGAAGGCCTGCGGCGCTCCCGCGAGCTCCTCGATACGGGGCTCGACACGCTGCTGTCGGTGGGGCGGCCCCTGGACGACGCCCTCCTCGAGGATCTCGAGGAGATGCTGCTGGCCGGCGACCTCGGCGCCGCGACGGCCTCGGCCTTCGTCCAGCGCCTGCGGGGAGAGGCCGAGCGTGGGCGCGCCGTGACCGGCGCCGAGGTGCGAAGGCTGCTGCGCCGCTTCCTGGAGGAGACGCTGGAGCGGGCAGCGGCGCCCCTCAACCTGGACGCGAAGCTGGCCGTCATCCTCATGCTCGGCGTCAACGGCGCCGGCAAGACGACGACCACCGGCAAGCTCGCGGCGGCGCTCGTGGCCTCGGGACGGAGGGTGATCCTCGCAGCCGCGGACACCTTCCGCGCCGCCGCCATCGAGCAGCTGGAGGAGTGGGGCCGCCGCGCGAAGGCGGAGGTGGTGCGGCAAGGAGCAGGAGCGGACCCCGCCGCGGTGGTATTCGATGCCGTCAAGGCAGCCGCGGCCAGGGAGGCGGATGTGCTGCTGGTGGACACGGCGGGGCGGCTTCACACCAAGTCGAACCTCATGGACGAGCTCGTCAAGCTCAAGCGCGTGGTGTCCCGGCAGCTCCCGGGGGCGCCGCAGGAATGCCTCATGGTGCTCGAGGCGCCCACCGGCCAGAACGGGCTGGCGCAGGCCCGGCTCTTCCACGAAGCGGTCGGGCTCACCGGGCTCGTGCTCACCAAGCTCGACGGGACCGCGAAGGGAGGCATCGTGGTCCGCATCCACCAGGAGCTCGGGCTGCCCATCAAGCTGGTGGGCGTCGGCGAGCGGGTGGAGGACCTCCAGCCCTTCGACGCCAAGGTGTTCGTGTCGGGGCTTCTGCCGGAGCCATGACAGCCCCTGTGCCGCTCGGCGCTGACCCCAGCGAGGACCGGAAGTGGATGGCGCGCGCGCTGGAGCTGGCCGCTCTGGGCAGAGGGCGGACATCGCCCAACCCGATGGTGGGCGCGGTGGTGGTGCGCGACGGATGCCCCGTGGGTGAGGGCCACCACGTCCGGGCCGGCGCGCCCCACGCGGAGGTGGTGGCGCTGGCGCAGGCCGGGACCGCGGCTCGCGGCGCGACGCTCTACGTCAGCCTCGAGCCCTGCACCCACCACGGCAGGACGCCACCATGCGCGGCGGCCATCGTCGCGGCCGGGCTGGCCCGGGTCGTGGCTGCCGTGGAGGATCCGAATTCCCGCGCAGGAGGCGGCGCCCAGGCCCTCCGCGCGGCGGGCGTGGCAGTGGAGATGGGGTGTCTTGCCGAGGAGGCGAGCGCGCTGAACCACGTCTTTCTCACCGCGATGCGGGAGCGCCGGCCCCACGTCACCCTGAAGTGCGCGATGACGCTCGACGGCAAGATCGCCGCCGTGGACCGTTCGTCACGCTGGATCACGGGTGAGGAGGCGCGGCGGGAAGCGCACCGGCTCAGGAGCGAGGCCGACGCGGTCGTCGTGGGCATCGGGACGGCGCTGGCCGACGATCCGGCGCTGACCGTGCGGCTCGGGTGGGAGTGGCCGCGGGAGCCGTGGCGGGTCGTTGTGGACAGTCACGCCCGCCTTCCCGTCGCGGCGCGGGTGATCCGGGCGGGCGCGCCGGCTCGCGCGCTGGTGGCCGTGACGGGGCAGGCGCCGCCCGATCGGGTGGCCGCGCTCGAGGCCTGCGGCGCGACGGTGGTCGCGTGCAAGGCAGAGAACGGTCGGGTCGACCTGGCGGATCTGTGCGCCCGTCTGTGGGGGCTCGACGTGCTGGGCGTGCTCGTCGAGGGCGGCGGAGAGCTCGCGGCGGCGTTCCTCGAGGCCCAGCTGGTGGACCGGGTCGCCTTCTTCGTGGCCCCGATGCTGATCGGCGGCCGGAGCGCCCCGACGCCCGTCGAGGGTGCCGGGCGGAGGCTGGGCTCCGCGGTCCGGCTGCGCTCGGTGCGGGTGCGCGCCGTGGGAGAGGACTGGCTGATCGAGGGGGAGGTGGCGGCCCGGGAGAGGCGAGGCTGAGGTGTTCACGGGAATCGTGGAGGAGCTGGGGCGGGTCGTCAGCCTCGAGGGCCCGCGGCTCTCCGTCGGGGCAGAGCGGGTCCTGGAGGGCAGCGAGATCGGCGGCAGCGTCGCGGTCAACGGCGCCTGCCTCACGGTCGTGGAGCGCGGGGCGGGGCGGCTCGCCTTCGATCTTGGCCCCGAGACGCTCGCCGTGACGGCGCTGGGTGATCTCCGCGCCGGCGATGCGGTGAACCTGGAGCGGCCGCTGGCGCTGGGAGGATTCGTGGGCGGGCACCTGGTGCTGGGCCACGTCGACGGGATCGGTATCGTGACCGAGACTCGCCGGACGGCCGAGTCAGCCCGGGTCAGGATAGAATGGCAGGACGAGAAGCTGACGCCGCTCCTGATCCCGAAGGGGTCGGTGGCGGTGGACGGGGTGAGCCTGACAGTGGCGGCGCTCCTGGACCGCGCCTTCGAGGTCATGCTGATCCCGCACACGCTGTCGCACACGACGCTGGGCACTGTCGGGCCCGGCAGCCGGGTGAACCTGGAGGCAGACATGATCGGCAAGTACGTGGTGCGCTCGCTGCGCCTGAGAGGGGACACGGTGTGACGGAGACGAGCGGGGGTGAATTCTCGAGCATCGAGGAGGCGGTCGAAGAGATCCGCGCCGGGCGGATTCTCATCGTGGTGGACGACGAGGACCGCGAGAACGAGGGCGATCTCCTCATGGCCGCCGACAAGGCCACGCCGGAGGCGGTCAACTTCATGGCGCGGCACGGCCGCGGGCTCATCTGCGTCCCGATGCTCGGCGACCGGCTGGATCAGCTCGAGATCTCCATGATGGTGCGCGACAACACGGCGCCGCTGGGGACGGCCTTCACCACCACGGTCGACGCCCGCCGGGGCGTCACCACGGGCACCTCGGCCTACGATCGGGCCATCACCATCAGGACGCTCGTGGACCCGGCCACCCGGCCCGGGGACCTGACGAGGCCGGGGCATATCTTCCCGCTGCGGGCGCTGCCGGGCGGGGTGCTGCGGCGGGCGGGGCACACGGAGGCGGCCGTGGACCTGGCGCGGATGGCGGGCTGCTCGCCGGCGGGCGTCATCTGCGAGGTGCTGGACGAGGATGGCGGCATGGCCCGGGTGCCGGAGCTCATGAAGCTGGCCCGCGCCCACGGGCTCAAGTGCATCACCATCAAGGACCTCATCGAGCACCGCATGCAGACGGAGAAGCTCGTGCGGCGCGCGGCGACGACCTGCCTGCCCACCGAGTATGGCGACTTCCAGGTGATCGCCTACGAGACGACGGTGGACGACCGGGTGCCGCTCGCCCTCGTCATGGGCGACGTGACGGGCGAGCAGCCGGTGCTGATGCGCGTCCACTCGGAGTGCCTCACCGGGGACGTGTTCGGCTCGCAGCGCTGCGATTGTGGCTCCCAGCTGCACAAGGCGCTCACGATCATCTCGCGCGCGGGGCGCGGCGTCCTGGTGTACATGCGTCAGGAGGGGCGGGGGATCGGGCTCCTCAACAAGCTGCGCGCCTACGAGATCCAGGACCAGGGCAAGGACACCGTCGAGGCCAACCACGCCCTGGGCTTCGGCGCCGACCTCCGCCACTACGGAATCGGGGCGCAGATCCTGGCGGACCTGGGGCTCAAGCGCCTCCGCTACCTCACCAACAACCCCAAGAAGATCGTCGGCATCGAGGGGTACGGCCTCCACGTGGTCGAGCGGGTCCCGCTGGAGATCCCGCCCACCGAGGCGAACCGGCGCTACCTCGTGACCAAACGGGAGAAGATGGGGCACCTCTTCTCCTCGCTGCCCGACTGAGATGGCCGGGCGCGCCCCGAAAGTTCCGAGCGGTCTCGGCGCGCGCGCGGGGCGGGGCCGGGCTCGGTTTGCCGTCGTGGCCTCGCGCTTCCACGAGGCGATCGCGAAGGCGCTGGTGGACGGGGCCGTGGCGGCGCTCGCGGCGCGCGGCGTGGGCGGCGAGCGGGTGGAGGTCCACTGGGTCCCCGGGTCCTTCGAGCTGCCCCAGGCCGCCCTGGCGCTGGCCCGGAGCCGGCGCTACGCGGCCATCGCCTGCCTGGGCGTCGTCATCCGAGGGGGCACCCCGCACTTCGAGCATGTCTCGCGCGAGACCGCCGCCGGCATCCGGCAGGTGGCCCTCGAGACAGGGGTGCCGGTGACGTTCGGGGTCATCACGGCGCTCACCGAGGCGCAGGCGTGGGAGCGGGCCGGCGGGGCCGTGGGCCATCGGGGCGAGGAGGCCGCCCTGGCGGCTCTCGAGATGGCTGAGTGGCTGCCACGCGTGCGCCGCGGATCGCCCCGCAGGTAGGCGCAGGGCATGGGCAAGCGCCGGAAGTCGCGGGAGCTGGCGCTGCAGTTGCTCTACCAGCTGGATCTGCAGGACGAGGGCAGTCCCGAGCCCTACCTGGACGAGTTCTGGGCGCGCCACCCCGTGGACGGCGAGGTGCGCACCTTCGTCGAGTCCCTCGTCCGGGGCACGAAGCTCCACCAGGGGAAGATCGATGGGGTGATCGCCCAGTACGCGGAGAACTGGGACCTCGATCGCATGGCGGTGGTGGACCGGAACATCCTGCGCGAGGGCATCTTCGAGCTTCTCTGGCGCACCGACATCCCGCCCAAGGTGGTGATCAACGAGGCCCTCGAGGTGGCGAAGAAGTTCAGCACGCGCGAGTCGAGCCGGTTCATCAACGGCATGCTGGACCGGGTCCGCGAGGAGCTGCGCGCCCCCGAGTAGGGAGCCCTCCATCCGTTACGCCGTCCTGTCAGACATACACGGCAACGCCCAGGCGCTGTCCGCCGTGCTCGCCGACGCAGAACGCGAGGGAGCCCGCGCCGTGATCTGCCTCGGCGATGTCGTCGGCTATGGTGCCGATCCCGTGGCGTGCGCGGAAGCGCTGGGGGCGCGGACGGCTGTCGTCGTCGCGGGCAACCACGAGCACGCGGCGCTGGGGCTGATGTCGCTCCGCTGGTTCAACCCCGTGGCCCAGGCGGCCGCGGTCTGGACGGGGGCGCAGCTCTCGGATGGCCTCCGGAGCTACCTCGGCTCGCTGCCCCTCACTGCGCAGGTCGAGGACGCCACGCTCGTGCACGCCAGCCCGCGGTGTCCCGAGCGATGGGACTACGTGATGTCGGCCGAGGACGGCTTCGAGGTGTTCGGCGATTTCCGCACGCCCCTGTGCTTCCTGGGCCACTCGCACTGTCCGGGCGTGTGGTCGCTGGGCCCTGCGGGAGCCGAGCACGCGGCGCGGTTCACCGGCTGGCCCGCCGAGGTGCGGATCGAGGCGGGTCGCCGCTATGTGATCAACGTGGGCAGCGTCGGCCAGCCGCGGGACCGGGACTCGCGCGCCGCCTACGCGGTCTGGGACCTGGAAGAGCGCCTCGTGTCGATCCGACGGGTCGAGTACGACCATCGCGCCGCCGCCGCGCGGATCCTCGCGGCCGGGCTGCCGCGGGTGCTCGCCGATCGCCTGGCCAGTGGATCCTGACCGGCTGGCTCTGCTCTCCCGCGCGGGACTGCGTCTCCCGCTTCTCCTGACCGCGGGTGTCGTCGGCGCGCTGGCCTTTCCCACGGCGGACTGGTGGCTCTTCGGCTGGGTATGGATCGCCCCCGCCCTGGCCTGTGCGCTGGCCCGCCCGCCGCGCGCCGCGCTGGCCGACGGCTGGCTGCAAGGCACGGTCTTCTTCGTCGTGCTCCTGCGGTGGCTCGACCACACCTTCCGCAACTACAGCGCCATCCCGTGGCCCATCACCTGGTTGCCGATCCTCGCGCTGGCGGCCTACTGCGGCCTGTATGCGGGCCTGGTCTGCGCCGCAGTGGCGCGGCTGCGCGCGCGGGTCGGCGCCGGATGGGCGGTGGCGATGGCGCCTGCCCTCTGGGTCGGGGGGGAGTGGATCCGGGGCCACCTGATGGACGGCTTCCCGTGGGGTCTCGCGGGCTACTCGCAGCATGCCGTGCTCCCCGTGATCCAGATCGCCGAATTCACGGGGGTGTACGGGGTGTCCTTCCTGCTCCTCGCGGTGAACGCGGCGCTGGCAGCAGTGGTGGGGCTGGGCTGGCGCCGGGCGCTGCCCGGCGCGCTCGTCACGCTGGCCTTGCTGGGCGGCGCCCTTGGCTTCGGCTGGAGCGCGCTCCGGCCCCACGGAGCGGCAGCGACGAGCGCGACCCCGTCCGTGCTCGTGGGCCTCATCCAGCCCTCCATCGAGCAGACCCTGAAGTGGGACCCGCGTCGCCATGCCGAGATCATGAGCGTCTACGAGCAGCTGACCCGGGAGGCTGCCAGGCCCGCGGGGGCCAGCCCCTCCGCTCCCCCCTCGATCGTCCTCTGGCCGGAGACGGCGGCCACGATCTTCCTCCGGGGTGACCCCGCGCTGCGCTCGCGGCTTTCGGCGCTCTCGGCCGAGGTCGGGTCGGCCCTCCTGGTGGGCTCCATCGACAGGCTGGATGGGCCGCAGGGGAAGTTCCTCAACAGCGCGTTTTTCTTGGACGGACGGGGCATCAGGGCCAAGTATGATAAGATTCATCTCGTCCCCTTCGGCGAGTACGTGCCGCTGTCGGGGCTGATCGGGTTCATCCGGAGCTGGGCCGAGTTCATCTCGGACTTCGCAGCGGGGCAGGAGAAGACGCTCTTCCCGCTCCCGGGCGCGCCGTTCGGGGTGGTGATCTGCTACGAGGTGATCTTCCCGGAGCTCTTCCGGGGGCTCGTGGCGGAAGGCGCCGCCTTCATGGTGAACATCACCAACGACGCGTGGTTCGGGGAGACGAGCGGTCCGTGGCAGCACCTGGGGATGCTGCCTCTCCGGGCGGTGGAGAACCGTGTGGCCATCGCGCGGGCGGCGAACACCGGGGTGTCGGCGTTCATCGCGCCGTCCGGCCGGGTCACGAGGCGGCTCCCACTCCTCGAGCGCGGAGTGCTGGTGGATCGCGTCCCGCTCCGCCGGGCCGCCACCGCCTACACCCGATTCGGCGACTGGTTCGCGCTCGCCTGTCTGGCGCTAGCGGCGGGTGCGCTGGGACATTCACTCTTACGGAGGTCGACCCCCTCGTGCTGAGCGAGCTGAAGCGGGACCTGGCCGACATGGACAGGCGCCTGGACGATCTCCGAGGTCATCTTTGACCTGCCGACCAAGGAAGCCCGCCTGGCGCTGATCGACACCGAGATGTCGAAGGCGGCGTTCTGGGACGACAGCCGTAAAGCCCAGGGCCTCGTCCAGGAACGCGCCGAGCTGTCACGGACCGTGACGCGGATCCAGGAGCTCGCCACCCAGGCCGGGGAAGTGCGCCTCTTCTGGGAGATGGCCAACGAGGCGGGAGACGAGAGCCTGGCCGCCGAGATCGCCCAGAGCATCGGGCGGGTCACAGCCGACATCGAGGCCTTCGAGCTGCGGATCGTGCTCTCGGGCCCCCAGGACAGGAAGAACGCCATCCTCTCGATCCACCCCGGGGCGGGCGGGACCGAGTCACAGGACTGGGCGCAGATGCTCATGCGCATGTACCTGCGCTGGGCGGAGCGAGCCGGCTTGAAGGCGGAGGTGGTGGACCTGCTCCCGGGCGAGGAGGCGGGGATCAAGTCGGCCACCATCACCGTGACCGGCGAATACGCCTACGGCTACTTGAAGGGGGAGATCGGCGTCCACCGCCTCATCCGCATCTCGCCCTTCGACGCCTCCAAGCGCCGGCACACCTCCTTCGCCTCCGTGGCGGCGATTCCCGAGGTGGAAGACGTCGAGGTGGTCATCCGGGACGAGGAGCTGCGCGTGGACGTCTACCGCTCCTCGGGCCCGGGGGGGCAGGGCGTGAACACGGCCGACTCGGCGGTGCGCATCACGCACCTGCCGACGGGGATCGTGGTGGCCTGCCAGAACGAGCGCTCGCAGCTCAGGAACCGCGACACCGCGCTCCGGATTCTCAAGTCGAGGCTGTTCCAGATGTACGAGAAGCGGCAGCGGGAGGAGCTCGCCGAGCTCACGGGGGAGAAGAAGGGAATCGCCTTCGGCAGCCAGATCCGCACCTACACCTTCCACCCGTACCAGGTCATCAAGGATCACCGGACGGGGGCCGAGGTGGGCAACGTCGAGGCGGTCATGGACGGCGACCTGGACCCGTTCATCCGCGCCTACCTGGCCTCCGCGAGGTCCGCGTAGCCCGCCATGACCCCGCCGCCGCCCCCCGGAGACCCGGGACTGCCCGCCGACGTCAACGAGCTGGTCCGCCGGCGTCTGGCCAAGCTCGAGTCGCTGCGCGCGCGAGGGGTGGATCCCTTCGGCGGGCGCTTTCCGGTGACCCACTGGGCCGGGGACCTCGCCACCCGGCTCACGGACGCCGCCGAGGACGAGCTGAAGAGCGCGGGCGCGGTGAGCCTGGCCGGCCGTGTGATGGCACTCCGTCACCACGGCAAGACGTGCTTCGCCCACCTCCGCGACCAGTCCGGAGCCATCCAGCTCTACGCGCGCGCCGACGGGCTGGGCGACCGGTACACGCTCTTCACGGATCTCGACATCGGCGACTTCGCGGGGGTCACCGGGGAGCTGTTCCGCACCCGGACGGGGGAGCTGACGGTGGCGGTCAAGGAGTTCGAGTTCCTGTCCAAGTCGCTGCGCCCCCTGCCGGAGAAGTGGCACGGGCTCAAGGACGTGGAGACGCGGTACCGGCAGCGCTACGTGGACCTGGTGGTCAACCCCAGGGTGCGCGAGGCCTTCGTCGTGAAGAGCCGGCTCATCCAGGCGTTCCGGGCCTTCCTCGACGCGCGCGGCTTCCTCGAGGTGGAGACGCCGATGATGCAGTCGATCCCGGGTGGCGCCGCCGCAAGGCCCTTCCAGACCCACCACAACGCGCTGGACATGCCGCTCTTCCTGCGCATCGCGCCGGAGCTGTACCTCAAGCGACTCGTGGTGGGAGGGCTCGAGCGCGTGTACGAGATCAACCGCAACTTCAGGAACGAGGGGATCTCGACCCAGCACAACCCCGAGTTCACGATGCTGGAGTTCTACCAGGCCTACGCCGACTACAATGACCTGATGGAGCTCACCGAGGAGATGTTCCGGGAACTCGCCCAGAGCCTCCTCGGCCGGACCGACATCCGCTACCAGGGCGAATCGGTGAGCCTGATGCCCCCGTGGCGGCGGCTGCCGTTCTTCCAGGCGCTCTCGGAGGGGCTCGGCACGCCGGTGGGGCCCGAGACGGAGGCCCCGGCGCTCCAGGCCGCGGCCGCGGCGGCGGGCGTGCCGGTGGGCAAGCCTGACGACGCCGGGGCGCTCTGGAAGGACGTCTTCGACACGCTCGTGGAGCCGCGGCTCGTCGAGCCTACGTTCGTGACCGACTTCCCCATCGAGTTGTCCCCCCTCTCGCGGAGGAAGCGGGACAACCCGCGATTGGTGGACCGCTTCGAGCTGTTCATCTGCCGGCGGGAGATCGCCAACGCCTACTCCGAGCTCAACGACCCCATCGACCAGCGCCGGCGCTTCGAGGAGCAGGCGCGGGAGCGCGAGCGCGGCGACGAGGAGGCCCACTGGCTGGACGAGGACTTCCTCCGAGCGCTCGAGTACGGCATGCCGCCCACGGCAGGCGAGGGGATCGGCATCGACCGGCTCGCCATGCTCCTCACCGACTCGCCGTCCATCCGCGATGTGATCTTCTTCCCGCAGCTCCGGCCTGAGCACCGGGAGCCGTCCCCGGGGGAACCGGGCGCCGGGGAAGGGGCCTCGTGACACCCGGGCGCGGGCTCCCCTTCGAGGTGTTCCTGGCCCTCAAGTACCTCCGTGCCCGCGGGCAGCTCCGCGGGCTCTCCCTCTTCGTCTGGATCGGCATCGGCGGCGTCTTCCTCGGGGTCAGCGCCCTCATCGTCGTGCTCGCCACCATGACGGGGTTCCAGGACGGCATCCGCGAGAAGATCATCTCCGCCAACCCACACGTCCTCATCGTCGAGGGCGGGGGACGCGGCCTCGCCGATGGGGCAGCGGTGGCCGAGCGCGCGCGGGCCGTCAAGGGCGTGAGGGCCGCCACGCCGTTCGTCCTCCAGCAGGCGCTCTACACCGCGCAAGGCGGTGGGGCCACGGGTGGGCTGCTGAGGGGCGTGGACCTCGCCGCGCCATCGGTGCGGGAGGCCATCGCCGCCCAGCTGAGGCTCGGCAGCCTCGAGCCGCTGCTCTCGGACCACGAGCCGGCGCTCCTGCTGGGGCGCGAGCTGGCGCGGACGCTGGGCGTCGTCCCCGGGGATCACGTCACCGTGATCTCACCCCAGGGGGCCATGACCGCCGTGGGGCTCGTGCCCAAGATGCGGCGCTTCCGCGTCGCGGGGGCCATCGAGGTGGGCATGTACGAGTACGACGCCTCGCTGGCCTACACGACCCTCGCCGCCGCGCAGGAGTTCGCCGGCCTCGGAGACCGCGTCACCGGCGTCGAGGTGAAGCTGGACGACCCGTGGGAGGCCCGGGCCGTGGGCCGCCGGATCGCGCAGGCGGCGGGAGGGCCCTTCTGGATCCGCGACTGGATGGACATGAACCGCAATCTCTTCGCCGCGCTCCAGCTCGAGAAGCTCGCGCTCTTCGTCATCGCGACCATCATCGTCCTGGTGGCGGGCTTCGCCATCATCGGCCACCTGGTGCTCCTGGTGGCGGACAAGCGGAAGGAGATCGGCATCCTCAAGGCGATGGGTGCCACCTCCGGCAGCATCGCCGCGGTGTTCCTGGCGGCCGGGATGCTCATCGGGCTCATCGGCACCGTGGCGGGCAGCGCTTTCGGGCTGCTGCTCATCTGGGTGCAGAACACCTACAAGATCATCCGGTTCGCCGGCGACGTGTACCAGATCGACCACCTGCCCATGAAGCTCACCGGGACCGACTTCGCGCTGGTCGTCGCCGCCACGATCGTGATCTCCTTCCTGGCGACGCTGTCCCCCGCGCGGCGGGCCGCCGGGCTCCATCCCGTGGACGTGCTGCGCTATGAGTGAGCCGCTGCTCGTCGCCGAGGAGCTGGAGAAGGAGTACCGGGTGGGTCCAGAGGTGATCCGGGTGCTGCGGGGCGTAACCCTCACCGTGGGCCCGGGAGAGAGTGTGGCGGTGGTCGGTGCCTCCGGCGTCGGCAAGTCCACGCTCCTGCACCTCATCGGCGCGCTGGACCGGCCCTCGGGCGGGCGCGTGCTCTTCGCCGGCGAGGATGTCTTCTCGCGCTCGGAGAGCGCGCTGGCGCGGCTGCGGCGGACGGGGGTCGGCTACGTCTTCCAGTTCTACAATCTCCTCGGGGAGATGACGGCGCTCGAGAACGCCATGATGCCGGCACTGCTCCAGCGGGCGTCGTGGAGCGAGGCGCGCGCGCGGGCCGCGGCGGCGCTCGCCGAGGTCGGCCTTTCGGACCGCCTCGCCCACCGGCCCGGGGAGCTGTCCGGCGGCGAGCAGCAGCGGGTGGCGATCGCGCGCGCGCTCGTCGGGGCACCGCGCCTCATCCTGGCCGACGAGCCCACGGGGAACCTGGATCCGAAGACGAGCGAGGTCATCTGGGATCTCTTCCTGCGGCTTCAGGCCGAGCACGGGCTCAGCTTCGTCATCGCGACGCACAACCACGACCTGGCCCGCAAGGCGGACCGTGGCTACCGGCTGGTGGACGGCCGCGCGGTGGCCTGGCCGTGAGCGCTGCGAGCCGCCCGGGCGCGCCGGGGACGGCCGCTAGGGAAGAAAACCCTATGAGGGGACAGGGCAGGGCGTTATACTTTGGGATGGCTTACATGGTAGCGGTCGAGCGCTAACCGATCCCGGAAGCGAGGGCCCCAAGTGTTCGAACGGTTCACCGAGCGGGCGCGTCGAGTCATCATCCTGGCGAGGGAGGAGGCGGGCCGTTTCCGCCACGACTTCGTCGGGACCGAGCACATCCTGCTGGGCCTGATCCGCGACGGTGAGGGGATCGCCACGGCCGTGCTGCAGCGCCTCGGGCTCCGGCTCGAGACGGTGAAGGCGGAGGTGGAGCGGGCCCTGGCCGGCTTCCCCAAGACCCTCACCTTCGGGGAGGTTCCCTTCACTCCCCAGGCCAAGCGGGTGCTCGAGCTGTCCATCGAGGAGGCTCGCCAGCTCGGCCACAACTACATCGGCACCGAGCACCTGCTCCTCGGCCTCATGAAGGAGGGGCAGTCCATCGCGGCCAAGATCCTCGAGTCCCTGGGCGCCCGACTGGACGAGGTGCGCCAGGAGACCTTGTCCCTGCTCGGGGACCAGTACTACCCGCGCCCCAAGAAGCGTTCGCAGACACCGGTGCTCGACGAGTTCGCGCGCGATCTCACCCAGCTCGCCCGGGAGAACAAGCTCGACCCCGTCATCGGGCGCGAGACCGAGATCGAGCGGGTCATCCAGATCCTCGCCCGCCGGACGAAGAACAACCCCGTGCTGATCGGCGAGCCGGGGGTGGGCAAGACCGCCATCGTCGAGGGTCTGGCCCAGCGGATCGTGGGCCACGAGGTGCCCGACGTCCTGGCTCAGAAGCGCCTCCTCCAGCTCGACCTGGGGGCGCTCGTCGCGGGGACGAAGTACCGGGGGCAGTTCGAGGAGCGCCTCAAGGCGGTGATGAAGGAGATCCGCCAGTCCGAGAACGTGGTGCTCTTCCTTGACGAGCTGCACACCCTGATCGGCGCGGGTGCGGCCGAGGGGGCCATCGACGCCTCCAACATGCTGAAGCCGGCACTCTCCCGCGGCGAGATCCAGACCATCGGCGCCACGACGCTCGACGAGTACCGGAAGTACATCGAGAAGGACGGCGCGCTCGAGCGCCGCTTCCAGCCGGTCATCGTCCGGGCGCCCTCCGTGGTGGAGTCGGTGGAGATCATCAAGGGGCTCCGCCACAAGTACGAGGCGCACCACCGCGTGAAGATCACCGACGAGGCCATCGACGCGGCGGTGAAGCTGGCCGACCGCTACATCACCGACCGCCAGCTGCCGGACAAGGCCATCGACGTGATCGACGAGGCCTCCTCCCGGACCCGCCTCATGGCCCTCACGCCTCCCCCGGAGATCAAGGAACTCGGCCGGGAGGTGGAGCGAGTCGTCCGCGAGAAGGACATGTACCTGGAGGCGCAGGAGTTCGAGAAGGCCGCCTCCCTGCGCGAGAAGGAGAAGCTGCTCCGCGGACGCGACGAGGAGCTCAAGCGCGAGTGGGACAAGCGCAAGGGCAAGGGGCCGCAGGTGGTGGGCGAGGAGGACGTGGAGTACATCGTCTCCCGGTGGACGGGGATCCCGCTGTCGAAGCTCGAGGAGAAGGAGTCGGCGAAGCTCGCGCGCATGGAGGAGGCGCTTCACGGCCGGATCGTCGGCCAGAGCGCCGCGGTGGCCGCCGTGTCACGGGCGATCCGCCGCTCGCGGGCGGGCCTCAAGGACAGCAAGCGGCCGGTGGGCTCGTTCATCTTCCTGGGACCGACGGGCGTCGGCAAGACCGAGCTTGCCCGGGCGCTGGCCGAGTACCTCTTCGGCGACGAGAACGCGCTGATCCGGGTCGACATGTCCGAGTACATGGAGAAGTTCTCCGTCTCCCGGCTCCTGGGTGCCCCTCCCGGTTACGTCGGGTACGAGGAGGGCGGGTTCCTCACCGAGAAGGTGCGGCGGCGGCCGTACTCGGTGGTACTGTTCGACGAGATCGAGAAGGCCCACCCGGACGTGTTCAACATGCTGCTCCAGGTGCTGGACGACGGCCGGCTGTCCGACTCGGTGGGGCACGTGGTGGACTTCAAGAACACCATCCTCATCATGACGTCGAACCTGGGCACGAGCTTCATCGGCAAGCGGACCGCGCCGGGGTTCCTGCCCGAAGGGGAGGACGCCTCCCACGAGAAGATGAAGGAGCGGGTGCTGGAGGAGCTCAGGCGGGCCTTCCGGCCCGAGTTCCTCAACCGCATCGACGACACCATCGTGTTCCACGCGCTGAGCCGAGAGGACATCACCGCGATCGTCCGCCTCATGCTCGGGCGCATCAACGCCCAGCTGGCCGACAAGGGTATCTCCATCGAGCCGACGCAGGCGGCGCTCGACATGCTGGTGGAGAAGGGGTTCGATGCCACGTACGGCGCGCGCCAGCTCCGCCGGACGATCCAGAAGCACGTGGAGGACCCCCTGGCAGAGGCGATCGTGCGGGGCCAGGTGTCGGTCGGGGCCCGGCTGGAGCTCGAGGTGGAGGGGGACAATTTCGTCTTCCGAGAAGCCCAGGCCGCGGAGTCGCGACTCGCGCTCGCGGAGCGCTGAGCGGCCGGACGCTGCCTCGCCACACGACAGGACGATCGGCCTCATGACCGCCCTGGAGAGAGTGATTCTCTCCATTTTTTTTGTCTCCGCGCTCCTGGGCCCGAGTCCGGCCGCGGCCCAGCAGGCGCCGCCCCGCGCCCCGCGGCCCATCGTCGTGAAGGAGCTCGCGGTGCAGGGAAACCGCCGCGTCCAGGAGGCCGTCGTCCTGGGGCGCGTGACGACGCGAGTGGGGGGGGAGTTCCAGCCGGCCAGGCTCGCCGAGGACATCCGGGCGGTCTTCGCGCTGGGCTTCTTCGACGACGTGCAGATGCGAGTCGAGGATTTCGAGGGCGGCGTGAAGGTGACTTTCGTCGTGGTCGAGCGCCCCTTCGTGCGCGACATCCAGTTCGTGGGCAACAAGAAGGTGGACACCACCGCGCTGCAGGAGAAGATCGACCTGAAGCTCGGCAGCGTCTACAACCCGGTGGAGGTCAACCGGGCGACCGAGCGGCTGAAGGAGCACTACGAGGAGGAGGGGTACTTCGAGGTCAGCATCGGTCCCGATGCCGAGAAGCTCCCCGACGGCGACGTGACGGTGGTCTTCCGGATCGCCGAGGGCC
The DNA here is from genome assembly GCA_016188005.1 of Candidatus Rokuibacteriota bacterium. Lineage (NCBI taxonomy): Bacteria > Candidatus Rokuibacteriota > Candidatus Rokuibacteriota bacterium. The sequence goes on along the minus strand of JACPIQ010000008.1, from coordinate 288,442 downwards.
GCAAGATCACCATCGACGAGATCGTGATCGAGGGGGCCCACGGGCTCAAGCCGAAACAGATCAAGGCCGTCATGGCGACCCAGGAGCGGCAGTTCTGGATCCTCCGCGGCACCGTCCAGCGCCAGAAGCTCGACGACGACGCCGACCGCATCGTCGCCCTCTACAACGACCACGGCTACACCCAGGCGCGCGTCGAGTCGTCGGCGACCGAGCTGGACAGGGCCAGGGCCCGGGTGACCGTGCGCATCGTGGTGGTGGAGGGACCGCAGTTCAGGGTCGGCGGCGTGGACGTGACCGGGAACAACGTCCTGCCGACCGAGGAGATCCGGCGGCGCATCAAGCTCCAGACCAACGAGGTCTTCTCCCGGTCGAAGCTCCGCGAGAGCGTCAAGGGCATCCAGGACCTGTACGGCGTCATCGGCCGCGCGTCGGCCGACGTGAATCCCACGGCGACCCAGGACGCGGCGACACGGCGGGTGAACATCGCCTTCGAGATCGCCGAGGGGCCCGAGGTGTTCGTGGAGCGGATCAACATCTCGGGCAACGTCCGCAGCGAGGAGAAGATCCTTCGGCGCGAGATCCCGATGCAGGAGGGGGATCTCTTCACGACGAAGGCCCTGGAGCGGGCCCGGCAAAAGCTGAACAACCTCGGGTACTTCGACCAGGTCAAGACGACCACGGCGCCGGGCGCGACAAAGGACAAGATCGTCGTCAACATCGAGGTCACGGAGAAGCCCACGGGGCTCTTCTCCATCGGTGGCGGCTACAGCTCCCAGGACAGCTTCATCGGCACCGTGGATCTGTCGCAGCGCAACTTCCTCGGACGTGGCTGGGAGGTGTTCCTGCGATTGCGCGCCGGCGCCAGCACCCAGCAGGGCACGATCGGCTTCACCGAGCCGTGGCTCTTCGACAGGCCGCTGGCCGCCGGCTTCGACCTGTTCAACAACCGCCGCGTCTACCCCGAGTACACGATCAACTCGCTCGGGGGCGACATCCGGCTCGGCCATCCGCTGGGCGACTACTCGCGGTGGGGCTTCGTCTACCGCGTCACCGAGGATGAGATCTCCGACATCGCGGGCAATGCCAGCACGAACCTGCTCAGCGAGGAAGGCAAGCGCCTCACCTCGCTCGTCGGCGGGAGCCTTTCCCGGGACACGCGCGACAGCGTGTTCGAGCCCACGCGAGGCGGCGCCTCGAGCATCGGGCTGGACTTCGCAGGAGTCGGCTTCGGCGACAGCAAGTTCGTGCGGGCCGCCGCCAGCACCGCCTACTTCCGTTCGCTGTGGCTCGATCACGTCCTGAGCGGGCGGCTCCAGGGGGGCTACGCCTTCGGGTGGTCAGACGAGCCGGTGCCCCTCTTCGAGCGGTTCTACCTGGGCGGCCCCAATTCCATCCGAAGCCGGAAGAGCCGCGCGATCTCCCCGGAGGACAGCAGTGGGACCAGGATCGGCGGCAACAGCCAGCTCCTCGGGAACGTGGAGTACCTCGTCCCGCTCCCCTTCAACGTCCGGGCCGCCCTCTTCTACGACGTCGGCAACGTCTGGGGTCCCGACATCGCCGCGGGGGACAAGTTCGACGCGCTGGACCTGCGCCATGCGGCGGGCCTCGGCCTCCGGTGGGCATCGCCCTTCGGACCCCTCAGGGTGGACTATGGCGTCAATCTCGATCGGCGAACCGGGGAGAAGTTCGGCCAGTTCCACTTCTCGGTGGGCTCACCGTTCTGAGCAGGGAGGAGTGAGCAGATGCGCACGGTCTTGAAGGGTTTCCTGCCGCTCTGGGTGCTGACGGGGGGCTGGCTTGCTGGCGCGTGGTGGGGCGCGACTCCCGGGCTCGCGCAGTCCGCGCCGGCCGCGCGCGTGGCCTTCGTGGACGTGCAGCGCGTGCTCGCCCGGTCGTCAGCCGGCGTGGCCGCGCGGGAGCAGCTGGAGCGGGAGAAGGCGGCGATGCAGAAGCAGGTGGACGCCCACCGCGGAGAGCTCGAGAAGCTCCGCGACGGGCTGGAGAAGAAGGGGCAGCTCCTCTCCGGGGAGGTCCGCAAGGAGAAGCAGGACACGCTCGAGCGCAAGGTCCGGGACGTGCGCCGGCTCGTGGACGATCTCCAGAAGGAGCTACAGAAGAAGGATCAGGACCTCTCGGCGAGGGTGCTCAGGGAGATCACGGCGGCAGTGCACCGGTTCGGCAAAGAGAAGGGGTACGCCATGATCGTCGACGCGCGGGGCGCGGCGGTGATCTACGGCGCCCCCGAGGCGGACCTCACCGAGGAGATCATCCGCGTCTTCGACGAAGAGTCGAGGAAGGTCAGGAAGTAGATGGCTCAGGGCGGCCCCTTCACGCTCGGTCAGCTCGCCGAGGCGCTCGGCGCCACCCTGGAGGGCAATCCGGCGCTTGCAGTTCGGGGCGTGGCCCCGCTGGAGAGCGCCGGCCCCGATGAGGTGTCGTTCCTCGTGGGTCCACGCTACCAGCGGCTGGCCGCGGCGAGCCGGGCGGCCGCGGTGGTGGCCCCCGCAGAGGCGGCGGGTCTTCCCGGGGCGGTGCTCCGAGTGGCCTCCGCCCAGGCTGCGCTGATCACCCTCCTGCGCCTCTTCCACCCCGAGCCCCCGCATGTCCCGGGCATCCATCGGCTGGCGCTGGTGGCAGAGGGGGCGCAGGTCGATCCGAGCGCGGCCGTGGGCCCCTTCGCGGTGGTCGAGACCGGGGCCCGGGTGGGCCGCCGGACCCGGATCGGGGCACTCGCCTTCCTGGGAGCCGGCGCGCGCGTGGGCGACGACGTGGTCCTCTACCCGCGAGTGGTGATCCGTGACGGGGTCCAGGTGGGCGACCGCGTGATCATCCACCCCGGCGCCGTGATCGGGGCCGATGGATTCGGCTATGCCTTCGACGGTACCGGCCACCAGAAGATTCCTCAGGTGGGCGGCGTGCGCATCGAGGACGACGTGGAGATCGGCGCCAACTCCACCGTCGACCGCGGGACCCTGGGCGACACGGTGATCGGGCGCGGGAGCAAGGTTGACAATCTGGTCCAGGTCGGCCACAACTGCGATGTCGGGGAAGACGTGATCCTGGTAGCCCAGGTGGGGATCTCGGGCTCCTGCCGCATCGGCCGCCGCGCCGTTCTCGCGGGCCAGGTCGGGATCGCCGACCACGTCACGGTCGGAGACGGCGCAATCCTGACCGGCCAGTCCGGCGTGCCGAGCGACATCCCTGCGGGCGAGGTGTGGAGCGGGACGCCAAGTCGTCCCAGCGCCGAGACCAGGCGCATCTGGGCCGCCGAGCGCATGCTGCCCGACCTCGTGCGCCGGCTCCGCGGTGTTGAGAAGCGGCTGGCGGAGCTGGAGCGGGGGCACGCGTGATCCACCCGGCGGCTCACGTGGACCCCCGGGCCTGCCTGGGGTCCGGCGTGCGCGTGGGGCCTGGAACGGTGATCGGGCCAGAGGTCGAGGTAGGGGACGACACGGAGATCGGCGCGCATGCGGTGCTGGAGGGCCGCGTGCGCATCGGCGCCCGCTGCCGCGTCGGCCACGGCGCCATCCTGGGGGCTGCGCCCCAGGACCTCAAGTACCGGCCGGGCCTCCCGGTGGGAGTCTCGGTGGGCGACGGCACGGTGATCCGGGAGTACGTCACGATCCACCACGCGACCCGGGAGGGGCACGACACGCGCATCGGGTCGCACTGTCTCCTCATGGCGAGCTGTCACGTGGCCCACGACTGTGTCATCGGTGACCACGTCATCATCATCAACGCCGCGGGGCTCACGGGCCACGTCACGGTGGAGGACCGGGCCACCGTCGGGGGGCTCTCCGGGGTCCACCCCTTCACCCGGCTGGGGACGTTCGCCTATGTCGGTGGCTGCTCCAAGGTGACGCAGGATGTGCCGCCTTTCATCGTGGCCGACGGCGTTCCCGCCGTCGCGCGCACCGTCAACGTGGTGGGCATGCGCCGCGGCGGGCTGGACGCCGGCGCACGCCGCCAGGCGCAGGAGGCCTTCCGGATCCTGTACCGCTCGGGGCTCGCGACGGCTGCGGCGGCGGCCCGTCTCAAGGCGGAGATGGGTGACCGGCCGGTGGTGGCCAGGATGCTGGAGTTCATCGAGGGCTCCCGGCGCGGCATCGTGGCGGGTCCGGCCCGGAGCGCGGCGGCGGGCGGCGGCGGGGACGAGGAGGCAACGGCGTGAGGCCGGTCGTCGAGCCGAAGATCCGCGCGGGCGTGGTGGGCGCCGGGCACATGGGGCAGTACCACATCCTGGCCTTCATGGAGCTGTGGGAGGCCGAGCTGGCGGGAATTGTGGACGTCGACAGGGAGCGCGCCCGGCAGCTGGCCGCCAGCTACGGCACGCGCGCCTTCCAGGACCACCGCGAGCTGCGGGGCCTCGTGGACGTGGCGACCGTGGCCGTTCCCACACATCGCCACTTCGAGGTCACCCGCGATCTCCTAGAGGCGGGGATCCACGTCCTCGTCGAGAAGCCCATGACCACCACGCTCGAGGAGGCCAAGGAGCTCTTCCGGGTCGCGCGGCACCACGGGAGCGTGCTCCACGTTGGGCACGTGGAGCGCTTCAACGGCGCCGTGCAGGAGCTCCGCAAGATCGTCGAGCGGCCGATCCTGATCGAGTCACGGCGTCTGGGCCCCTTCGCCCCGCGCGTGCAGAACGACTCGGTGGTCATGGACCTCATGATCCACGACATCGACATCGTCCTGGGGCTGGTGGACGGCGAGCCCCGCAAGGTGACGGCGGTGGGCTCGTCGGTGGTCTCCGGGCTGGCGGATGTGGCCAACGTGCAAGTGGTCTTCGACTCGGGCACCATGGCCACCATCACGGCCAGCCGCGCCACGGAGGAGAAGATCCGGACCCTCGCCATCACGCAGCCTGACGCCTACATCACGCTCGACTACCTGGACCAGGACATCCAGATCCACCGGCGGGCGGCGCAGGAGTACAGCGTGAACCGCGAGGCGATCCGCTATCGGCAGGCGTCGTTCGTCGAGCATCTCTTCGTCCACAAGGACAACCCCTTGAAGCTGGAGCTGCGCCACCTCATCTCGACGGCCCGAGCCGCCCAGGCCACGGGGCGCGCGGAGCTGGCCGAGGCGGAGGACCTGCGCTCCCTGGCCGTGGCGCTGGAGGTCGAGCGGATGATCCGCGAGGGTCGGGGAGAAACCGCCTGGCCGGAGGATCTTCCGTGGAGCGCTGCCTCGGCGTGATGGCCGGGGCCGGGGTGCTCCCCGGCTGCGCGGCCGCCGAAGCCCGCCGGCAGGGATGGCGCATCGTGGCCTTCGCCTTCGATGATGCCCCCGGTCTCGCCGAGTTCGCCGACCGGGTTGTGTCCTGCCGCCTCACGGATATCCGGTCGGTCCTCGCCGAGGTCGCGGCGCAGCGGATCGAGGCCGCGCTGTTCGTGGGGAAGTTCTGGAAGCAGTCCGCTCTCTCGCAAGTCCGTGGGGCTGATGATGCGGGCCGGCGCCTGGCAGACCGCGGGCTCTCCGACGCGGCCCTGGCCGAGATGGTCGTCGCCACGCTGGGGGCCATGGGGGTGCAGGTCCTCGATCAACGCCTCTTCCTGGGGCCGCTGCTGTTCACGGCCGACGTGCTCGCCGGCCGCATCCCCTCCGGGGAGCAGTGGGAGGAGGTCCGCGCCGGGTGGCGGCTCGCCCGGAGCCTCGCTGCGCAGGGGATCGGCCAAACCCTGGTCCGCTCCCGCGGGGTGACCGTGGCCGTGGAGGCTGCCGAAGGCACCGACGAGACCATCAGACGGGGAACCGCGCTGGCAGGACCCGGCGCCGTCGTGGTCAAGGCGGTGGCCCCGGACCACGATTACCGCTTCGACATCCCGACCATCGGACCTGCGACGCTGGAGGTCATGGCGGCGGGCGGCGCCGCCGTGCTGGCCGTGGCGCGGGGGAAGGTGCTCCTCGTTGAGCGGGAGACGGCGATCCGGCTCGCGGAGAGGGCGAGCATCGCCCTCGTCGGCATCGATGAGGGGCAGGATGACCTGGCCTGACACCGGGGCGATCATGCTGTCGGCGGGAGAAGCCTCGGGGGACTTGCACGGCGGCACGCTCTGCCTGGCGCTGCGCGAACTGGCGCCGGGACTACGCCTCTTCGGGATGGGCGGGGCCCGGATGGCTGCGGCCGGCGTGCAACTGATCGCCGATCCCACGCGGCGTGCCGTCGTGGGGGCCACCGAGGCGGTGAGCCGGCTGCCCGAGCTCTACGGCGCCTACCGCGCCCTCGTGCGCCGGCTCAGACGCGAGCGCCCGCGCGCGCTGGTCCTCATCGATTTCCCCGAGTTCAACCTGCGGCTCGCGCGCCAGGCCCGCCGGGCGGGGGTTCCGGTCGTCTACTTCATCCCGCCGCAGCTCTGGGCGTGGCGCCGCGGGCGGCTGCGGCTCATGGCCAGGCTTTCGAGTCGCGTCCTCGCGGTCTTCCCATTCGAGCGGGCGCTCTACGAGGGGGCCGGCATTGCCGTCGAGTTCGTCGGCCACCCGCTGCTCGACGTGCTCCCGCTGGGACTGGGGCGCGAGGAGGCGCGCAGGCGGCTCGGGCTGGGCGGGCAGGTGCCAGTGGTGGGGATCCTTCCCGGGAGCCGGCGAGAGGAGATCGCCCGGCTCCTCCCGCCGATGCTCGGGGCCGCGCGCCACCTGGCGGCTGCCGACAGCTCGCGCCGCTTCCTCCTGGGACTGGCGCCCGCCGTGGACCGACAGCTCCTGGACCGAGCGCTCGGAGCCCGGGCGCCAGGGTCGCCGCCGATCGAGGTGGTCGAGGGACGTACCCACGAGATCATGGCAGCCGCCGATGCGCTGCTGGTGGCTTCGGGGACAGCCACGCTCGAAGCGGCGCTCCTCGGGGGGCCCATGGTGGTCTGCTACCGGGTGTCGCGCCTCACCGCAGCCCTCTCCCGCCTCCTGATCCGCGTCCAGTGGATCAGCCTCCCGAACATCGTCTCCGGACGCAGTGTGGTCCCCGAGATCCTGCAGCAGGCCGTCTCCGGCGAGCGGCTCGCGGCCGAGGCCCAACGGCTGCTGGCGGATCCTGAGGCCGCCGCGGCCCAGCGCCTGGCCTTTGCCGAGCTCAGGGACAGGCTCGGCGAGCCCGGCGTTGGCCGGCGGGCGGCGCTGGCCGTGCTGCGAGCGGCGGGCGGATCATGAGGGGGCCGGCCCGGCTGATGCTGGCGCTGGGTCCGGCGCTCGGCGCGGCGGCCGTGCGGCTCCTCGCGCAAACGCTGACGATCCGGCGCGAGGAGAGCTCCATGGAGCCCCTGTGGAACCGGCGCGATCCGCTGGTCTTCGCCGTCTGGCATTCGCGGGTGCTCCTGCTGCCGCACCTCTATCACGGGCGGCGACTGCGGGTGCTCGTGAGCCGCTCCCGGGACGGGGAGATCCTGGCGCGCTTCCTGGCGCGCTTCGGGCTCAGCGCTGCGAGGGGCTCGTCGAGCCGCGGTGGCGCCGGGGCGCTCCGGGAACTCGTGCGCGCACTGCAAGAAGGGTGGAGCGTAGTGATCGTGCCTGATGGCCCCAAGGGGCCCCCCGAGATCGTCAAGCCCGGGATCGTGACGCTGGCGGCGCTGAGCGGCGCCGCCGTCGTTCCGCTGGCGGTGGCGACCTCGTCGGAGTGGCGCCTGGCCTCGTGGGACGAGTTCCGGATTCCCCGTCCCTTCTCCCGGTGCGTGGTGCGCTTCGGGGAACCCATCCGCGTCCCGCGCCGGGGCGGACGGGAGGCGCAGGAGGCCGCGCGCAAGGAGATCGAGGCCGCCCTTCGCGCGGTGAGCTGGCGCGCCGACGAGGAGGCTGCCGCGTGATCCACGCCCTCTACTCGGTGGCGTTGTCGGCGGCGCTCCTGGGTTACGCGCCCGTGCTCTTGGCCCGACGCCTCGCGGGCCGCGGCCACCCGGCCCATCTCGGTGAGCGCCTGGGGAGTATCGGGCGGGGGCTTCCGCCTGAGCCCCGCTGCTGGATCCATGCGGTGTCCGTGGGCGAGTCGGTCACCGCGATTCCGCTGGTGGAGGGCATCCGGCGGCGCTGGCCCGAGCTGGCGGTGGTGCTCACCACCGTGACGCCCACCGGCGCACGGATCGTGGAGGGTCGGCTCGCGACGCTGGCGACGCACCGCTACTTCCCGCTGGACCTGCCCGGGCCCGTGGGCCGCGCGCTCCGGGGCGTCCGTCCGTGCTTCTTCATCGGCATGGAGACCGAGCTCTGGCCCAACTTCTTCCGCGCGCTGGGGCGTCGCGGGGTGCCGGGCATGATCGCCAACGGGCGGATCTCGGATCGCTCCTTCCGCCGCTACCGGAGAGTGCGCGTCGTCATGCGCAGGGTCCTCGCGCAGATCTCGATCTTCGCCATGCAGTCCCAGGAGGACGCACGGCGGATCATCGCGCTGGGGGCGCCACCTGAACGCGTCGTGGTCACCGGGAGCCTCAAGGCCGACCAGGAGCCCGAGGACCCCGGCGCGCGGGATCTGTGGGAGCGACTCCTGGGTCTTGCCCCCGGGGAGCGCGTCTGGATCGCCGGCAGCACGCATCCTGGCGAGGAGGAGACCGTTGCCGAGGCGTTCCAGCGGCTCTCGGCGGCCTTCCCGGAGCTGACCCTGCTGCTGGCGCCCCGCCACCCAGAGCGCGTGCCCGAAGTGGAGCGTCTCCTGGCGTCCCGCGGGCTCGTGACGGTTCGCCGGAGCCAGCTGCCGCGGAAGCGGGGACGCCGGGCAGTGATCGTGCTCGACACCGTCGGAGAGCTGGCGCAGCTCTACCGCGTGGCGGAGTTGGTCTTCGTCGGTGGAAGCCTGGTGCCGAGGGGCGGGCACAACATGCTCGAGCCGGCACTCCGGATGAAGCCGGTGCTCTTCGGACCTCACACGGGCAACTTCCGCGAGAGCGCCGAGCTCCTCACGACGGCGGGCGGCGCCCTGGTGGTGCGTGACGGGGCCGAGCTGGAGCGCGCGGCGCAGAGCCTCCTCGACGATCCTGGGCTTGCCAAGAGCATGGGGGAGGCGGCCTTCCAGGCGGTGGTGGGCCGGCAGGGCGCGGTGCAGGCGACCCTCGATCTGATCGCCCGGTACCTGTACCCGAAGCCTTCCGCCCAGGTGCCGGCGGCGCGTCATGAGTGAGGCGCGGGCCAGGCGCAGCGACCCGGAGAGCTGGCTCCTGCGCGCCTGGGAGGAGGGCACGCATCCCGTCCTGGCTGCGGGGCTGGGCGGGCTCGCCGTGGGCTACCGCTGCGCGCTCGCTGCTCGCGAGCGCCTCTACGATCTGGGCGTTCTCCGCACCGGACGCTTGCCATGCCCCGTGATCTCCATCGGTAACCTGACAGTGGGCGGGAGCGGGAAGACCCCCCTGGTGGAGCTGGCGGCCCTGACTCTCGCAGAGCTGGGGGCCCGGCCCGCTGTCGTGAGCCGCGGCTACCGCCGCGACACCCGCGGGGTGCAGGTGGTGGCCGACCGCGCGGGGATCCGGCTCGGCCCGCGGGCGGCGGGGGACGAGCCGGTGCTCCTTGCCGAGCGGCTTCCGGGCATGCCCGTGGTGGTGGGCGAGAACCGCTACGAGGCGGGGCGGCTCGCGCTGGAGGCGCTGGGCGCCTCGGTCATCGTCCTGGATGACGCCTTCCAGAACCGGACCATCGCGAAGGACGTGGAGGTGGTGGCGGTGAGCGCCAGGGCTCCGTGGGGGAATGGCCGGCTCTTCCCCGCGGGACCGCTGCGCGAGCCGCTGGGGGCGCTGAGGCGGGCGCACCTGGTCGTCGTCACCAACGGAGGTCGGCGCATGACGGCATCCGGCATCCCGCGAATGCTGGAACGCCACGGCTGCACGGCGCCGGTCGTCGGGGGCGGCTACGAGGTCGTGGGCGTGCGCGACACCGGCGGGGGCGAGCGGCTCCCGCCGCATGTGGTGCAGGGGCGCCGGCTGCTCGGCTTCGCGGGGCTGGCCTCGCCCCGCAGCTTCCGAGAGACTCTCGCCTGCCTCGGCGTAGCACTGGCCGGCTTCGTCGAGTTCCAGGATCACCACTGGTACGCGGCGGAGGATCTCTCCGCGCTGGTGCGGCAGGCCGATGTCGCCGGCGCCGAGGGCCTCATCACGACCGAGAAGGACTGGGTCCGCCTCAGAGGGCTGCCCCCGCCGCCGCGGCCTGTGTGGGTCTTGAGCGTCAGAATGGTGCTGGACCCGGGTCACGCGGCATGGCACGAGGTGCTGGGGCGAGCGCTAGGCGGCTCTGTCGCGGCGAGCTAGATCGCGTCATGGGCCCGGTCATCGTGGTGCGCGCTCCGAACTGGCTTGGCGATACCGTCATGGCGCTGCCCGCCCTCTCCGCCCTGCGGGTCGGGGAGCCCCGGGCGCGCATCGCCATCGTGGGCCGCTGGGCTCGGCTCCTCGCCGGCCAGGGCGTCGCGGACCTGCTGCTCGACTACCCCGGCCACTGGGTGGACCGCCGTCGCTTCGCGCGGGCCCTTGGTGATGAGCCCGCGGATCTGGCGCTCCTGCTGCCCAACTCCTTCGAGTCAGCGCTCGCGGCGCGGCGCTGGCGCGCGCGCCGCAGGGTCGGTTTCGCCGGCGATGGGCGTGGCCCGTTGCTCACCGACGCGCTCCCGCTGCCGGCGCCGCGCCTCCACCAGGTGGACGAGTATCGGTTGCTGGTGCGGGCGGCCGGCGTGGACACTCCCGGCGAGTGGCCGACGTGGCGCCTGGCCCCGCGGGCCCCGGCCGAGGCCGAAGTGGACAGCCTGCTCGCCGAGGCGGGGCTCCGGGGCCGGGCGCGGCTCGTGGGATTGCATCCCGGCGCTGCTGGCGGAGGGGCGAAGCGATGGGCGGGGTCCTCGTATGCTGCCCTGGCCGATGCGCTGGCTGACGGCGGCTTCGCGCCCCTCTTGCTCGGCGCCCCGGCCGACCTTGCCGCCGGGCAGGAGATCGCCTCCTCGGCGCGCTCCCGCCCGCCGTCGCTGGCAGGGCGCGACCGGGCGGAGCTCCTGCCCCATCTCCTCTCGCGGCTCTGCTGCCTGGTCAGCGGCGACACAGGCGTGGCGCACCTCGGGGCGGCCCTGGGTGTGCCCACGGTGACGCTCTTCGGCCCCACCGACCCGCGGCGCACCGCGCCGCGCTCGCCGCAGGCCCGGATCGTCAGCCCGGGCGCGCCCTGCGCTCCGTGCTTTCGCTCCGAGTGCCCCATCGACCACCCCTGCATGCGGGCGATCACGGTGGCCGATGTGGAGCAGCGCGTGCGCGAGGCGATCGCTTCGTGAACACCGTGCTGCACACGGAGGCCTCGCGCGGCCTTGGCGGGCAGGAGCTCCGGACCCTCGACGAGGCCGAGGCCACAGTGGGGCGGGGGTGGCGGGTGCTCCTCGCCTGCCAGCCGGAGAGCCACCTCCACCAGCACGCGCGGATGCGGGGCCTGCAGGCCGTCGCGGTGGGGATGCGCGGGGCATGGGATCTCCCGGCCGTCCTCAGGCTCGCGGCGCTGATCCGCCGGGAGGATGTCGGCATCGTCCACACCCACAGCTCCATCGACGGGTGGGTCGCCGGGATGGCGGCGCGCCTGGCCCGGGTGCCCGTGGTGCGGACCCGGCACGTGTCCATCCCCATCCGCCGCGGGCTGAATCCCGTGTACCAGTGGCTGGCCGATCGCGTGATCACCAGCGGGGAGGCGGTCCGGGCCGTGGTGATCGCGGCGGGCGTGGCGCCCGACAGGGTGATCGCCATTCCGGCCGGGGTGAGGCTCGAGGACTTCGAGGGGCTCCAGGGGGGCGAAGAGGCGGCGAGGTCGCTCGGGCTCTCTCGTCCGGTCATCGGCTCGGTCGCCATGTTCAGGGGCTCGAAGGGCCACCACGTCCTGCTCGAGGCCTTCTGTCTTGTCCGCGGGAAGCATCCGACGGCGCGCCTCCTCCTGGTAGGCGATGGAGGGCGCCGCGCCTGGGTGGAATCACTGGCGAAGGCGCGCGGCCTGGGTGACTCGGTCCTCTTCACCGGGTTCCGCCGCGATGTGCCCCCGCTGCTCGCGGCCATGGACTGCTTCGTGCTGGCCTCGACGCGCACCGAGGGCGTGCCCCAGTCCCTTCTCCAGGCCTTCGCGGCGGGGACCCCCGTCGTGGGCAGCGCCGTTGGGGGGGTCCCCGAGCTGATCCGGGACGGCGTCACCGGGCTCCTGGCTCCCCCCGGGGATGCTCCGGCGCTGGCCCGCGCAGTCGAGGCCGTGCTGGCCGACCCCGGGGCCGCTGCGGCGCGCGCGCGCGCCGGGCGGGCCCTGGTGGGAGAGCGTTTCTCGCGGGATACCTCCATCTCGCGGCTGCTTGGCCTGTACGAAGAAGTGCTGGCATGAGCGCATCCCGGCGGGTGACGGTGCTCCAGCTCTGCGCCAACCGCTGGTGGACGGGGAGCGCCGACCCGGTGATCCGCCTGGTGAAGGGGCTCGAGGGTCGTGGCCATCGGGCGCTCCTGGCGCTCATCCCGGGCGACCGCTTCGAGGCCAAGGCCCGCGAGGCGGGGATCGAGCCTCTGATCGGGCTGTCCCTCGAGGCGAGGTTCCGTCCGGCGGCGATGGTCGGCGACGTGTTGCGCCTCCGGCGACTGGTGCGGCGGGAGCAGGTCGACGTGGTTCACGTCCACCACTCCCACGATCACTGGCTCGGGCTGCTGAGTCGCGGGAGGGCGGTGCTGGTGAGGACATTCCACAACCAGCGGGCGGTGGGACGGCCGTGGCCCTCGACGTGGCTGTACCGGCAGAGCGATGCCCTGATCGCCGTGAGCCGTCAGATCGAGGAGCACTGCCGGCACCTCGCCCTGGACCCCGCGCGCGTCTTCCGCGTGGGGGGGGTGGTGGACCTGGCGCGCTTCGCCGCGGGCGCGGACGGCAAGGCGGTGCGCGCGGAGCTCGGCCTCGGCACGGCTCCCGTGATCGGATCCGTGGCCCGGCTGGCCCACGACCGCGGACACGAGCTCCTGATCCTGGGCTTCCAGCGGCTGCTCGCGGACTACCCCGAGGCGCGGCTGCTGCTCGTGGGGAAGGGGGAGGCACGGCCGAGGCTCGAGGCGCTGGTTCGCGAGCGCGGCCTCGGCTCCCGGGTCCTGTTCGCCGGCTACCGTGACGCCGATCTTCCGGCCGTCCTCCGGGCCCTCGACGTGTTCGCGCTGATGGCGGCGGGCTCGGACGAGTCCTGCCGGGCTGCGCTCGAGGCGATGGCGGCAGGCTGCCCCGTGATCGCCAGGCGGCTCGGCGCCCTGCCGGAGGCGATCGTGCACGGGAGCACCGGTTTGCTGGTGGACGACGAGCGTCCCGAGTCGGTGGCGGCGGCGCTGCGCGCGGTCGTGGCGGAGCCTGCGCGCGCCCGCGCCATGGGAGAGGCGGGGCGGCGCCGCGCCGAGGAGTCGTTCAGCCCCGCGCGGCACGCCGCCGATGTGGAAGCAATCTATCTCGGGCTCCTCTCGCGGCGGGCGCCGTCGCCGTGAGAGTGCTGCAGCTCCTGTCCTGTCGGGGCTGGTCCTCGGACGCCTACTGGGCCGCGCGCATCACCGCCGAGCTCCTGCGGGCGGGGCATGAGGTGACACTAGTCTGCCGTCGCGGCACGGAGGCCCGGGTCATCGAGCGCGCGCGCCGGCTCGGGGCGAGCCGCATCGAGACGCTGCCCTTCGCCGGAGGCGTGAGCCCGGTCGACGATCTGAGGGACCTGCGGGGCGTGCTGGACGGGTTGCGCCGCGCCGATGTCGTCCACGTTCATCGCGGCAAGGAGCACTGGGTGGCGGCCCTCGCGAACCGCATCTCGCCCACTCCTCGCCCCCTGGTCAGGACCCGGCACATCGTCCAACCGATCCGCCCGCATGCCCTCAACCGCTGGCTCTACCGGGAGGCCACCGACCTCGTCGTGACGGTGACCGGCGCCATCCGCAGCCAGTACCTTGCCGCGGGGCTGGCGGCCCCGGAGCGCGTGGTGGCGCTGCCGGGCGGGGTGGACCACGAGCGCTTCCGCCCCGACGTGGACGGGCGCCCGTGGCGTCGCTCGCTGGGACTGGCGGAGGACAGGCCGCTGATCGGGCTCCTGGGTGGCTTTCGCGTCATGAAGGGGCATGAGGTGGCGGTGGCCGCGGCGGCGCGGCTCGCTGCCGAGGGGCGAGGGTTCCAGCTGGCCTTCGTGGGTCAAGGGGCGATGGAGCCCGCGGTCCGCGCGGCGGTGGAGCGGGCGGGGCTCGGCGACCGCGTGTCCTTCCGCGGCGACGAGCCGAGCCCCGAGACCGCCATGGCGGCCTTCGACGTGGCGCTCTACGTACCGCTCGAGTCGGACGGCATGTCCCGCGTCCTCTTCGAGTACCTGGCCGCGGGCAGGCCCGTCGTCGCCACCCGCGTCGGCGTCGTCCCCGAGGTCCTCTCGGACGGGACCACGGGGCTGCTGGTGCCAGCGGGGGAGCCCCTGCCCCTGGCGTGTGCCGTCGGGCGGCTCGTCGACGACGCCCGGCTCCGGGCCAGGCTCGGCGGGGCCGGCCGGGCCCTGTGCCAGTCGCGCTTCTCAGGCGCCGGCATCGCGCGTGAGCTGTCGGCCCTGTATGCCGGGCTCTGCGGGCGCGGGAGGGATGGGACCCCGCGGTGAAGCTCTCCGTTCTCTGCTTCGACGTGTCGAGCAATGCGGCCGGCCGCGCTCACCTGCTCGCTCGCCTCCTCTCCCCGCGCCACGACGTCCACGTGGTGGGCCTTCGTGGCCACTCGGGGATCTGGCCGCCGATCGCCGACGACGGCATCCGGTACGCGACCCTGCCGGCGAGCCGGCTCCCACGGTTCGCCGGCTCCATCCCCGCGCTGCTGCGGCTGGCCGACGGCGATGTCCTGTACGCCTCGAAGCCCCGGCTCCCCAGCGCGGGGATCGGCTATCTCAAGCGCCTGACGACGCGCAGGCCGCTGCTCCTGGACATCGACGACTGGGAGCTGGGCTTCTTCCTCCGCGGTGGCGCCTGGGGAACCGTCGGGCGCGCCTTCAATCTTGCCAACCCCACGGGACTCGGGTGGACCTGGTTCATGGAGCGCCTGCATTCCGTGGCCGACGGGATCACGGTTGCCTCCCGCTTCCTCCAGGAGCGCTTCGGGGGCCTCCTGCTCCCACACGTGAGGGACACGGAGGCCTGGCGGCCTGGCGGCGCGGACCCTGGTCCGGCGCGCGAGCGACTGGGAGTGGGAGACCAGCGGCTGGTGATGTTCCTCGGCACGCCGCGGGAGTACAAGGGCGTCGAGGATCTCTGCGAGGCCGGGGCCCGGCTCGGGCGGAAGGACATCGTGCTGGCGCTGGTCGGCACGGAGCCGTCCAGCGATATGGGCCAGCGGCTGCGTGCGAGATACCCGGAGGTGCGGCTCGCCGGCCTCGTCCCGTTCCGGGAAGTGCCCGCCTACCTGGCTGCCGCCGACGTCGTGGCTGTACCCCAGCGCGAGAGCAGCGACACCCGCGGGCAGGTGCCGGCCAAGATCTTCGACGCCATGGCACTCGGGCGTGCCGTGGTCTCCACGCGCGTCTCGATGATCCCGGAGATCCTCGAGGGCTGCGGCCTCCTCGTCGCCCCGGGAGACGTGGACGGGCTCGGGGCGGCCATCGCCTATCTCGCGGACCACCCGGACGAAGCGGGGGCCCTCGGCGCCCGGGCCCGTGCTCGCTGCGTCGAGCGCTACAGCTTCGAGGCGGCGCGCCGCCTGCTGTTTCCTCTGGTGGAGCGGGTGGCCGGCTCCCGATGAGACTGGCCCTCATCTGCCGCCCCTTCGTCTTTTACGGCGGGGTGGAGACGGCAACCGCGGGCCTCCTGGGCGAGCTCGTCCGCCAGGGGCATCAGGTGGACCTCATCACGACCCGGGGGCAGCCCCCTGTGCCAGGCGTCACCGTACGGGAGCTCGCCGTGCCGTCGCAACCCTCTCTCGCCAGGCTCCTGGTCTTCGGCATCGCCGCTCGCTGGGCGGCGCGGGGCGGCCGCTACGATGTCGTCCAGGGTCACGAGCGCTGTCCGGGTCAGGACATCTACCGCGCCGGAGAGGGGACGCACCAGGGCTACCTGGCGGCCATGGGCCGGCGCCGGGCCAAGGTGAATCCGTATCATAGGACGGTCATGCTAATGGAAAAACAGATCTTTTCCCTCCGCTGGGCCCGGGAGATCGTGGCCATCTCTCATGCGGGCAAGTCGGAGATCGAGCGGCTCTACGCCACACCCCCCGCGAAAGTGACCGTGGTCTACAACGGCGTGGACCTCGACCGCTTCCACCCCGGGAACCGGGAGCGGCTGGGGCCTCCGACTCGCGCTGAGCTGGCCCTCAGTTCCGGGGCGTGGACCGTCCTCTTCGTCGGCTCGGGGTTCGAGCGGAAAGGCCTCGGGCCGCTCCTCGAAGGACTGGGCCTGATGGAGGACACGAAAGCCCGGCTCGTGGTGGCGGGCAAAGGGTCCACCGAGCGATACAGGAGCCTCTCTGCCCGGCTGGGGATCTTGGACCGGGTCGTCTGGGTCGGGCCGCGGGCCGACGTGGAGCGGCTGTACGCGCTGGCCGATGTGGTGGCGCTGCCGGCGCGCTATGAGCCTTTTGGCAATGTCCACCTGGAGGCCCTTGCTTCCGGAGTGCCCGTGCTCTCCAGCGCCGCTGCGGGGGGGGCCGAGCTGATCCGTGACGGCGACAACGGTGTGGTGGCGGCCGAAGTCACCGGGCGCGTCATCGGGAGGCTGCTCGACCGGCTCCGCGAGTCGAATCCCGAGAGACTGCGCGAGCGGGCAAGGGCGACGGCATGTGGTTTCACCCATGCCGCGCAGGTCGAGGCGTTCACGCGGCTTTATCGTCGCCTGTCCAGAAACATGGCTTTTCATTGATGATTTGCCCGGCGGGCTTTACACTGCCTGTCAATGCCGCGACGCTCCGCTGTCTTCATGGACCGTGATGGATGCCTCACCGAGGAGATGGGGTACGTCAACCACGTGAGCCGCATCCGGCTCCTCCCCCGGACCGCCCAGGCCGTCAGGCGCCTCAACCACGCCGGGGTGCCGGCCGTGATGGTCACCAACCAGTCGGGCATCGCCAGGGGGTACTTCTCCGAGGAGATTCTCCACGCCGCGAACGCCGAGATGCTCAGCCAGCTGGCGGCGCTCGGCGGCCATCTGGATGGGCTCTACATCTGTACCCACCACCCCGAGGAGGGAGAGCCCCCCTACCGTGCCGACTGCGACTGCCGGAAGCCCCGCCCGGGACTCTTGCTGAGGGCGGCCTCCGACCTTGACCTCGATCTGGCAGCCTCGGTCGTCATCGGCGACAAGATCTCGGATGTTGGAGTGGCGCACGCGGTGGGTGCGGCCGGAGTGCTGGTGCTGACCGGCTACGGGCGCGGCGAGTGGGAGCACCGGCGCCAGCACTGGCGGCTCAAGCCCGACCACATTGCCGAGGACTTGTTCGACGCCGTGGAGTGGGCCTTGGCCCGGCGAGGCCGCTGATGTACCCCGTCAGGCAGCTCGAGGCGGTCATCGCCGCGTTCGCGGGCCGGCGGGTCGTGATCGTGGGCGACCTCATCGCCGACGAGTACCTGTACGGGAAGCCCGCGCGCATCTCCCGCGAGGCGCCGGTCCTCATCCTGAAGTTCAGCGCGAGGGAGGTGCGGCTGGGCGGAGCGGCCAATGCCACCCACAACGTCCACGTCCTCGGAGCCAGCGCCTGGCCGGTGGGGGTGCTCGGTGACGATGGAGCGGGGGACGAGGTGGCAGGACTCTTCCGCGGGGCGGGCATCTCGACGGCCGGCATCCTGCGCGTGGAAGGGCGACTCACTCCGGTGAAGACGCGGGTCATGGCGGGCGGCTACGAGTCGACGCGCCAGCAGGTGGTGCGGCTCGATCGCGAGCCCGCTGGGGGGCTCGCGCCACACGTGGAGGAGGCTCTCGTCTCGCGTCTACGCGAGATCGGCTCCACGGCGGATGCCTTCGTGGTCTCCGACTACGGGTACGGGGCACTGTCGCCCGGGGTCTTCGAGGCCGTGCTCGAGCTGGCGCGCCCCCGCAACGCCGTCGTCGCCGTCGACAGCCGCTACGATCTGCTGCGCTTCAAGGGCATGACCGCGGCGACCCCCAACGAGCCCGAGGTGGAGGCGCTGGTGGGGGGCGAGCTCGGCGACGAGCGCGCCATCGAGAAAGCAGGGCGCGCCGTGCTCGATCGGCTCGAGGCGGCACTGCTCCTCGTGACGCGGGGCAGCCGCGGGATGGCCCTCTTCGAGCGGGAGGGCCCGGTGACTTTCATGCCCATCCACGGCAGCGACCAGATCGCCGACGTGACGGGAGCCGGCGACACCGTGATCAGCACGTTCGCGGTGGCGCTGGCCTCGGGTGCCAGCGCCGGCGAGGCCGCCTGGCTGGCCAACGTCGCCGGGGGCGTGGTGGTCATGAAGCGCGGCACCGCCACGGTGTCGCCGGGAGAGCTCGTCCAGGCCCTGAGCGGCGATGGCACCGCGCTGTAGCCTCGAGGAGGCACTCCGCCTGGCCGCGACCTGGCGGGCCGAGGGCAAGCGCATCGTGCTCGCCAACGGCTGCTTCGATCTCTTGCACGTGGGGCACGTGCGCTATCTGCAGGCGGCCCGCGCGCTCGGGGATGTGCTCCTGGTGGCACTCAACTCGGACGCCTCCGTGCGCCGGCTCAAGGGACAGGGCCGCCCGGTGGTCGCCGAAGGGGAGCGAGCCGAGATCGTGGCCGCCCTCAGGCCGGTGGACGCCGTGGTTGTCTTCGACGAGGATACGGTCGACAGCCTCGTGAGCCGTCTCCGCCCCGACGTGCAGGCCAAGGGAACGGACTATACGGAGGACTCGGTGCCCGAGCGTCAGAGCGTCCTCGGGGCGGGGGGGCGCGTGGCCATCGCAGGGGATCCTAAGGAGCACTCGAGCCGCGACCTCATCGCGGCCATCCTCCAGAGATTCGCGCGGTGACATCGACGGACATGGCGCGAGGGACGAACCGCAGACGGCCCTCGCGGCGGAGGCGGGCGTGGCGATAGCCCGGGTGCCCGCCCCTGGGTGGTGACAACATGAAGGTCGCCCTCGTCAAGCTCTCGGCCCTCGGGGATGTCATCCACACGCTGCCCGTGGCCCGGGCACTCCGTCGCGCCTGGCCCGGGGCGCAGCTGACGTGGATCGTCGAGGCGCGGGAGTACGCCATCCTGCGCGACCACCCGGATCTGGACCGCGTGATCCCGGTGAACACCAGGCTCTGGCGACGGCTCGTCTGGCGCCCCGGGGGCGCGCGCGAGGTGTGGGGGAAGCTCGGGCGCCTGAGGCGCCGCGTGCGCGGCGCGCGCTTCGACGTCGCGCTGGATCTCCAGGGGCTGCTCAAGAGCGGGATCCTCACGGCCTACACGGGCGCCCCGGTCAGGATCGGCTTCAGCGCCTCCCGGTGCCGGGAGGGGCTGAGCGCGCTCTTCACGAACCGCCGCGTGACGCCACCGCCCGAGGCCGTGCACGTGGTGGAGCAATACCTGTCGCTGCTCGGGCCACTGGGCATCCGCGGGATCGTGCCGGAGTTCCACCTGCCCGTGCGGCCGGTCGCCGAACAGCTCATGGACGACTTCCTCGCCGAGCACGGGCTCAAGCCCCGGGAGCGCCTGGTGGCCCTGAACCCGGGGGCGGGCCGGCCGGAAAAGCGCTGGCCGGTGAGCCATTTCCGGACGCTGGCCGAGCGCCTCGGCGGCGAGGCCGGCGCCCGCGTCCTGCTGCTCTGGGGGCCCGACGAGGTGCACATGGCGCGGCAGATCGCCACCGGGCTGTCGAGCCGCGCCGTGCTGGCGCCGCCCACGGACCTCGACGAGCTCAGCGCGCTGCTGCGCCGCTCTTCGCTCATGATCGCGGGCGACACCGGACCACTTCACCTGGCTGCCGCCGTGGGCACCCCCTGCCTGGGCCTCTTCGGTCCGACGCGCGCGGAGCGCAACGGCCCCTACGGGGCCCGCTGCCGCGGCCTGCAGAGTCCCGACGGGACCATGGAGCGGCTCTCGCCCGCGGAGGCGCTGGCCGCCGCGCAGGCGCTTCTCGACGCGGGCAATCCGTGAGCCGCGCGCGGCTGTCCGTGGCGGTCATCGCCTGGAACGAGGAGGAGCGGTTGCGGGCCTGTCTGGAGAGCGTCGCCTGGGCCGACGAGATCCTGGTCGTGGACGCCGAGTCCACCGACAAGACGGTCTTCCTTGCCCGCGAGTTCACCGACCGCATCTGGGTACGACCGTGGCCCGGCTTCGCGGCGCAGAAGAACTTCGCCCTGGATCAGGCCGGGGGCGACTGGGTCCTCTCGCTGGACGCCGATGAGCGCGTGACGCCGGCGCTGCGGGAGCGGATCCGCCGGCTGCTCGCCGAGGGAGGGGTGGCCGCAGGCTACCGCATCCCGCGGCAGAACATCTTCTGGGGGGTGTGGGTGCGCCACGGGGGACTCTACCCCGACTACCAGCTGCGCCTCTTCCGCCGGGGGGCCGGACGGTTCGTCGAGGACGCTGTGCACGAGTCGGTGCGGGTGAGCGGGCCAGTGGAGCGGCTCGGAGAGCCGCTGCTCCACCACTCCTACCGGACCCTGCACGACTTCGTCCAGCGCTCGGACCGCTACTCCACGCTGGCGGCCCGGGACTGGCTCGCGCGGGGCCGGCCCACGGGGCCGCTCGACCTCATCTTCCGCCCCCTCTGGCGCTTCCTCTCGATGTACATTATGCGCCTGGGGTTCCTGGACGGCTGGCGGGGCTTCGTGCTCGCCGTCCTGTACGCCGACTACGTCTTTCTGAGGATGGCGAAGGCCTGGGAAGCCCGCCTCTCCCGGAGCGACACGGACTGAGGGCCGTTCAATGCCGTCATCGAGGCCGCGGGTACTGTCGGGCATGCGTCCCACCGGCAAGGTTCACCTGGGGAATTACCTGGGCGCCCTGGCCAACTGGGTGCGCCTGCAGGAGGACCACGACTGTTTCTTCTTCGTCGCCAACTGGCACGCGCTCACGACGGACGCGGCCAACAGCGTCGAGGCGCCGGCGAGCACGCTCGAGATGGGAGCGGACTGGCTCGGCGCTGGGCTCGACCCCGGACGCTCCACGCTGTTCATCCAGTCGCTGGTCCCCGAGCACGCGGAGCTGCACCTGCTCTTCTCCATGGTGACGCCGGTGGGCTGGCTCGAGCGCGTGCCGACGTACAAGGAGATGGTGGAGCAGCTGGGGCTCGAGTCGCCCTCCTACGGGCTGCTGGGCTACCCGCTGCTGCAGGCGGCCGACATCCTCATGTACAAGCCGCAGTGGGTCCCGGTGGGGATCGATCAGGTGCCGCACGTGGAGCTGACCCGTGAGGTCGCCCGGCGCTTCAACAGCACGTGGGGGCCGGTGTTCCCGGAGCCTTCGGCAAAGCTGACGCAGATCCCCAAGGTGCCGGGCACCGACGGCCGGAAGATGTCGAAGTCCTACGACAACGCCATCTACCTCTCCGACTCGCCCGAGGAGATCACCGCCAAGGTTCGCCCGATGATCACGGATCCGGCGCGCCGGCGGCGCACCGACCCCGGCACGCCCGATCTCTGCCCGGTCTTCGACCTGCACCGCATCTTCACGCCGGAGGCGGACCGCGAGGCCTGCGCCGTCGGCTGTCGCACGGCAGGCATCGGCTGCCTCGACTGCAAGGGCGTGCTCCTCAAGCACATGCTGCCCCCGCTCGGCGAGATCCGCGAGCGGCGGCGGAGCTTCGCCGAGCATCCGGGGGAGGTGCTCGAGGTGCTGCACGAGGGCTCGCGCCGCGCCCGCGCCGTGGCCCGGCAAACCATGGAGGAGGTGAGGGGTGTCGTGGGGCTCGAGCCGTGACCGGTTCGCCCGCCGAGGCCGGCACCGGCCTCACGGTCCGGGTGGAGTCCTTCGAGGGACCACTGGACCTGCTCCTGCACCTCTGCAGGACGCAGGAGGTAGACCTGGCGCGGCTGCCAATCCGGACCATCACGGACCAGTACCTGGACCACCTGGAGTCGGTGCGCTTCCAGGAGCTGGAGGTGGCGGGCTCCTTCATGGTCATGGCCGCCACGCTGATCTACCTCAAGTCCAAGCTCCTGGTGCCCGACGCCGGGGGAGCAGAGGAGGGTGCGCTGGACGAGGAGGGTGAGCTCCTGCGGCGCGAGCTGGCCCTGCGGCTGCAGGAGTACGCGCGCGTCAAGGTGCTGGGCGCCTGGCTCGGGCAGCGCGAGGCGGAGCAAGCGCTGCTCTTCGGCCGCACCGTGGGCGAGCTGCCGCCGCCGGAGGCGGTCCCACTCGAGGATCTGTCCGTCCACCTCCTGCAGCGCGCCATGACGCGGCTCATCCAGGAGCAGAAGCGTCAGACGCCCCGCGAGGTCGAGGCGAGCCCGCTGTCCATCCTCGAGCGGATGGCGGAGATCGTGTCCCTGCTGCACCACACCTGGTCGCTGCTCTTCTCGTCGGTGGCCGGGGCCGAGCGCGTCCGCGCGGAGTGGATCGTCACCCTCCTGGCCCTGCTGGAACTGGTCCGCCTGGGCCAGGCCCGCGCGCGCCAGGGCGATCTCTTCGGCGACATCGTGATCGAGCGGCGCCTCCCCGAGGCCGCTGCGGCCGCTGGCGCCGCGGACCCCCGGCGCGAGGGAGACCGAGAGAATGAGTGAGCCCCTCGACATCCTGGAGGCGCTCCTCTTCGCCTCCGACATCCCGGTGGAGGCCGCGACGATCCAGGAGGTGCTCGGCCTCCCAGGGCCAGCCGAGGCCCTGGACCTCGTGCAGGCGTTGCGGCAGCGTCTGGAAGGGCGGGGGCGGGCCCTGCAGGTCATGGAGGCTGGGGGAGGCTTCAGGCTCGTCACCCGCCCGGAGATGGCGCCATGGCTGGTGAAGCTGGCCCGGAGCCGGACGCGCTCACGGCTGTCGCGTCCAGCCCTCGAGACGCTCGCCATCATCGCTTATCGCCAGCCCGTGTCCCGCCCCGAGGTCGACGCCATCCGCGGCGTCAACTCCGAGGGCGTGCTCGACAGCCTGCTCGAGCGGCGGATGATCCGCATCGGCGGCCGCAAGGACTCGCCGGGCCGACCTTTCCTCTACGAGACGACCCGCGACTTCCTCGTGGCGTTCGGGCTGCGCGACCTGACGGACCTGCCGAAGGTCGAGGGCGAGCTCCTCGTGCCCGGAGCCGAGGGGACGGAGCCCGCGGGCGAGCCGCTGCTCGCAGCCGGCGCGGGTCCCGAGGCCGAGCCCGGTGCTGTGCCCGGCGGAAGCGGCGAGGGCAGCGCGGCGCCGGCTGTCGCCGGGCGAGAAGGGCAGAGGGGGGAGCCGGCCGCTGGCGCAGATCCGCCTCAGCAAGATCCTGGCGCAGTCGGGGCTGACGTCGCGCCGCGGGGGTGAGGCGCTCCTGGCCCAGGGGCGCGTGACGGTCAACGGCCGGGTGCGCCTGGAGCCGGGTGCGCAGGCCGATCCGGGCGTGGACGTGATCGCCGTGGACGGCCGCGCGCTGCCCGCCGTCGAGCCCAAGACGTACCTGCTGCTGCACAAGCCGCGCGGGTACCTCAGCAGCGCCGGCGACCCTGGCGGCCGGCCCGTCGTGCTCGACCTGGTGCGTGGCCGGGGGCCGCGGCTCTTCCCGGTGGGTCGCCTCGACTACGATGCCGAGGGCCTGCTCCTGCTCACCAACGACGGAGCCCTCGCCCACCGGCTCCTTCACCCGCGGTACGAGATTCCCCGGGTCTACGAGGCGGAGGTGGAGGGACGGGTGAGGCCGGCGGATCTCGGCAGGTGGCGCCGGGGCGTCACCCTGTCCGACGGGCCCGCCGTCCCTGCCGCGGTGACCATCCTCGGGGCCGGCCCCCGGGGGACGCGCCTCCGGCTGACCTTCGGGGAGGGGCGCAACCGCGAGGTCAAGCGATACTGCCAGGCGCTGGGGCATCCGGTGCACCGCCTCGTCCGCGTCGCATTCGGCCCCCTGCGGCTCGGGCGGCTGCGGGTGGGGGAAAGCCGCCCGCTGACGGCCGCGGAACTGGGGGCGCTGAGAGGCTTGCGCGGCCCGGACTCATCCCCTACAATGCAGGGGTTGCCGACCGAGGCGAGTCAGGAGCTTTTATGAACCTGGGCGATTTGCGCTCCAGGATCAACACCCTCGACGAAGAGATCCTCCACCTCCTCAACCAGCGCGCAGACGCCGCCCTCGAGATCGGCGAGCTCAAGAGGCAGCAAGCCCTCCCGTACTTCGTCCCCGAGCGCGAGGCGCAGGTCCTGGAGCGCCTCGCGGCGCTCAACGGTGGCCCGCTCCCGGCTGAGGCACTCAGGGCCATCTGGCGGGAGATCCTCTCGGCCTCTCTGGCCCTGGAGAACCCGCTGCCGGTAGCCTACTTTGGCCCGCCCGGCACCCACACCCACCAGGCGGCCGCGCAACGCTTCGGATCCTCCGCGGCCTTCGTGGCGGTCCGCAGCATCGGCGAGGTGTTCGACGAGGTCGAGCGGGGCCGCGCCGAGCTCGGCGTGGTGCCGGTGGAGAACTCCACCGAGGGGCCCGTCAACATCACGCTCGATCGGCTGCTCGACTGCGAGGCGCTGATCACCGGCGAGATCACGCTGGAGATCACCCATCACCTCCTCTCCCGGGCGGGCACCCTGGACGAGGTCAAGACGGTCTGCTCGCACCCGCAGGCCCTCGCCCAGTGCCGGCAATGGCTCGCCGCCAACCTCGGGAAGGCCCGGACCGAGGAGACCTCCTCGACATCCGCCGCGGCCGTGCGCGCCAAGGACGAACCCACGGTGGCTGCCATCGCCTCGGAGATGGCCGCGCGCCTGCACGATGTCCCCGTGCTGCGGCGGCGCATCGAGGACAACCCGTACAACTCCACCCGCTTCCTGGTGCTGGGACGACGGCCCGTGCCGCCAACCGGACGGGACAAGACCTCCATTCTCTTCTCCATGCGCAACGAGCCCGGCGTCCTCTACAGCATCCTGCGCCCCTTCGCCGAGCGCAGGCTCAACCTGACCAAGATCGAGTCGCGGCCGACCAAGCGACGCCCCTGGGAGTACGTGAACTTCGTGGACTTCGAGGGGCACCGGGACACCGAGGTGGTGAGGGCAGCGCTCGCGGCCGTCACGGAGCGCTGCCAGTTCCTCAAGGTTCTTGGATCCTACCCGGCCGCATAAGGAGCTCTCCATGCCCGCCTCCTGGGAATCGCTGGCCAACGACCACATCCTCGGCATCGCCCCGTATGAGCCGGGGAAGCCCATCGAGGAGCTGGAGCGCGAGTTGGCCATCAAGGACGCCATCAAGCTCGCCTCCAACGAGAACCCCCTGCCGCCATCGGAACGCGTCCAGAAGGCCGTCGCGGCCGCGCTGGGCCAGCTGAACCGCTATCCCGACGGCGGGGGATTCTACCTCCGGGAGGCGCTGGCCCGGCGGCACGGGGTCAAGCCCGACGACATCGTGCTCGGCAACGGCTCCAACGAGCTCATCGAGCTGCTCGTCCGGGCATTCGTGCGGCCTGGCGAGGAGGTCGTGATCCCGCACCCCTCGTTCGTCGTCTACCCGATGATCGTCCAGGCCGTGGGCGGCATCCGCGTCGTGGTGACCCTCAAGGAGCACCGGCTCGACCTGGAGGCCATGGGCCGCGCGATCACGCCCATGACGAAGATGGTCTTCATCGCGAACCCCAACAACCCCACCGCCACCATCGTCACGGCCGCGGAGGTGGAGGAGTTCATGGCCCGCGTTCCGGACCGGGTCATCGTGGTGTTCGACGAGGCCTACATCGAGTTCGCCCAGGGGCCCGACTTCCCCGATACTCTCGCCTACCTCCGCGAGGGACGGAAGGTCGTGATCCTTCGCACCTTCTCCAAGGCGGCGAGCCTGGCCGGACTCCGGGTGGGGTATGCCGTGGCCGCGCCCGACTGCGTGGCGCTCCTCAACCGGATCCGCGCCCCGTTCAACGTGAACTCGCTGGCCCAGGTCGCGGCGCTGGCGGCGCTCGAGGACGACGCACACATCCTCGAGTGCCTGCGCATGAACGAGGCGGGGCGCGCCTTCCTCTATGACGAGTTCGCCTCGCTGGGCCTCAGGTACACGCCCTCGCGCGCCAACTTCATCCTGGTGGATGTGGGCCGGAACGCGATGGACGTCTACGGCCGGCTGCTCCGCGAGGGCGTCATCGTCCGCCCCATGACGAGCTTCGGAATGGAGAACGCGCTGCGCGTCACCGTGGGCACGCCGGAGGAGAACCGGCGGCTCATGAAGGCGCTGCGAAAGGTGCTCCCGGAGGTCGCGGGCGCGTGATCCGCCGGCTCTCCGTCGTCGGCCTCGGGCTCCTCGGGGGCTCCGTCGCGAAGGCGGCGCGCGAGGCTTCCCTCGCGCGCGAGATCGTGGCAATTGGGCGGCGCCGCGAGAGCCTGGAGCCGGCGCTCCGGGACGGGGTGGTGGACCGGATCACGACGGACGTGACCGCGGGGGTCCAGGGCTCCGACTTCTGCCTCCTGGCCACGCCGGTGGCGACCCTCGAATCCCTCTTGCCGGCCGTGTGGCAGGCAGCGCCCCGTGACGCCGTGATCACGGACGTGGGAAGCACCAAGGGGCGCATCGTCCAGACGGCCGAGCGGCTGGCCGGTTCCCGCCCGCTGCGCTTCGTCGGCGGCCATCCCATGGCCGGCTCGGAGCTGTCCGGCTACGCCATCGCTCGCGCCGACCTGTTTCGCGGTGCGCTGGTCATCCTGACACCGGCGGGAACGAGCGACGGCGACGCGATGGCCAGGGTGCGCGGTTTCTGGGAGGCGCTCGGTGGACGCGTCATCACGCTGGATGCGGCCACCCACGACCGGGCGGTGGCGGCCGTGAGCCACCTGCCGCACCTCGTGGCCGGCGCGCTGGTGGACGCGGCGCTTCGCATGGATCCGGCCTTCCTGGACGTGGCGGCGCGCGGCTTCAAGGACACGACCAGGATCGCGGCCTCGAGCCCCGCCGTGTGGCGGGAGATCTTCCTGGAGAACCGCGCAGCGCTGACAGAGGCGGTTGCGGCGTTCAGGAAGTCGCTCGACCACCTCGAGGGGTTGATCGCCGCCGGCGAGGGCGCCGCCGTGGAGCGGGAGCTCGACCGCATCCGGCAGGCACGGGAGCGGCTCGCGTGAGGATCCACGTCAGGCCGGTCACACGGCTGCGCGGGGGGGTGGCGGTCCCCGGCGACAAGTCCATCTCCCACCGGGCGGCCCTCTTCGGCGCGCTGGCGACGGGCAGGACGGAGATCACGGGTTTTCTCGAGGGCGAGGACTGCCTCGCCACGCTCAGGGCCGTGCGCGCCCTCGGGGCGACGGTGACGCGGAAAGGGCCGGGGCACTATCTGGTTGACGCCGAGGGCCCAGAGGCCCTGACCGAGCCCGAGGACGTCATCGACTGCGGCAACTCGGGCACGACTGCGCGGCTGCTCATGGGCGTCCTCGCCGGTCAGCCCTTCTGGACCGTGCTCACGGGGGATGCCTCTCTCCGCGGGCGGCCGATGGAGCGCGTGGCCGTCCCGCTCAGGCAGATGGGGGCCACCGTGGTGGGCCGGCAGGGGGGCAGCCGCCTGCCGCTGGCCGTCAGTGGCGCCCGGCCGCTCCGCGGGCTCCGCTTCGCCTCGCCGGTGGCCTCGGCCCAGGTCAAGACCGCGCTCCTCCTGGCGGGGCTCTGGGCCGACGGGCCGGTGACGGTGGAGGAGCCCGCGCCGTCTCGCGACCACACCGAACGTATGCTGAGCGCCTTCGGAGCCCGCCTGTCGGCCGAGGAGGGGGCGGTCACGCTGCGCCCCGGGGGTGCCCTCACCGGGCAGCCGGTCGCCGTGCCCGGCGACATCTCCGCCGCGGCCTTCTTTCTCGTGGCGGGAACGCTCGTCCCCGACGCGGTGCTGAGCGTGAAGGGCGTGGGGGTGAATCCGACGCGGACGGGGCTGCTGGACGTGCTCGCCCAGATGGGGGCGCATATCTCCAGGCAGGAGAGCGGGGCAGGGGCCGGCACCATCAGCGCCGAGCCGGCGGCAGACCTCGGCGTGACCTCGGCGCGGCTAAGCGGCACGAGCGTCGGGGGCTCTCTCGTCCCGCGGCTCATCGACGAGATCCCGGCCCTGGCTGTGGCCGCCTGCCTCGCGGAGGGTGTCACGGAGATCCGCGACGCGGCCGAGCTTCGCGTGAAGGAGTCCGATCGCATCGGCGCCATCGCCTCCGAGCTCGGGCGGATGGGTGCCGCGATCACCGAGCACCATGACGGGCTGCGGATCCAGGGGGGCAGGCCGCTGCGCGGCGCCGCCGTCTCGAGCGGTGGAGATCACCGGATGGCCATGGCGCTGGTGATAGCAGGAATGCTTGCAGAAGGGGAGACGGTGGTGGAGGATACGGGCTGCATCGCCACCTCCTTCCCGGGGTTCGTCGACGCCGTGAACGCCTTGGCGGGCGGTACCTGTGCGCGGGCGTCGGCGTGAAGGGCCGCCGCCGGAAGGCACCCGTCGTGACGATCGACGGGCCGGCGGGGGCGGGCAAGTCCAGCGCGGCTCGCGAGCTGGCGAGGCGGCTGGGGTTCAGACTGCTGGACACGGGCGCCATGTACCGGGGGCTGGCATGGGCAGTCCAGCAGGCGGGGATCGCTCCCGAGGACGGCGCCTCACTCCGGGGTCTTCTGGACCGGACCACGGTGGAGCTGGCGGGGGACAGGGTGCTGGTGAACGGGCGGGACGTCACCGCAGAGATCAGGACGCCGGCCATCGGGGAGCTGACCTCCGTCCTGACGGCCCTGGCCCCGGTGCGCGACAAGCTCACGCCGCTGCAGCGCGCCCTGGCCGCCGCGGGCGGCGTGGTGCTGGAAGGGCGGGACACGGGCAGCGTCGTCTGCCCCGACGCCGACGTGAAGTTCTACCTCGACGCCGACATCGAGACGCGAGCGCGGCGGCGCCAGGAAGAGCTGACGGCGGGCGGCGTCGTCATGGACCTGGCCTCGGTGCGGGAAGAGGTGCTGAGGCGCGACCGGCAGGACATGGCACGGGCGCTGGCCCCCCTGGTCAGGCCGCCAGGAGCCGTGCTGGTGGACTCCACGGCGCTGGCGCCAGAGGCGGTGCTGAGGAGGCTCCTGGAGGAGGTCGAGCGGGTGCGGTGCTGTACAACCTCCTGAAGCCGATCGCCGTGGCGCTGATGCGCCTGCTCTTCAGGCTGGAGATCAGGGGCGCGGACCGGGTGCCGATGGCTGGACCCGTGCTCATCGTGGCCAATCACGTGAGCCTCCTCGACCCGCCGGTGGTGGGCGGGGCCTGCCGCAGGCAGCTCTGCTTCATGGCCAAGGCCGAGCTGTTCGACATCCCGCTCCTGGGCCGGCTGCTGCGGGCGGTCAACGCCCGGCCGGTACGCCGCGAAGGGGGCGACGCCAGGGCGCTCAAGGCGGCGCTGCGAGTCCTGGAAGAGGGCAAGGCGCTGCTGGTCTTCCCCGAGGGCACGCGCGGGGAAGAGGGGAGGCTGAGCGAGGGCAAGCCCGGGGTCGGCATGCTTGCGGTCGTGAGCGGCGCGCCGGTGGTACCGGCCTACGTGTCGGGCTCGGGGCGCGCGCTGCCCCGCGGGCGGCTGATCCCGCGGCCCGTCAAGGTCCGGGTGACCTTCGGGTCGCCGCTCTCCGTCAAGGCGGAGGCGGCAGGAGGGCGGAAGGAGCGGTACCGGGAGGCGACCGAGGAGATGATGCGCGCCATCGCGCAGCTCGGCGAGGCCACCGGGTAGAGTGCGGGTTCGACGCAAGGCGCGGGGGAGATCCCCGCGCCGGCGATATCCACCAAAGGGGGAAGTCAGCACAGTATGGAGACGGACGACCGGAAGGCGCAGGGCCCCACGGCCAGTCAGAAGGAGGTGGGAGAGACCCGGGAAGAGACCATGGAGGAGTGGTTCGCCAGGGGGGTGAGCGACATCGAGGAGGGCGAGGTGGTCCGCGGGCGGGTCGTGGAGGTGCGCGACAGTGAGGTGCTCGTGGACATCGGCTACAAGAGCGAGGGGACCATCCCGATCGAGGAATTCCGCCACGCCGGCGCGCCCAAGGTGGGGGACGAGATCGAGGTCTACCTGGAGGCCAAGGAGGACAACGAGGGGCTGATCGTCCTGTCCAAGGACAAGGCGGACAAGATCAAGGTCTGGGATGCCATCTCGCGCTCCTACGAGAGCGGTACCCCCGTCGAGGGGCGCGTGGTCGAGGTGGTCAAGGGGGGGCTGGCCGTCGACGTCGGTGTCCGGGCCTTCCTGCCAGGCTCCCAGGTGGATCTCCGGCCCGTGAAGAACCTGAACTCCCTGGTGGGGCAGACCATCCGCGCCAAGGTCATCAAGCTGAATCGTCGGCGCGGCAACGTGGTGCTCTCGCGCCGGACCGTGCTGGAGGAGGAGCGGGAGGAGAAGAAGAAGCACACGCTCGCAGTCCTGAGCGAGGGCATGGTGCTGACCGGGGCGGTGAAGAACATCACCGACTACGGCGCCTTCATCGATCTCGGCGGCATCGACGGGCTGCTCCACGTCACCGACATGTCGTGGGGGCGGATCGGGCACCCCTCGGAGATCTTCCAGGTCGGCGACCAGGTCGAGGTGGTGGTCCTGCACTTCGACCGGGAGACGGGGCGGGTGTCCCTGGGCTACAAGCAGAAGTCCTCGGATCCCTGGGCCACGGTGGACCAGCGCTACCCGGTGGGCGGCAAGGTCCAGGGCCGCGTCGTGAGCCTCACCAACTACGGCGCCTTCATCGAGCTGGAGCCCGGCGTCGAGGGGCTCGTGCACGTCTCCGAGATGTCCTGGACGCGGCGGGTGCGCCACCCCTCGAAGCTGGTCAACGTGGGGGACACCGTCGAGGTGCAGGTCCTCGATGTCAACAAGGCGACGAAGCGAATCTCGCTCGGGATGAAGCAGGTGGAGAGCGACCCCTGGACCACCATCGACGAGCGCTACACGCCCGGGCAGCGCCTGCAGGGCCGGGTGCGCAACCTCACCGATTTCGGCGCCTTCGTGGAGCTGGAGCCCGGGGTGGACGGCCTCCTGCACATCTCCGACATGTCCTGGACGCGGAATATCGGCCACCCCTCCGAGCTGCTCAAGAAGGGCCAGGCGATCGACACGCAGATCCTCAACGTCGACCGGGAGAACAAGCGCATCTCCCTCGGACTCAAGCAGATCCAGCCCGATCCCTGGGAGAGCGTTGCCCAGCGCTACCCCATGGGTTCGCGGGTGACCGGCAAGGTCGTGCGGCTCACCGATTTCGGCGCCTTCGTGGAGCTGGAACCCGGGGTGGACGGCCTCCTGCACATCTCCCAGATGTCCAGCCGGCCCATCGGCTCGCCTTCGGAGATCGTCAACGTGGGGGACGAGCTGACGCTCCTCGTGATCCGCGTGGATCCCAACGAGCGTCGGATCGGGCTGTCGCTGAAGGAGCTGGCGGCCGCCGTGATGGAGGAGCCGCAGCAGCAAGAGTCGCGGGGTCGGGGGAAGGGACGCAAGCGCCGGACGGACGACGACTTCGACGACGAGGACTAGCGCATGACCTCTCGCGTCCGCAGCCTGCTGCTCGGGCTCGGGCTGACGGCTCTCATCCTCGCCGTGTTCCTGGTGACGGTCTGGGCCCTGATGGCGGTGCTGGAGGACGGCGCGCTGCCTGGCGGCCCTCGAGTGGCGATCGTGGAGGTGGAAGGGATCATCGTGGACGGCGACGCCACGGTGCGGGAACTGCGCGAGCACATGGACAATCCGGCGGTGCGCGCGGTCGTCCTCCGGGTGAACAGCCCGGGCGGCGTGGTGGGGCCGACGCAGGAGATCTTCTCGGCGGTGCAGCAGGTGCGGAAGGCTGGAAAGCCCGTGGTGGCCTCGCTGGCCGCGGTGGCGGCGTCGGGCGGCTACTACATCGCCACCGCGGCGGACCGCATCTACGCCAACCCGGGGACCCTCACGGGCTCCATCGGCGTGATCATGCAGATGGCCAATCTCGAGGGGCTGCTCAAGAAGGTGGGCGTCGAGTATGTCGTGGTGAAGGCCGGGGCCTACAAGGACGTGGGGAGCATTGCGCGGAGCATGTCGCCGGAGGAGCGACGCATCCTCCAGGCGCTGCTGGATGACGTGTACGGGCAGTTCGTGGGGGCGGTGGCCGAGGGGCGCGGCCTGGACCGCCGGACCGTCCTGGGCTTCGCCGACGGCAGGATCTACTCCGGGCAGCAGGCCAGGGAGCTCAAGATGGTGGACGAGCTCGGTGGGCTCCACGAGGCGATCGCGGGGGCCGCGCGACTGGCGGGGCTGCCCGCCCGCCCCAAGCTCCTGCTCCCTCGGCGGCGCTTCTCCCTGGTGGACCTCCTGCGCAACCAGCTCGGGCTGGGAGCCCCAGGCGGGCTGCTGCCGGCCCTGCCGGCGCTCCGCACCCCGCTCTACCTGATGGGCTAGGGGCGCCGGGCGACCAGATGTGTCCGCTAACCCCGCACCCTGCTTGACAATCTTTCGTCCCCCATGCTAGCGTCACCGGGAAGGGGAAGCCAGGCCCTCCGCCCTGAAGTGGGGCCCGGCGCAGCGAGAACGGGCCTTTGGGAGGGAGCGCGGTCATGACGAAAGCGGATCTGATCGAGGAAGTGTCCCGAGTGTCGACCCTCACGAAGAAGGAGACGGAGTTGATCGTCAACACCGTCTTCGACAACATCACCGAGGCCCTCGCCAAGGGCGACAAGGTGGAGTTGCGCGGGTTCGGCAGCTTCCGGATCCGCCACCGGAACTCCCGCAAGGGACGCAACCCGAAGACGGGGGACAGCGTGAGCGTCCCGGAGAAGCGCGTCCCGTTCTTCAAGGTCGGCAAGCGGCTTCGCGAGCTCGTAAACACCTGAGATCGAGTGGATCGTCTGTGGGCGCCGTGGCGGATGAGTTACGTTTCGGCGGGTGGGGGGCCCGGTGCGGTCTGCGTCTTCTGCGCTGCGCTGTGCTCCCGCGATGACCGGCAGTCCCTGATCCTCCACCGCGGCGAGCGGGCCTTTCTCATCCTCAACGCCTACCCCTACGCCTCCGGGCACCTCATGGCCACGCTCAACCGCCACGTGGCCGGAGTCCAGGAGGCCGAGCCCGACGAGCTGGCCGAAAGCATGCGGCTGGTCCAGGCAGCCGTGCGGGCGCTCCAGGCCGTCTACCGGCCCGACGGTTTCAACGTGGGCGTGAACCAGGGCAGCGTGGCCGGGGCCGGCGTCGCCGGACACCTGCACGTCCACGTGGTGCCGCGCTGGCACGGTGACACGAGCTTCATGACCGCGATCGGGGACACGAGGGTCCTCCCGGAGTCGCTGCACGACACCTACGATCGCCTGTCGGCGGCGCTGCGTCCGTGACGGAGGCGACCGGCCCCCTGACGCCGATGATGCGGCAGTACCGGGAGCTCAAGCGCCGCTACCCGGAGCATCTCCTCCTGTTCCGCCTCGGGGACTTCTACGAGATGTTCTTCGAGGACGCCCAGCTCGGAGCGCGGCTCCTGCAGATCACCCTCACCTCCCGGCAGGACGCCCCCATGGCCGGCATCCCGCACCACGCGGTGGACGGCTACATCGGCCGGCTGATCCGCGGAGGGCAGCGCGTCGCCGTGTGCGAGCAGATGGAGGCGCCGGTCAAAGGCAAGAAGCTCGTGCGCCGGGAGGTGGTGCGCGTCATCACGCCGGGCACGGTCACGGACACGCAATACCTCGACGGCGCGGCCAACAACTTTCTCCTCGCCGTCCACCGGGGGCCAGCGAGCCTCGGTGTGGCGCTGGCGGATGTCTCCACGGGCGACTTCTGGGTGGGGGACGAGCAGGGGGCGGGAGAGCCCCTCCTCGAGGCGGCGCTCCTCAGACGGCCCGCCGAGGTGCTGCTGGCCCATAGCGCGGATCCTGCCCTGGTCGGGCGGCTCACCGGGCTGGGCATCGCCCTCACCCGGGCGGAGCCCTCCTGGTTCTCCCGGCGCGCGGCAGAGGAGCACCTCACCGCCCACTTCAGGGCGACGAGCCTCGATGCCTTGGGCCTGGGATCGCTGGGTGCGGGGCTGCAGGCTGCGGGAGCGGCGCTTGCCTATCTGCGCGACACCCAGGGGGACCGCCTCTCCCACATCACGCGGATCCAGCGCTTCGCGACCGGCGACGCCATGATCCTCGACCGGACGGCCGTCGCGACGCTCGAGCTGTTCGAGACGGCGCAGGACCGGGCCGTCAAGGGCTCGCTCTTCGCCACGCTGGACGCCACCCGGACGCCCATGGGGGCGCGCTGCCTGCGCCACTGGCTCCTGCGTCCGCTCCTGGATCTGGAGCGCATCCGGGAGCGCCAGGACGCCGTGGGCGCGCTGGCCGAGAGCCCCGCTGCCCGCGCCGCGCTGCGGACACGCCTGGCCGCCATCGGTGACATCGAACGCCTCTCGAGCCGCGCTGCGCTGGGCGTCGCGCATGCCCGCGACCTCATCGCGCTGCGGAACTTCGTCCGCGAGTTGCCGGCGCTCCGGGAGGCGCTGTCCGCGCTGTCCTCCGCGCTCC
Organism: Candidatus Rokuibacteriota bacterium; assembly: GCA_016188005.1. Lineage (NCBI taxonomy): Bacteria > Candidatus Rokuibacteriota > Candidatus Rokuibacteriota bacterium. The sequence continues at coordinate 254,035 of JACPIQ010000008.1, read as the reverse complement.
TCCTTCGCCTCGGCGAGGAGATCGCCCCGCTCCCCGGCCTCGTCAAGCTCCTGGAGGAGGCGCTGGAAGACGACCCGCCGCCGGGCCTCCGCGAGGGCGGGCTGATCCGCGAGGCCTGGAGCGCCGAGCTCCGGGAGCTGCGCCGGACGCAACGGGAGGCGAAGGAGTGGATCGCGTCCCTGGAGCGGCTGGAGCGCGAGCGCACCGGGATCCCCACGCTGCGCGTCCGCTTCAACCGCGTCTTCGGGTACGCGATCGAGGTGAGCAACGCGCAGGCGGCCAAGGTGCCGCCAGAGTACGTGCGGCGGCAGACGCTGGTGGGGGCGGAGCGCTTCGTCACCGCCGAGCTCAAGGAGCACGAGAGCCTCGCGCTGGGCGCGGAGGAGCGCATGGCTCGCCTCGAGCTCGAGCTGTTCGAGGAGGTGCGCTCGGCGGTGGCCGCCGAGGCCCCGGCCCTGCTGGGCACGGCCCGCGCGGTGGGTGCCGTGGATGCGCTCGGGGCGCTGGCAGAGGTCGCGCATCAGCGGGGGTACGTGCGCCCCGTCGTGGACGACAGCCTCTGCCTCGAGATCACGGAGGGGCGCCATCCCGTGCTGGACGCCGCCGGCGCGCAGCCCTTCACCCCGAACGACGCCTGTCTCGATCCGGCCTCGTCCCAGATCGTGATCCTGACCGGCCCGAACATGAGCGGCAAGAGCGTGTACATGCGGCAGACGGCGCTGTTGACCATCCTCGCCCAGGTGGGCGCCTTTCTGCCGGTGCGGTCGGCGCGGATGGGGCTGGTGGACCGCGTGCTGACGCGGGTGGGGGCCCAGGACAACCTCGTCAGGGGCCAGAGCACCTTCCTCGTGGAGATGATCGAGACCGCCACCATCCTGCACAACGCCACACCCCGCAGCCTCATCCTGCTCGACGAGGTCGGGCGGGGCACCTCCACCTTCGACGGGCTCGCCATCGCCTGGGCGGTGACGGAGGAGCTGCACGAGCGCGGGCACGGCGCCAAGGTGCTCTTCGCCACCCACTTCCACGAATTGACGGCGCTGGCGGAGCGTCTGCCCCGCGTGCGGAACTTCCACGTGGCGGTCAAGGAGTGGAACGACGCGATCATCTTCCTCCATACGGTGCGTCCCGGCGGCACCGACCGCTCCTACGGGATCCAGGTGGCGCGTCTGGCGGGGCTTCCCCCGGCGGTGATCGAGCGCGCCAAGGCCATCCTGGCCGAGCTGGAGAGCGAGCGCGAGGGCCTCACGGCCGCCACCTCCCCGGGACAGGAGGCGCCCGTGCAGCTGGCTCTGTTCCCGCCCGCGGGGGAACCGATCGTCCGCGACCTGGCCGCCCTGGACGTGGCCTCGCTCACGCCCCTTGCGGCCCTCAACCTTCTCGCCGACTGGCAGCACCGCCTGAAACCGCGCCAGCAATGAGCCGTCAGTCCAGGATCAGGCGGCTGCCGGACCAGCTGGTGAACAAGATCGCCGCCGGAGAGGTCGTCGAGCGGCCGGCCTCCGTCGTGAAGGAGCTCGTCGAGAACTCCATCGACGCCGGCAGCGCCCGCATCGCGCTCGAGCTGCGGGACGCCGGGCGCCAGCTCGTCCGCGTGAGCGACGACGGGACGGGAATGACGGCGGAGGAGCTGGGCTGCGCCCTGCTGCGCCACGCCACCTCCAAGATCGCCGACGAGGCGGACCTGGAGGCTATCCGCACGCTCGGCTTCCGGGGGGAGGCGCTGCCGGCCATCTGCGCGGTGAGCCGGTTCTCGTTGCTGTCGTGCCCGGGCGGAGCCGGGACGGGAACGCTCCTCCGCGGCGAGGGCGGGGTGGCGGGGGATCCCATGAGCGTCCCCGCCCCCTCGGGCACCACCGTGGAGATCGCGGATCTGTTCTTCAACACCCCGGCCCGGCTCAAGTTCCTCAAGGGCGCTCGCGCCGAGCTCGCGGCGGTCCTGCGGCTCCTCCAGGCCCTGGCGCTCGCCCATCCCGAGATCCACTTCCGCGCCACCCACGACGGCAAGCCCGTGCTGAGCGCGCCACGGGCTGCCACGCTGCGCGAGCGCGTGGGCGCGCTGCACGGCTTCGACCTGGCGGGACGGATGCTCGAGGTGGAACGCGCCAGCCACGGCGCCCGGCTCTCCGGGCTCGTGGCGCCGCCCCAGGCGGCGGGCGGGAGCCGCGAGGCCATCACCTTCCTCGTCAATGGCCGTCCGATCCGGGACGCGTTGCTGACGCAGACGCTGCTCGAGGCCTACCGGCCGATGCTGGCGCGAGAGCAGTTCCCGGCCGCCGTGATCTCGCTGACGCTTCCCCCGCAGGAGATCGACGTGAATGTCCACCCGACGAAGGCCTGGGTGCGCTTCCGCGCCCCCCGGGTGATCCAGGACATGCTCTTCCTCGCCGTCCAGGAAGCGCTGCGCTCGGCCCAGGTCGTGCAGCCGCAGCCGGGGCTCGGGGGCCCCGCCGCGGGGAGGCCGGACGCCGGAGTGCAGGGCCCGGCCGGCGACGGTGCGGGGTCGTTGCCAACCGGGCCGGCGACGACGACGGCTCAAGCGGCGCTCTTCATGGAGGAGGCGCCCACCCCGGCTCGCGATCGCTTCGGCACCGTCGTGGGCCAGCTGCAGGAGACCTTCCTCGTCTCGGCGACCGACGAGGAGGTCTTCTTCATCGACCAGCATGTGGCGCATGAGCGGGTGCTCTTCGAGCGGCTCCAGGCGGATCTCGTGGGCGATACGCTTCCCGCCCAGGAGCTCCTCTTCCCTCAGGTGCTCGAGCTGCCCCCGGCGGAGGCCGCGCAGCTCGCCGAGTGGGCGCCCACGCTCGGGCGTCTGGGCTTCGCCCTCGAGGGCTTCGGCGGCGCCAGCGTGCTGCTCCGCTCGGTGCCGGTGCTTCTCGGGGGACGCGAGCCCGGGCCGCTGATCCAGCGCATGCTCGAGGAGGTGGCGGCACCGGGGCGGGAAGGGGAAGCCCCGCTGCTCGACCGGGCGCTGGCCTTCGTGGCCTGCCGGGCGGCCATCAAGGCGCCGGCCCCGCTCGAGCGCGAGGAGATGCGGCGGCTGATCGCCGATCTCGGCGCGGCGCGCGAGCCCTACTTCTGTCCCCATGGCCGGCCAATCGTCTCGCGCCTCTCCCTCCGTGAGATCCGCCGCGAGCTCCGGCGGACGTGGTAGGGCGAGCTGAGCCGGGTCTCACGGCGAGGCGAGGGGAGATGGAAGTCGGGCGAGCTGAGCCGGGTCTCACGGCGAGGCGAGGGGAGATGGAAGTCGGGCGAGCTGAGCCGCTGCTCGTCATCGTGGGCCCCACCGCGGTCGGCAAGACCGACGTCGCGGTCCGGCTGGCCTGCTCGGTACCGATGGAGGTGGTGAGCGCCGACTCGCGTCAGGTCTATCGCGGCATGGACATCGGCACCGGCAAGCCGTCCGAGGCGGCGCGGCGGGCCGTCCCCCATCACCTCATCGACATCGCCGAACCCCATGAGCGCTATCACGCCGCGCGCTTCCGGCAGGACGCGCTGCGCGCGATCGCCGACATCCGCGGGCGCGGCCGGCTGCCAGCGGTCGTGGGGGGCACCGGGCTCTATGTCCGGGCGCTGCTCAAGGGGCTCGACCCTGGCCCGCCGGCGGATCCTGCCCTCCGGCGAGAGCTCGAGGTCCTCGCGCGGGAGCGCGGCCCGGCCGCGCTCCATGCAAAGCTCCGCGAGCGGGACCCCGCCGCCGCCGAGCGCCTGCACCCCAACGACCGCGTGAGGCTCATCCGGGCCCTGGAGGTCGCGCTGGCTGCCGGACCGGGGGACGCGCCAGCCGCCTCCCAGGGGCGCGGGCGGGGCGCCGCGCCCTCCGGCCCGAGCTGGGGCCGAAGCACGCCGGCTTTCCGCCTCCTCATGGTGGGCCTGCATCGGCCACGTCCAGCGCTCCATGGGCGCATCGTCGAGCGGGTGCGCGCTATGGTCGCCCGTGGGATGATCGACGAGGTGAGGCGGCTGCTCGCCGCCGGCTGTACGGACGGGCTCCCGGCCATGAACGGCATCGGCTACCGTCAGTTCTGCGCAGTGATCGGCGGGCGCATGCCCGAGGCGGAGGCGGTGCGGCTCATGATCCGGGATACCGGCCGCTACGCGAAGCGGCAGCTGACCTGGTTCGCGCGGGACGTCGAGATCCGCTGGCTGGACGTGGACGCGGTGGGTGGCCTCGCCGCCGCTGCGGAGCGCATCCGTGACCTCCTGGCGACGGAGAGGTTGCTCGAGTGACCGCTCGCGAGAAGGCTGTTCTGGGCGCGGTGCGACTTCCCACCCAGCGGCGCTTCGAGGTGGAGGAGTCGCTGGACGAGCTGGAACGGCTGGCGGAGTCCGCCGGAGCGGAGGTCGTCGGCCGGGTCACTCAGGAGCGGAAGGCGCCCACGCCGGGGCTCTACTTCGGGAAGGGGAAGGTGGAGGAGCTCAGGGCCTGGTCCCAGCAGCATGGCGCCGACCTCATGATCTCCGACGACCCGCTCTCGCCCATCCAGGAGCGCAACCTCGGCGGCTCGCTGGGTCTCAAGGTCATCGACCGCACCGCCCTCATCCTCGACATCTTCGCGCAGCGCGCCCGCAGCATGGAGGGCAAGCTGCAGGTGGAGCTGGCGCAGCTCTCGTACCTGCTGCCGCGGCTCGTCGGGCAGTGGAAGCACCTGGAGCGGCTGGGCGGCGGCATCGGGACCCGGGGCCCCGGGGAGACCCAGCTGGAGTCCGACCGGCGGGTCATCCGCCACCGTATCCAGAAGCTCCGGGAGGAGCTCCGGCGCGTGCGCTCCCACCGGCGCCTCGTGCGGGAGCGGCGGAAGGCCACGGGCTTCCCGGTGGTGGCCCTCGTCGGCTACACCAATGCCGGCAAGACGACGCTGCTGAACCGGCTGACGGGAGCTGATCGCACCGCGGCCGACCGGCTCTTCGTCACCCTGGACCCGACCGCCCGCCTCGTGGACGGCGGGGAGCGCGTGCCCTTCATCCTCACCGACACGGTGGGCTTCATCCGCAAGCTCCCGCATCAGCTCGTGGAGGCCTTCAAGGCCACGCTCGAGGAGCTGGAGCAGGCCGACCTCCTGCTCCACGTCGTGGACGCCAGCCACGCCGGCCTCGAGGAGCAGGTGGCCGCGGTGGAGGGCCTGCTCCTCGAGCTGGGCCTCGGCGAGCGCCCCACGATCGTGGCGCTGAACAAGATCGACCGCAACGAGGGAGGGGCCGCCCCGCGCATGCTGGTGGAGCGCTTCGACGGGGTGCCGATCTCTGCGCGCAGCGGCCAGGGGCTGGACCGGCTGCTGGATCGCATCGAGGAAATGCTGCGCGGGCATGTCGAGCGCGCGGTACTCCGCATCCCCTACCGGGATGGGCCAGCGCTGGCACTCTGCTATGACCGGGGACGCGTGCTCGACCGCTCGGACGAGGCCGACGGCATCCGCCTCGAGGTCGAGCTGCCGCCGCAGCTCCTCGGTGCGCTCCGCCGGTACCGGGAGGCCGGCTAGGGGCGCGCGCGCCCCGGCGCCCGTTTCTCGCCGCGCGGCCCAGGGCCGATGCTACAATCGACCGGCAGTCACGCTCTGCGATCCCATGGGACTGGCGAACTGGCTCACGATCCTGCGCATCCTGCTGATCCCCGTCTTCGTGACCCTCCTGGTCTACCGGCGGGCCACGGCGGCCTTCGTGGTGTTTTGCCTCGCGAGCCTGACGGACCTGCTCGATGGCTACATCGCGCGGACCCACGGGCAGAAGACCCGGCTGGGCGCCTTCCTCGATCCCCTCGCTGACAAGCTCCTGCTCACCTCGGCTTTCGTGACCCTGACCTATCTCCGCGTCATTCCCTTCTGGATCACCGCCGTGGTCGTGAGCCGGGACCTCATCCTCACCGTGGGCGTGCTGGTGATCCACATCTCCGGCGGCACGGTGCACCCGGCGCCGACCTGGCTCGGCAAAGCCTCCACCGCCCTGCAGATGGCGACGGTGCTGGCGGCCATGCTCTCCTTCTACTTCCGCGTGCCCATGGTCCCGCGTGCCTTCGCCGGAGCGGCGGCCGTCCTCACCGTGGCCTCGGGACTGCAGTACCTCATCCAGGGGCTCAAGCAGCTGAACCCGCCGGCGGGCGCGGCCGGCCGGAACTGAGGCGTGGGGCAGCCAGCGCCTGAGCCCGTCGGCGGCGTGGTCGTGGCGTCGGTGGGCGCGGGGACGCCCGCGGCGCGGGCCGGACTGCGCGCCGGCGACCGCATCCTGGCCATCAACGGCCATGCGCTGCGCGACGCCATCGACTTCCACTTCCACGGCGGCGAGCGGCGGCTCGCGCTCACGCTCGAGCGCCGGGGGCAGGCGGCGACCGTGCTGCTGGAGCGGCACGGGCCGGATCTCGGCCTCGAGCTCGAGACCCCTCGGCCTGGAGACATCTCGACGTGCGGGAACCGGTGCGTGTTCTGCTTCATCCACCAGCTCCCGCGGGGCATGCGGAAGAGTCTGTACATCAAGGACGACGACTTCCGTCTCTCCTTCCTGCACGGTAACTACATCACGCTCACGGACCTGGAGGAGGCCGAGCTGGCCCGGATCGAGGCGCAGCGGCTCTCCCCGCTGTACGTCTCGGTCCACGCCACCGACCCGGAGCTGCGCCACCGGATGCTCGGGGAGCCGCGGGTCAGGCGCGATCTCATGCCCCTCATGGCGCGTCTGGCGCGCAGCGGGATCCGGATGCACGCCCAGATCGTCCTCTGTCCGGGCTGGAACGACGGAGAGGCCCTGGCGCGCTCCGTGCGCGAGCTCTCGGCGCTCCACCCCGGCGTGACCACCGCGGCCGTGGTGCCCGTCGGGCTCACGAGACACCGCGAGCGACTGCCCCGGCTCCGCACGCTCGATGCTTCGGAGGCCCGCGCCCTCGTCGCCTCCATCCACGGCTGGCAGCGCGAGTGTCTCGCGCGGCTGGGCAGCCGCTTCGTGCACGCGGCCGATGAGCTCTACCTCCAGGGGGGAGTGCCGCTGCCCGCAGCGGCGGCCTACGAGGGCTTCCCCATCGCCGAGGACGGCATCGGGCTGGTCCGCCGCTTCGAGGATGGCTTCGGCCGCGCCCTGGGCACTCTGCCGCCGGCTCTCGCCCGCGCCCGCCGGGTCACGGTGGTCACCGGAGAGATGTTCGCGCCGCGCATGCGCGCGCTGCTCGCGCGCGTCGCGGTGCAGGGGCTGCGGGCGAGCATCGTCGCGATCAGGAACGAGTGGTTCGCCGGGAGTATCGGGGTGGCCGGCCTCCTCACGGGCAGCGACATCCAGGCCGGGGTCGCGGCCTCCCCGGTGGGCGAGGAGGTGCTGGTGCCCGCCGTGGCGCTCAGGGACGGTGCCGGCGTGTTCCTCGACGACCTGACGCCGGCCGAGCTGGCCACCTCCCTCCGCGTGCCCGTCACCGCGGTCGAGTCCTCTCCGGGGGCGCTCCTGCAGGCCCTGCTCGGCCCTTCCCCATCTGGATGATCCGCCCGGTCGTGGCCATCGTGGGGCGGCCCAACGTGGGCAAGTCCACGCTCTTCAACCGCCTCGTCGGGCGCCGCCAGGCCCTGGTCAGGGACGTGCCGGGAGTGACGCGTGACCGGCTCTACGGGACCGTCGCCTTCGAGCGCTGGCAGGCGACCGTCGTCGACACGGGCGGCTTCGAGCCCGGCGCCACCTCGGACCTCCTGGCAGCCGTGCGCGAGCAGATCATGGTCGCCATCGACGAGGCGGACGTGATCGTGTTCGTGGTCGACGCGCGTGAGGGGCTCACGCCTCTCGACACGGAGATCGCCGCCACGCTGCGGCGGAGCCAGCGGCCCGTGGTCGTCACGGCCAACAAGATCGACGGCGCCGGGCAGGAGGCGCAGCTCGGGGAGTGCTACCGCCTCGGGTTCACGCGCGTCCTGCCCGTGTCCGCCGAGCACGGCCGCGGCGTGGCCGAGCTCCTGGAGGCGGTCCGCGAGCTCGTGCCCGCCGTCGTGACGGCCCCCGTGGGCGCGGGCGCGCGCGTGGCCATCGTGGGGCGGCCCAACGTGGGCAAGTCCTCGCTCGTCAACGCCGTCCTGGGCCACCGCCGCGTCCTCGTGCACGCGGCGCCGGGGACGACCCGCGATGCGGTGGACACGCCGCTCACCTTCCGGGGTCGCCCCTACGTCCTGATCGATACGGCCGGCATCCGCCGGAAGGGGCGCGTCTCCGAGCCCCTCGAGAAGCTCTCCGTGATGATGGCCCTCAAGAGCCTCGAGCGCTGCCAGGTGGCGGTGCTCCTGCTCGACGCCTCCGAAGGGGTCACGGCGCAGGATGCCCACATCGCGGGCTATGCCCATGAGGCGGGCCGAGCCCTCGTGGTAGCCGTCAACAAGTGGGACCTGGTGCCGCCGGGCTCGGCCCAGAAGGCCGACGTGGTGGGGCAGATCTACGATCGGCTTCCATTCCTCGATTACGCGCCAGTCTGCTTCGTGTCGGCGCTCGAGAGCCGGGGGCTCGGGGAGCTGTTCGACCAGGTGGACCGGGTCGCCTCCGAGGCGCAGCGGCGCGTCCAGCCGGGGGAGGTCCTGTCGATCTTCCGCACCGCCGTCGAGCGCCGACCCATGTCCTCGAGAGGCGTGGCGCTGCGCATCCAGTCCGCCCAGCAGGTCGGGGTCTCCCCGCCCACTTTCGCGCTCCGGGTGAACATTCCGGACAAGATCCACTTCTCCTACGAGCGCTATCTCATCAACTCCCTGCGCCACGCGCAGGGCTTTGCGGGCTCGCCTGTGCGCCTCCTCTTCCGAAAGGGAGGTGGCCAACGCAAGGGGCGTGCGTCGGGGCCGGCCCGCCGTTAGTCCGGTCCGGCCCCGAGAGCAGCCGACGCCGGGCCGTCACGCAGCCCCCTCTCTCTCAGCCGACAGGGCCTAACTAGGCAGAACGCCGGGGAAAATGGGTTTGCCCAAGCCTGGCGGTGTGCTAAGATTCCGCCAGCGTGAGCCCAGACCGAGACGAGTATCTCGACGACGACGATCGAGGGCGGTTCTCCCCCCGGAGCATCCTTGCGTCGGGGTGGTTCCGTGCGCTGCTCGTGCTCGCGGCGCTGGCGGTGATTGTCGTGATCGCGGTGCCGTACCTGCTGCGGTGGCTCGGCGGAGCATCCGTCGAGCCTCGGCCTCAAGCGCGGATCACGGTGCCTTCGGCTCCGCTCCCGTCCGGGCCTCCCCCGCCGGCGCCGGCTGTGCCGCCCGCATCGCCCCCGGCGGCGGCGCCAGGGGCCGCGAGCAAGACGGAACTGATCCAGCCTGTTCCTCCGTCCGAGCGGCCAGCCCAGCAGCAGGGCAGGACAGTGACCCGCCGCGCGGGGGCACCCACGCCCGCACCTCCCGAAGGGGCGCCCCGCTCCCGGTCCCGGGCGGCGGTTGGCCCCGGCGAGACGTCAGGCCCACCCGCCACGGCCGCGGGAAGCTACTGGGTCCAGGTCGGGGCCTTCCAGGATGTGCGCAACGCCGAGCGTCTGGCCGGCAGCCTGAGGACCCGGAAGCTTCGGGTCGAGGTGGCGCAGGTCTCTCGGGCAGAGTCCGCCCCCACCCGCCACGAGGTCGTCGTCAGCGGGGCGAGCGTGGAGGCGGTGAGCGGGGCCCTGGGTGGAAACGGTATGGCTCGACAGTCCAGCGCCGTGGTCGTCGCGGGGCCGCCCCTCGACTTGCGCGAGGCAGTGGCCCTCTCCCGGAGGCTGGCCGCCGGCGGGTTCAGCGTGAAGATCAGACGCACGGGCCACGGGGCGCCCGCCACCTACCATATCGTCCGGGTCGGGGGCTACGCGAGCCGGGCCGCGGCCGAGGCGGGACGCAGGGAGGTGGAGGGCCACGGTCTCGCCGGCTTCGTCACGCAGGGCGCGCCCCGGTGACCGAGGGGGGAGAGCCGGCCCGGACGGTGGTGGTCCTCGTCACCGCCCCCTCCGTGGATGACGCGCTCTCGCTGGGACGGACGCTCGTGGACGAGCGGCTCGCAGCCTGTGTCAACGTGGTCCCCGGCGTGACGTCGATCTACGTGTGGGAGGGAGCGCGGCAGGAGACGCCGGAGGCGCTGCTGGTCGTGAAGACGGAGGCGTGCCGGTACACGGAGCTCGAGCATCGCGTGCTGGCGCTGCACACGTACTCCGTGCCCGAGGTGCTGGGCCTGGCGGTCGACGTGGGGTCGGCCGCCTACGCGCGCTGGGTGAGGGACGCGGTGGCAGTCGAGGGGAGGTGAGGGCACTGACCAAGAATGACCTGATCAACGCGGTGGCAGCCCACGGGCTGTCGAAGCGGCAGTCGGCCTCGGTCGTCGAGTCGCTCTTCGACATCATCTTCAACTGCTTCGAGCGCGGCGAGGACGTCAAGATCGTCGGGTTCGGCCACTTCCGGATCCGTCGCAAGGCGTCCCGCCGCGGGCGGAATCCCCAGACCGGCGATAGCATCGAGATCACGGCCCGGAAGGTGTTGACGTTCAAGCCCAGCAAGGGGCTGAAGTTGCGGCTCAACCAATAGCGTGGGGCCCACGTGACCCAGGTGATCCCGGACAAGCTGTACTACCGGATCGGCGAGGTCGAGACGATCACGGACATCCCCGCCTACGTGCTGCGCTACTGGGAGTCCGAGTTCAAGCTGCTCCGCCCGAAGAAGAACCCGGCGGGGCAGCGCCTCTATCGCAAGCGTGATGTGGAGCTGGTGCTGCGCATCAAGGGGCTCCTCTACGAGGAGCGCCTGACGCTGGAGGGCGCCAAGAAGCGCCTGCTGGCCGAGTCGCGGGGCACCGTGCAGATGGATCTCGGGCTCAAGGAGAACGCGCTGGCCGAGACGCTGCGGGGGCTGCGCGCGCGCCTGCGCGCCCTCCGGGAGCGGCTGGCGCACGAAGCGAAGTGAGCCGCACCTTGAGTTTCACGCCGTCTCTCCGTACAATGCACCCGGGTCGGGGCGTGGCGCAGCCCGGTAGCGCACTTGACTGGGGGTCAAGGGGTCGCTGGTTCAAATCCAGTCGCCCCGACCAATTCTCTCGTCTGGCGACGGCAGATTCCCGGATCTGCTCGTTTTTGTTTTTGACGATCGGAGGAGTGGATGCCGGGCGTGATCCTGGTCACCAACGATGACGGGATCCACGCCCCGGGGCTCCTGGCCCTGGCGCTGGCGCTCGGGGATCTCGGTGAGGTGTACGTGGTGGCCCCGGATCGCGAGCAGAGCGCGGTGGGGCACGCGCTCACGCTCCACCGGCCCCTTCGCGTCGAACAGCTCGGGGAGCGGCGCTTCGCCGTGAACGGGACCCCCTCGGACTGCGTGAACCTCGGGATCCTCGGCCTCCTGCCGGAGACCCCGGTCCTGGTGGCCTCGGGCATCAACCACGGCGCCAACCTCGGCGATGACGTGACGTACTCGGGCACGGTCTCGGCGGCGATGGAGGGGACGCTGCTCGGCGTCGCGTCCCTGGCTGTCTCGCAGGTGGACCCGGACGGCGAAGGGTTCGCTGGGGCGGCAGCGGTGGCGCGGGCCGTGGCCGCGCGGCTCCTCGTGGAAGGGCTGCCACCGCAGACGCTGCTCAACGTGAACGTGCCCCCGGGCACGCCCGGGGGCGTGCGGATCACGCGGCTGGGGCACAGGGTCTACAGCGCCAAGGCCGTCCAGGAGATGGACCCGCGCGGGCGGCCCTATTACTGGATCGGCGCCGGGTCGCCGACGTGGGAGGAGGACGAGGAAGGATCCGACATCGCAGCGGTGCACTCCGGGTGGGCGTCGGTCACGCCGCTGCATCTCGACCTGACCCACCACGGCGCGCTTCGCGGGCTGTCCGGCTGGGAGGGCGGCCTGAATGCCGAACTGAAGAAGCGGGAGCCGTGATCGGGCGAAACGACGGGGTCGCTTCTCGCGAGCGCTTCGCGCGGGAGCGTGAGAAGATGGTCGACCAGCAGCTCGTGGCGCGCGGGATAGCTGACCCGCGGGTGCTCACGGCCATGCGCCGGGTCCCGCGGCACCTGTTCGTGGAGGAGGCGCTGCGGGAGCGGGCGTACGGCGATCACCCGCTGCCCATCGGCGAGGGGCAGACGATCTCGCAACCTTTCATCGTGGGAAGGATGACCGAGCTCCTGAAGCTCACCGGGGTGGAGAAGGTGCTCGAGATCGGCACCGGGTCCGGGTACCAGGCGGCCGTGCTGGCGGAATGCGCCGGCCGCGTCTGCACCGTCGAGCGGCTCCCGCGGCTGGCCGCGCGGGCCCGGCAGACGCTCGAGGCCTTGGCCTACACCAATGTGTGGGTCCGCACGGCCAACGGGACCTTCGGATGGCCGGACGAGGCGCCGTTCGACCGGATCCTCGTGGCCGCGGGCGGGCCGTCGGTCCCGCCGCCACTCTTCGAGCAGCTGGCCGAGGGAGGGCGGATGGTGATGCCAGTGGGCGAGGCGGATGCCCAGCGGCTGCAGGTGATCGAGAAGGCGCGGGGGGGGATGCGCGTCACCGACGACTCGGGATGCGTGTTCGTCAAACTCATCGGGAAGTACGCATGGCAGACCTGAGGAACCGGGGTCGAGCGGTGCCATGCGAGGTCGGGGCGTAGCGCAGCTTGGTAGCGCGCCTGCTTCGGGAGCAGGAGGTCGCTGGTTCAAATCCAGTCGCCCCGACCATTTTCCCTCCCCCCGTCCGCCGGCGGGCGTTGCCGTGACCGGCCGCGGGCTGCGGCGGCAGACCCCCTGTCCATGAGTGCCGCCGACATCCGCAGCGCCGCCGAGATCGTCGTCGACGGGCGCGTCCAGGGTGTCGGCTACCGCAACTTCGTGGAGCGCAAGGCGGGCCAGCTCGGTCTCGCCGGCTACGTCATGAACCTGAAGGACGGCCGGGTCCGCGTGCGCGTGGAGGGCTGGCGCCGCGTGATCGACGAGCTGGCGCGGGAGCTCGAGAAGGGGCCGCCGCTGGCCCGCGTGGAGAAGGTGGCGGTCACGTGGCGGCCAGCCACTGGACGCTTCACCTCCTTCGGGATCCGCTACGCGGAGTTCGATCCGTGACGCGCTGCCGGACCCACGCGCGGCGGGCGATCGGGATCGGGCTGCTGGTGCCCGGTCTGCTCCTCGTCCAGGGCAGCTCGGGGCACGCCGAGGCTGCCCCCCTCAAGAGCTCCCAGAAGCGCGCGCTTCCCAGGGCGCAGAAGGGCCCCGAGCCGCGGCTGGCCGCTTGCGCCCACGTGGTGCAGGCTGGTGATTCCGTGAACCGCATCGCCGCGCGCTACCGGGTGACCCGCCAGGCGCTCATCGTCCGCAACCGCCTGGCCCGCCCGGGATCGCTCCGGATCGGCCAGCGGCTCGACATCCCCGGCTGTCAGCGCGCGCCGGCAGCAACCCCGACGGTGTCGGAACCCCGGGCGCCTCTTCCCCGCTCCGATGGGACGCTGCTGGTGTCGGCGGGGCCCCGACGTGTCCCGACACGCTTCTTCCTGGCGGTGCCCGAGTTCAACGGCCGGAGCATCGACTTCACCTGGCCCGTGCTCGGCCCGGTGCTCTCCGGCTTCGGGCAGCGCCGGAGCGGCTGGCACGCGGGCATCGACATCAGGGCGGAGGTGGGGACTCCCGTCCTCGCCGCGGCGCCGGGCATCGTGTACTTCAGCGGCTGGCAGCGGTCGTACGGCCGGATCGTGCGGATCGAGCACGACAACGATTTCACGAGTGTCTACGCCCACAACCTTCAGAATTTCGTCGAGGCGGGGGACCGCGTGGACGCCGGCACCGTCATCGGAACGGTGGGGCGGAGCGGGCGGGCCACCGCCTACCACCTCCACTTCGAGATCCGGCACGAGGGTCTGGTCTACAACCCCCTCTACCTGCTGCCGGCCCGGGATGTGGTTCTGGCCGGCGCGGACGAGGTGCCCGAGGCGCCCGAAGACGACGACGAGGATGAGTGAGGAGGACCTCGAGGAGCCCATCGAGGGCGCCGACGAGCCGCTGGAGACGGTCCTGACAGAAGACCTCTCGGTCTTCGGCGACGGCAAGGAGCCGCCCGAGGCCGCGGAGCGGAACCGCGCGCTCCTGGGACTCTACCTCGAAGAGATCCGCGGCTTCGGGCCCCTCACCGCCAGCGAGGACCGAGAGCTCGCGCGCCGCGCCCGGGCCGCGGACGCCGAGGCGGAGCGTCGGCTCGTGGAGGCCAATCTCCGTCTCGCCGTGAGCCTGGCCCGCCGCTACGTGAACCGTGGCCTGTCCCTCCCCGACCTCGTCGAGGAAGGCAACGTGGGTCTGCTCCACGCCGCCGGGCAGTACCGCCCGGACCGCGGAACGCGCTTCGCTACCTACGCAACCTGGTGGATTCGCCAGGCGATCGTTCGCGCCCTGGCCCATCAGGCCCGCGTGCGCCGGCTGCCGGTCCAGGTGAATCTCCTGCTGTCGCAGTACTCCAGGGCGCGCGCGGGGCTGGCGGAGGAGCTGGGGCGGGTGCCCACGATGGCGGAGGTCGCCACGCGACTGGGGCGTCCCGTCGAGCAGGTCGAGGAGCTCGAGACCCTGCGCCGGCAGCGGCCGGCCTCCCCCGCCGCCCGGCGCGCGGGGCTCTCTGACCTCGCCTGAGCGCCTGCGCGCGCGGGGAGTGCTAGAATCGAGAGCGCGTGCCGGCCGCGGAAGCATGCCCCCGTAGCTCAGGTGGATAGAGCAGCAGTTTCCTAAACTGCGTGCCGGGTGTTCGAGTCACCCCGGGGGCACCACCGCCGCCTTCAGTCGAACAGGGCGACGGCCCGGACGAACCCGGCCGATGCCCCCTTGATCTTCCACGGGAAGCAGCTCACGACGAAGCCGGTGGCCGGTAGCTGCTCCAGGTTCAGCAGCTTCTCCATGTGGCAGTACGGCTGCTCGATGCCGGCCCAGTGGCCCTGCCACACCTTGCTGGCGTCCCTGTCCTTGGCGTACTGCGCACGCCCGAACGAGAACGGCGCGTCCCAGCCCCAGGCGTCGATGCCGGTGACCCGCACGCCGTGCTCGCGTGTCAGGTAGAGCGTGGCGTCCCTGCCCATCCCGATGCCGTGGTCCAGGTACTCGGCCGTGCCGTAGTAGGCACTGGCGCTCGTGTTGACGAGCACGATGTCCAGCGGCTGCAGCCTGTGTCCGATCCGCGCGAGCTCCGCCTCGACGTCCGCCGGCTGGACGATGTAGCCGTCGGGCCGCTCGCGGAAGTCGAGCTTCACGCCGGGCCGGAAGAACCAGTCGAGCGGCAGCTGCTCGATGGTCTGCATGGGCGCGCCGTTGCGGTCGCGCGAATGGTAGTGCCACGGCGCGTCCATGTGCGTGCCGTTATGCGTGGTGAGGGTGATGACCTCCCAGGCCCAGCCCTCCCCGCTGGGCAGGTCGGCCGGCCGCATGCCATCGAAGAACCCCGCCATCGCCCCGGCATTGTCCCCCTGGGAGACGTACTGGATTCGCGGGCGCATGAGGTCCGGGTCACACAGCGTCTCGTTGTCCAGCGGCATCGAGAGATCCACCATCTTCGACGGCAGCTTCATGTGAGCTCCTCCCTCCAGCGTGAAGTCAACGGGGCACGACGTAGCCGACCGACGCCCGGACCCAGGTGGTCGGGGTGACGCCGGCCTGCCGCAGCGCTTGCTTGCGGATCTTGCCGGTCGCCGTCTTCTCCAGGGCGGGCACGAACTCCAGGAAGCGCGGCACGGCGGAGCGGGGCATGCGGCGGACGCACCAGTCGAGGACGTCGACCGGGTCCGGCGACGCGCCGGCCGGGACGATGCACGCCTTGACCTCCTCCTCGCCGCCGGCGCCGGCGGTCCGGATGCCGATCACCGCGCTCTCCGCCACGGCCGGGTGGGCGTTGAGCACCTGCTCGACCTCATACGAGGAGATGTTCTCCCCCCGCCGGCGGATGCAATCCTTGATGCGGTCGACGAACCACAGTCGCCCGCCAGCGTCCAGCCGGCCCGCGTCGCCCGTGTGGAACCACAGGTTGCGCCACGCCTCCACGGTCTTCTCGGGCATGCGGTAGTAGCCGGCCGAGAAGCACGAGGCGAGGCGGGGCCGGACGGCGATCTCGCCCACCGCATCGGGCGGCAGGGGCTCGTCAGTGTCGGGATCGACCACCAGGACGTCGAACCACTCCGAGCGCACCCGGCCCGCGCAGCCGGGCAGGACGGGACCACGTGTGCCGCGGCGACCGTGCCCCTCACAGGTCGAGGGTCGCCTCGAAGACGGAGCGGTCCTCCGCGAGGGACGCGGCGCGGAAGCCGAGCCGCCTGGCCAGCTGGAGCATCTGGGTGTTCTCCGTGGAGATGTAGCCGACGATCCGGCGGAGCCTCTCGCCGCGCCCGACCTCCACGATGCGGCGCAGGAGCTCGGTGCCGAGCCCGCGGCGCTGGAACCGATCGCTCACGAGCAGGGCGAACTCCGCCTCCTCGGACCAGTGGAGCTTGGTCAGCCGCCCCACCCCCACGATGCGGCGCCCGTCCCCCGCCGCTCCCGCCTCTTCGGCCACCAGGACGATCTCGCGGTCATAGTCGACGATGCAGATCCGCGCGAGCCGCTCGTGGGCGATGCGGTGGTGGAGCGCGATCGGGTGCAGGTAGCGCATGTAGACGCTCCGGTCGGAGAGGGTGCCGTGGAAGGCGGCGATGAGTGGCTCGTCCTCCGGGCGGATCGGGCGGATGGTGAGCTGACTGCCATCCCGCGGCCGCCACTCCCACTGATACTGGCGCGGGTACGGGCGGATGGCTGGCTGCGGCAGCTCCGAGTCCGGGATCTCGGGGGCGTGGAGCACGACGCGGGCATCCAGGGCCAGCAGCCGCTCGCCCGAGGCGAGCAGAGGGTTGATGTCGAGCTCCTTGATGCGCGGCTGCTCGACGACGAGCTGGCTCACGCGCACGAGCAGCTGCTCGAGCCGGGCGAGATCCACCGGCGGCTGGCCACGCACGCCCTGGAGCGCACGGTAGATGCGCGTCTGCTCCATGAGCCGCCGGGCCAGCGTGCTGGTCAGCGGCGGGAGCCCGAGGGCGCGGTCGCGGAAGACCTCGACGAGGCGGCCGCCGGTGCCGAAGAGGAGGACCGGCCCGAACTGCGGATCGAGGCTGCTGCCCACGATCAGCTCGTAGCCCTCGAGGCTGACCATCGGCTGGACCGTCACGCCCTGGAAGTGTCCGGGGCCTGCGTGCCTGGCCACCGCCGCCTCGATGTCCCGCCACGCCGAGCCCACCGCCGCGGCGTCGGGGAGGTTGAGCCGGACGCCGTCCACGTCGCTCTTGTGGGTGATCGTCTCCGAGTGGAGCTTCAGGACCGCGGGGAAGCCGAGCTCCGCGGCGGCACGCTGGGCCGCGGCGGGATCGGTGGCGACGCGCGTCGGCACGGTGGGAATGCCGTACGCGGCGAGGAGCTGCTTGGACTCGGCCTCGGTGAGGAGCGTGCGGCCGGCGTGCCGCGCCGACTCCAGCAGCGCGCCGGCGGCCTCGGGCCGGTCGACCGCGGCGCCGGTGGCGGGCGCCGGGGTCTCGTACAGCAGGCGCAGGTTCTCGGCGTAGCGCCACATGGTGGTGAACATGCGCGCGGCGGTGTCCGGGTAGGGGAAGGTGGGGATGCTGGCGCGGTTGAGAATGCTCTCGCCGGCCGCCACCTCGGCGCCCCCCATCCAGCTCGCCAGCAGCGGCTTGCCCGTCAGGCGCGCATGCGGCTTCAGCTCCTCCGCCGTGCGCGTCGGGTCGGTCATCGCCTGGGGCGTGAGAATCACCAGCAGGCCGTCGCTGCCAGGGTCGGCGGCGACGATCTCGACGGCGCGGGCGTAGCGGGCCGGGTCGGCGTCTCCCAGCACATCCACCGGGTTGGCGTGGCTCCAGGCAGGCGGCAGGAGCCGGTCGAGAGCCTCCAGCGTCTCCGGGGAGAGCGCCGCGAGCTGGCCACCCCGGAGCAGGAGCACGTCGGTGGCGAGGACGGCGGGGCCGCCGGCATTGGTCACGATGGCCAGCCGTGGCCCTCGCGGCCGCGGCTGCTTGGCGAGCGACTCGGCGGCGTAGAACAGCTCGGCGATGCTCTCGACGCGCAGCACGCCGCAGCGCCGGAAGGCCGCCTCCAGCACGTCGTCGCGACCGGCGAGCGCACCCGTGTGCGAGGCCGCGGCGCGCGCGGCCCCCTCGGTGCGCCCGGGCTTGATGACGATGATCGGCTTGCTGAGCGCCACCTCGCGCGCGGCCGAGAGGAAGGCGCGGGCATCGCCGATGGACTCCATGTAGATCAGCACCGCCTGGGTGCGCGGGTCGTCACCGACGTGCAGAATCAGGTCGCCCCAGCTCACGTCGAGCATGGAGCCCACCGAGACGAAGAGGCTGAAGCCCACGTTCTCGCGCAGGCTCCAGTCCAGCACCGCGGTGCAGAGCGCCCCGCTCTGGCTCAGGAAGGCCACGTTCCCGGGGCGGGCCATGGCGCTGGCGAAGGTCGCGTTGAGGCCGGTGAGGGGATTCATCACGCCGAGACAATTGGGCCCGATGATGCGCAGCCGGCCGCGCCGCGCCTCGGCCAGGACCTGTCGCTCCAGCTCGGCGCCGGCGGCGCCGGTCTCCTTGAAGCCGGCCGAGATCACGATGGCCCCCTTCACGCCCGCGCGCACGCAGTCGGCGATCACCGCGGGCACGGTCGGGGCGGGGGTGACGACCACCGCGAGGTCTGCGGGCTCGGGGAGCGAGGCCAGATCGGGGTACGCCTTGACGCCGAGGAGACTCGCGTGCTTCGGGTTGACGGGGAAGACGGTGCCGCCGAAGGGGTGTGTGATCAGGTTCCAGAGCAGTGTCCGTCCGACGCTGCCCTCCTTCTCCGTGGCGCCCACCACGGCGACGCGCGCCGGGGCGAAGAGGGCGCGCAGCGCCTGTCGCTGATCGGGGAGGAGGTGACGCGCGGGATCGGTGGCGCTGCCGCGTGTCGCACCGGGCGAAGGCTTGTCCTTCGGAGACCGCAGCCGGGAGGGTGTCATGTCGGGCCTGGCGCCATCAAGTCGGTCACTATCTTCGCCGGTCCACATGCCAGGGGCAAGCCAAGCCTCCGTCTCGGAGCGCCCCGTCCCTCGTGCTGGCCGGCGGGCCGGGGTCTTCGGCTCGACGGCGGCCGCCCTTTCGCCCGCGGGGTCCCGGGCGGAGTCACAGCACGGGGGTGTCCGCCTGGATGCCGCGCTCGACGAGGCGAAGGCGGCCGGCCTCGATGTCGAGCACTGTCACCGAGCAGGTGTCCGGGGCGAAGAGCGTCACGTGGTCGTCGCCCACGGCCGCGCCCACGGCCGCATTGATCGCCACGTAATGGCTCACGACCACGGTGGGCTCCGGGAGCGCGGCGAGCGTCTTCACCAGCACGGTGCGCCAGTCGGCGAGGTCTCGGTCGACGAGGGGCCACCGGCTTGGCAGGATCGTCCGCAGCCACTGGGCGCGCTCCGCCAACGCGAGGCCCGGCGAGGGGATCTCGGAGAAGGCCGGCTCGATCCGGACCGGGCGTCCCCAGAGGCGCTCGAGGGGCGCGGCGGTCTCGCGTGCCCGGCGCATGGGGCTCGAGACGATGCGCAGCGGCCCGAGGGGGCCGAGCCGGTCCGCGAGCGCTCGGGCCTGGGCGAGGCCGACGGGGTCGAGCGGTGGGTCCTCGGACTCCGCAAAGGACGCCGCGGCCTTGCCGTGACGCACGAGGTAGAGCCGGACCGGGCCGCTGTTCACAGGGCCAGACCGCGGTGGGACTGTAAGCCGGACTCCTCCAGCGAGGGCATGGGGCGCCGCGATTCTACCCGCAGGCTGGCGCGCCATGCAAGGACGCCGCGACGAGGCGGCGGGGCTGCCGGCGGGCGGAGCGACAATCCTTGAGCCCAGGATGCCGTGTCTGCTAGACTCGCGCTCCGTGGCAAGACCGACGCGCCGGCCACCCGGGCACGTCGGGAAACCTTACGACCGCCACCCGAGCGGGCACGGGCGGGGCCGTACTTGCCTGATTTCACGCATCGGGGCTGCCCGGCACCGAACGTGCAAGAGATGCGCACCAGAGTGCCGTGATGGGTGACCGAGATCCACACGGCGCCGGGTGCCGGGGAGAGGGGCCATGGCTCGAGTCCTGTTCGTCGTGGCGCGGGGACAAGCCGAGCTGCTGAGCCATCTCCGCCACGAGTTCCCGGAGGGCGACGTGAGCGTGGTCGTCGACCGCCGTCAGGACGATCGCCGGCAGCGGGAGCGCCGGAGGCGCCCGGTGGCCGCGGGTGAGGAGCGGCGAGGCGCCGACCGGCGCCGCGCGCGCGCCAGTGCCCAGGAGCTCCGGGCCATCGGCTACTCCATCGTCCGCCTGGAGGACGAGGGCTTCTCCGTCGGGCCGCCCGATCGGCCGCTCGTGAACGCCACGGCGGTGCGGCAGGTGGAGGCGTATCTGCGCGATCATTTCCGCTACTACACGGCGGTGTCGTCGTGGGACCGGGTCCGTGAGGGGCAGGCCTTCGTGATCCTGACCGGCAGGGGGAAGGCCGCGCACAGGGTGATCTTCGCCAAGGAGTTCCTCGACTACTACGGCGCCACCATGGCCGATCGGATCGCGGCCATCCTTGACGAGTGGAAGCTGCCGCAGCGTCTGGAGCTGGCGGGCACCTACCCCCTGGTCGTCTCCTCCTACGGGGTCCGCTCCGGGGACGACTAGTCCGGGCCGTCAGCGAGGAGGGGAGCGTGGCCGCAGGGTTCGCGGTGGGAATCGGCCTCACCAACGAGTGCGACCTCCGCTGCCCTCACTGCTATCGGCCGGCGCTCGCGGCGGGCCGCCTTTCCCGTCAGGACGTCGCCCGGGTGTTTGACAGCATCCCCGCACGCTCGGTGAACCTTGGCGTCGGCGAGAACGGGTTGCACCCGGACTACCGGGCGATCCTCGACGATCTCCACGCCCGCCGGCTGCCCGTGAGCATCACCTCGAATGGCCTCAGCATCCAGTCCCTGCCCGACGCGACCGTGAAGCGCTTCCACGCCGTGGAGTGCTCGCTGGACTTCCCGACCGAGCGTGAGCACGACGGCTTCCGCGGTCGCGGCAA
This sequence comes from Candidatus Rokuibacteriota bacterium, assembly GCA_016188005.1. Lineage (NCBI taxonomy): Bacteria > Candidatus Rokuibacteriota > Candidatus Rokuibacteriota bacterium. Next base: position 233,072 of record JACPIQ010000008.1, on the reverse strand, counting down.
CTGGCGGCTGGTGATGGACACGCTCGCGCGCGCGAGCGCGCTGGGCGTCCCGGTGACGGTGACCGCGGTGTTGATGCGCATCAACCACCGGCGGCTGCCCGAGATCGCCCGGGTCGCCGCCCCCTTCGGCGCCCCCCTGCGCGTCAACATCTACCAGCCGTCGAGGGGCGACCAGTTCAGCGTCGGCTACGGGGAGTTCTGGGACGCCATGCGGCGCCTCGCGGACGCCACGCGGCTCGTCGCCACGACGGAGCCCGTGCTGGCCGGCGTCCTCGGCATCGACGAGGGGGCGCCTCGGGGCTGCGGCCGCTCCACCGTGCGCGTGGCTCCGGACGGGCGCGTCCTGCCATGCACCTACTGGCCCGACAGCACCCTGCGCCTCGCGGACCTGGAGGCGCTGGGCGAGTCCATCACCGACACCGCGGAGTTCAGGGCCGCCCGGCAGGTCCCGCCGGCCTGCGCGGGGTGCCCGTGCCGCGGAGGCTGCGCGGGTCGCCGGGCGCTGGTGGGGGGCCTGGAGGCGGCCGATCCGTTCTGCCCCTTCGCGCGCGGTGAGCGCATCGCGCTCCGCTGGGAGCGGGAGCCCCGCGAGGAGCTGCCCAAGCTCGGAAGCGCCTGCACCACCGTGGTCAGCGCGCGGTAGGCGGCGCGGTGGGTGCGGCGCCGGCGGGCCGGTAGCGCTGCCGCAGCGTGGGAACCGGAGGCACGCGCAGCAGCAGTGGCAGGAAGCGCCAGTACGGCGGGGCCACGCCGAGCAGGCCGAGCGCCCGGTCCACCAGCCGTTCGTACGTCGACCGCCCTTCCTCGGCGGCATGCACCACGGCCGGACAGCGTCTGATGGCGCGGCTGATGCGGGAGAGGATCCAGTCCTCGTCCACGGCCGGCGAGAGATAGAAGGCCGGCTCCGCGAGGTCCAGGTCCGGCGCCAGATGCCCCTCGGCGACGGCGCGACGCTGCAGCTCGGTGCCGGGCAGGATGCGGATGCCCGTCATGAAGATGGACACGCAGCCCCTCCAGCTCAGGTGCCGCTCCACGAAGGACACCGTCTGCTCCACCGTCTCCCGCGTCTCCCCCGGCCCGCCGAGCATGAAGAACCAGGCGCTGGCGATGCCGCAGCTCCGCGCCAGCGTGGCCGTCCGGCGCACGTCCTCGACGGTGAAGCCCTTTCTCAGGGTCCGGAGCATGGGGTCGCTGGCCGCCTCGGGGGTGATCATCATCGAGTTGAAGCCCGCCTGCCGCATGAGGGTGAACAGGCTCTCCGAGACGCCCAGGGGGTTGACGCCCATGGCTGTCAGACGGACGTCGAGGCCGCGGCGGATGATCTCGCGGCAGAGCGCCGCCGCGGGCTCCGGCGGGACATTGAAGGTGGAGTCCACCAGCTCGAAGGTGCGCGGGCCCACGTGGGTCATGACGTGCTCGATCTCGTCCACCACCTCCTCGGGGGGACGCATCCGGCCGGCGTGGCCCTCGATGCCCGGGTAGGCGCAGTAGCAGCAGTGGAGCGGGCAGCCGCGCTTGGTCTGGATCGCCCATGTCCCGCCTCGCCGCTCGTACGCGGGCCAGTGGACCCAGCGCTCCATGCCGGAGGCGCCGAAGCGCGGCAGCCGCGCCGGGGGCATCCCGCGCACGGCGCCGCCGTCCCGGTAGCAGAGGCCGGGGATCCCGCCCCAGGGGCGGTGGCCCTCCAGCGCCGACAGGAGCGCCGGGAAGGTTTCCTCGCCCTCGCCCACCACCGCGAAGTCCGCGTCGAGGCGGTTGAGCGCCGTGGCGCCCAGGACGGACACCGCCGGACCGCCGAGGACGATGGGAACGGGGCCCTCGCGGCGTACCGCCGCCAGCAGTCCAGCCAGCTCGCCCAGGTGCCAGGCCGGGCGCTGGCGGACGATGTTGTCGATGTTGCGCACCGAGATGCCAACGACGTGAGGGGCGAAGGCCCGCACGGCCTGCGCCACGTCGGCGCCGGGGCGCTCGCGGGCCAGCAGGTCGAGCACGCGCACCTCGTGGCCGGCGCGCTCGGTGGCGCTGGCGACGTAGGCGAGCCCGATGGGCGGCGCCGGGAGGAGGTCCCGCGCCGGGTTGAAGTAGACGAGCAGGACGCGCATCGGCGCCGGTCAGGGCCGAGGCATCAGGGCAAGCGTGTCGCGCCGCGCCCATAAGCGCGGACCGCCCGGCGCATGGCGGGGAAGGCGATCTCGCGCAGCGGCAGCCGCCGCCGGGGGAACCAGCGCACCTCGGCGACGTCGCTCATGGCGCGGGGCTCGCCGGTCAACCGCACCCGGTAGACGGCGACGAGGACGGGCATCCCCCCGGCGCCGTACGTCTCGACGAAGAACCCGATGAAGCGCGGGCGGAGCGTCCCGACACCGAGTTCCTCGCGAAGCTCGCGGAGCAGGGCGCGCTCAGGCGTCTCTCCCGCCTCGAGGAAGCCGCCCGGCAGGTCCCAGGTCCCCTCGTAGGGCGGCGCCGCGCGCCGGGCCAGGAGCACGCGCCCTCCGCGCTCGGCGATGCCGAGCACCGCGGGCACCGGGTTGTTGTAGAACGTCCAGCCGCAACGCGGACAGCGGCGTCGCGCGTGCCCCTCCTCGCGGACGCTGGCGAGCCGCCGCCCGCAGGCCATGCAGAATCTCAAGCGCTGTGGCAATGGCCCGCTCCTTTCCTTGACTCTCCAGTGCGCTCCGCCTAGCATACGAGAGTGAGCCACTCATCCGACCCGGCGGCCGGAGCCCAGCCGTGGGCGTGATGCGCGCCGCGCTCGGCTACCTCGGCCTGAGCGGCGCGGACAGCGATCCCGAGGCCGAGGAGCCGGCGCCCCGGCGCAGCGACAGCGTCAGCGTCCCGGCGAGCGCGGGCATCGGCGGCCGCCTCTCCTTCCGGGGCGAGCTGGCCGGGGAAGGGGACTTCCAGATCCTCGGCAAGTTCGAGGGCGAGATCAAGGTGACCGGGCGCGTGCTCGTGGGCGAGGGCGCCCAGGTGGATGCCAACATCGACGCCGCGGCCATCGTGATCGGCGGGACCGTGCGCGGCAACCTTTCGGCGTCGACGCGCGTGGAGATCCTGCCCTCGGGCGTTCTCACCGGCACCCTCCGCACGGGAAGCTTCTCGGCCGCCGACGGCGCCTCCGTGAAGGGGGAGATCTGGGTGGAGCGCCCGGCCACGACTCGCCCCACCGCGCCCCGGGCCGGAGGCTGATGCCGGTGCCGGATCTTCTGGCGGCCTGGCGCAGGACCTCCCGTGTGGTGCGCTGGACCGTCGTGGCGCTCGCCGCGCTGAGCCTGCTGGGGGCCGCGGCCTTCGGCGGCTACAGCTGGTACAACGCGCAGGACGCGCGTGGCCGCCTGGCGCTCGTCGCTGCAGCGGAGCTCGCCCAGCAGGCCACGGCGGCCGGAGCGTCGGCCGAGGCCCGTGACCGAGCGCTCCGGGCTCTCGAGGCCGTCCTCACCGAGTACCCGCGATTCTCCGGAGCCGCCGAGGCGGCCTACCGGCTCGGCAATCTCCGCTTCGAGGCCGGCCAGCACGCCGCCGCGCGCGGCGCCTACGAGATCGCCATCGCCAAGGGCGCCACGGCCACCCTGAGGAGCCTGGCGGCTGTCGGCATCGGATACACCTGGGAGGCTCAGCGCGACCACGCCAGGGCCCAGGTCGCCTTTCAGGCGGCCCTCGGCGGGCTGACCCCGAAGGATTTCCTCTACGAGGAGGGGCTCTTGGGATTGGCCCGTGCCCAGGAGTTCGGCGGCAATCCGGCGGCGGCGCGCGAGACTTACTCGCGCCTGCTCAAGGAGCGCCCGGATAGCCGGCGCGCCGCCGACATCCGTAGCCGGCTCGCCAGCCCCGAGACCCCTCCAAAGCAGTAAGGCGCTGCTGTTTGCTCTCTCCCTGCGCCTCGGGAGTCCCGCGAGGGCGATCTGATGTCCGATAAGGTGCATTATGTTAAGTCCGGGCTCAGCGACACGTCGCCCGCTCGCCGGAGGAAGCCGCAGCCGTCGCGGGCACTCATGGTTGGGTGGCGCGACGGTCCACGACCCTCACGGCCTTCCCCTGGGGTCGCGGGATCCCTCCCTCCTTGAGGGTCGTCACTTCCGGCGTGAGGTTGAGCAGATCCTTGAACTCCCGCTGGAGCCCCCTCAGGCTCTCCGGATCGAAATCCGGCTTCACCTCGACGAGCAGGCGCATCCGGTCGGCGCCCTCGGGGCTGCGCTCGAGCAGCACCTGGTACTCGTGGCCGAGGCCTGCTCGCCCCACGACCAGCGACTCGATCTGGCACGGGTAGAAGTTCACCCCCTTGAAGATCACCATGTCATCGGTGCGCCCCCGCAGCCGGTCGAGCCGGAGATGGGTACGCCCGCAGGCGCAGGGATCCCGGCTCACCACGCGGGTGAGGTCGTGGGTCCGGTACCGGACGAGGGGCAGTCCCTCGCGTGTGAGCGTCGAGAGCACCAGCTCCCCCTCCTGCCCGTCCGGGCGCAGGCTGCCGGTCAGGGGATCGACGATCTCGCAGTAGTAGTGGTCCTCCCAGACGTGGATCCCGCCGTGGGCCCGGCAGTCGATGCCGAGCCCCGGCCCGCCGCTCTCGGTCATGCCGATGATGTCGAAGGTCTCGATGCCGAGCTCGCGCTCGATGAGGGCGCGCAGGTCATCGGACCACATCTCCGATCCCAGGATGGCCACCCGCAGCCTCAGCTCCCGCAGGTCGAAGCCTTCCTCCCGCGCGACCTCGAGCAGGCGCAGCGGGTAGGTAGCGATGCCCGCCAGCACCGTCGCGCCCAGGTCCTTCATGAGCTTGAGCTGCAGGGCACTGCGCCCGGCGCCCGCCGGCACCACCATGACGCCCAGCCGCTCGGCGCCGTAGTGGAAGCCGAAGCCTCCGGTGAACAGCCCGAAGGACGGCGTGATCTGGACGACGTCGGCAGAGGTGACGCCCGCCGCCACGTAGCAGCGGGCCATGACCTCGCCCCACTGGGCGATGTCGGCGCGGGTGTACGGGTTCACGATGGGATTGCCGGTGGTCCCGGAGGACATGTGCACCCGCTTGATGGTTCCTCGGGGCGCGCAGCAGAGCTGGAGAGGGTAGGCGTCGCGCAGCGCATCCTTGGTCAGGAACGGGAGCCGCGCCCAGTCGGCGGCGGACCGGAGCGCCTCGGCGTCCACGGAGCCGAGGCGCTTGCGGTAGGCCGCGTTCTCCTTGATGAGACCGAGCGTGCGGCGCATCCGCTCGAGCTGGAGGGCTTCGAGCTGCTCCCGCGGGCGCGTCTCTACCGAGGGCTGGAACATGGGCGCCGGCGACCCGTTCATGCGAAGGCTCCCCCGCGGTCCCAGTCCAGCTCCCGCCCGATGATGAGGCGCAGGATCTCGGAGGTGCCACCGCCCGGCAGCAGGAAGCGAGCGTCGCGGAAGTAGCGCTGCACCGGGTACTCCATGGCGAGCCCGTAGGAGGCCAGGATGCGCGCGGCGTCGTCGGTGACCCGCACGGCCATCTCGGAAGCGAAGAGCTTGGTCATGGCGGCCTCCCGGCCCACCGGCTGCTCGGCGTCCAGGCGCCCCGCCGCCTGGTAGGTCATGAGCGTCGCGGCGTGGATCGCCGTCAGCATGTCCGCGAGCTTGAAGCCGATGGCCTGATGCTCGACGATGGGCTTCCCGAAGGCCGTCCGCTGGCGCGCGTAGTCGAGCGCAGCCTGGTACGCCGCGCGGGCCAGCCCCACCGACAGCGCGGCGGTCATGATGCGCGCCTCGGCGAGCACCCCCCCGACCTTCTCCACCCCGCCCGTCTCGCCGCCCAGGAGGTGCCCGTCCGGCACCTCCACGTCCTCGAGGACGATCTCCCCCGTCTCGGAGGCTCGCACGGACATCTTGTCGATCTTCTTGCTGAGGGAGATCCCCCGCATGGTCGCCCGGTCCAGCAGAAAGAGGGCGATGTTCTTCACCCCGCGCTCCGCCGAGGTCTTGGCGGCCACCGTGAGGACGTCCGCGACGGGGGCGTTGGTGACCCAGATCTTGCGTCCCCTCAGCACCCAGCCGGCGCCGCGCCGCTCGGCCCGCGCCTTGATGTTCGCGACGTCGGAGCCGGCATCGGGCTCGGTGAGCGCGAAGGTGGCCACGAGCTCGCCCCGGAGCGCGGGGACGAGGTAGCGCTGCCGGATCTCGTCGCTGCCGTACCTGTAGATGAAGTACGTGCCCATCAGCGACTGCATGCCCCCCACGGCCGCGAGCGACAGCGAGCCCAGGGCCAGCTCCTCGGCGAAGAGGCAGTAGGTGACCATGTCGCAGCCGGCGCCGCCGTAGGCCTCGGGATAGCGCAGCCCCAGGTACCCGAGCTCCCCGAGACGACGGAAGAGCGCCCTGGGGAACTCCGCCCGGTCGTCCATGGCCGCCGCGGCAGGCGCGACCTCGGCGGCCACGAAGCGGGCCACCGACTTCCTGAACTCCTCCTGTTCCGGGGTGAAGCGGACCATGCGCTCACTCTCCCTTGTCCGCGCCGGCGCCCGGCGGGCTGAGGCCGAGATAGGCGGTGCGCACCCGCTGGTCCTCCAGCAGCTCCCGCGAGGGGCCCGCGACCACGAGCCGCCCGGTCTCGAGCACGTAGCCGCGGTCAGCCACGCCCAGCGCGCGGCGCGCGTTCTGCTCCACGAGCAGCACGGACACCCCCCGCTGGTTGATCTGCCGGATCACGCGGAAGATCTCCCGCGTGAGTATGGGGGCCAGCCCCAGTGACGGCTCGTCCAGCAGGAGGACGCGCGGCCGGGACACCAGGGCCCGCGCCATGGCCAGCATCTGCTGCTCGCCCCCCGACAGGGTCCCGGCCCGCTGCCGCTTCCGCTCGCGGAGGAGGGGGAACAGCTCGAAGCCCAGCTCGAGCCGGGCGGCCAGCTCCCGCCGCCCCACCGTGTGGCCGCCGACGAGGAGGTTATCAAGCACCGTGAACTCGGGAAAGAGGTCCCGCCCCTCGGGCACATGCCCGATGCCCGCCGCCACGATGGCATCCGCCGGCCAGCCCGTGACGTCGCGGCCGTCGTAGAGGATGCGCCCGCGCAAGGGCCGGACGAGGCCCGACACCGCCCGGAGCGTCGTGGACTTCCCCGCCCCGTTGGCCCCGAGGAGCGTGACGATCTCTCCCTCGCCGAGCTGGAGCGAGACCCCCTCGAGCGCCCGGCGCTTGCCGTAGTACACACTGACCTCCTCGAGCTCAAGCGTCGGCTTCATCTCTGCCCAGATAGGCCTCGATCACCGCGGGGTCCGCCGCGATCTCGCGCGGCTTGCCCTCCGCGATCTTCCGCCCGTAGTCCAGGACCGCGATCCGGTCCGAGATGGCCATGACCAGGTCCATGTCGTGCTCGACCACCATAACGGTGAGCTTGAGCCCCTCCCGCAGCGCGCAGATCAGCTCCATGAGCGTCCGCGTCTCCGTGGGGTTGAGGCCGCCCGCGGGCTCGTCCAGCAGGAGGAGGCGGGGTCCGGAGGCAAGCGCCCGGGCGATCTCCAGGCGCTTCTGGCTCCCGAGCGGGAGACTCCCCGCCTCCACCTCCGCGGCGTCCCGGAGCCCGAAGCGCTCGAGCAGCTCGAGCGCCCGCCGCCGGGCCGCCGCCTCCTCCCGGCGCACCCTGGGTAGCCCCAGCGCTGCGCTCCACAGCGAGCTCCGGAGCTGCCCGTGCTCGCCGATGAGCACGTTCTCCAGCGCCGTCAGCTGGCGAAAGACCTCGGTGTTCTGGAAGGTGCGCCCCACCCCGCGGCGGGCGATCTCGTGGGGAGCCAGACGCAGCAGGTCGGTCCCGGCATAGGCGACGCGGCCGGCCGTCGGGCGGTAGAGACCGGTCAGCACGTTGAACACCGTGGTCTTGCCAGCGCCGTTGGGCCCGATCAGCGCGAAGATCTCCCCCTCGTTGACCTCGAGGGTCACGCCGGACAGGGCGGCGAGGCCGCCGAAGGCGATGGAGAGATCCTCGACGCTGAGGAGGGCCACGGTCACTCCGACTTGAGCCAGTCCGTGAGGGGCTTGAAGCGCCCCTTCTCCATGCGCACCCAGAAGCCCTGCTTGAGCGGCTCGAGGTCGGCCCCGATGCTGATCGGCGGCAGGATGCCGGTCTCGAAGGCCTTGATCGACGTGAGCGCGGTCATGAGCGACTCGCGCGTCAGGCCCTTGCCGGCCCGCTTGGCCGCCTCGGTGAACACCATGGCCGCGACGTAGCCGTGGAGCGCGTAGCGGTTGGGCTCGGCCTTGGCCGCGAACTTCCGGAGCGCCTCCCGGTAGGCGCGGACACCGGGGAGCTCGGAGGTCAGCGGGTCAGGCCAGAGGGACAGCCCCTCGGTCCCCTCCGCGGCCTCGCCGGCGAGCCCCAGGAAGCGCTCGTCGGTGAGCGGCCCGGAGGAGACCATCAGCGTGTCGGTCCAGCCGATCTTCTGCCGTTCCTTGAGTGCCTGGGCCCCCGGCCCTGGGGTGAGCACGAGGAAGGTCACCTGGGGCCTGGCGGCCTGGAGCTTGGCGATCTGGGCGCTCACATCCGTGGCCCCCCGCTTGACGGGCTCCGCCGCCGCGAGCTTGAGCCCGTGGCGCGCCAGGTCCTTCTCGAACGGGCCCAGGAAGGCCCGGCCGTACTCGTCGTCCTGGTAGATCGCTGCGAAGGTCTTGAGCCTGCGCTGCCCCACCAGGTAGTCCACCATCATCCGCGCCTGGCGGTCGTAGAGCGTCATGCCATTGAGGACGTACTTCTTCCCGCGCGTCACGGTGGAGCCCTGGTACGGGAAGAGGAGGGGGACGCGGTTCTCCTCGAGGTAGCCCACGGTGGCCGCGACGGGGGCCGTCCCCTGCGAGGCCAGGATCGCGAACACCCTGTCCTGCTCCACCAGCTTCCTCGTGTTGGCGACGGCGTCCTGCGGCCGGTAGCCGTCGTCGTAGTAGACCGTGCGCACCTTCCGGCCGTGGATGCCGCCGGCATCATTGACGCCCTTGAAGTAGAGGTCGATGCCGAACTTCGTCAGCTGCTCGCCCGTGAATGCCAGCGGACCCGAGAACGAGTTGGAGCAGCCGACCACGATCTCCGTGTCGGTGACTCCCTGCTGGGCGAGGGCGGGCGCGCTTGCCCCGAGGGCCAGCGCCGCGGTGAGGAGCGAAAGGATGAGTCGCATGGACGTCCTCCTCTGTCGGGTGTGGGTCACCGGCGCCCCGGCGGCCTCAGCGCGTGTGCCATCCCGCCGGGCATGAAGAGCATGCAGGCGATGAGGATCGCGCCGAAGATGAGGGGCCGGAAGTTCTGGAAGGCGGCCAGCCAGTCGTGCAGTACCGTCACGACGGCCGCGCCCGCGATCGAGCCCGGTACCGAGCCGAGCCCGCCGAGGATGATCATGACGACGAAGTCCACGGAGAGGAAGACATCGAAGGCATCGGGCGAGAGGAAGCCGACCACGAAGGCGAAGAGCCCGCCGGCCACGCCCGTGTAGAAGGCCGAGACGCCGAAGGCGGCGGTCTTGTAGGCAGCCAGCGAGACGCCGCTGGCCTGGGCCGCCACCTCGCTCTCCCGGATGGCGAGGAAGGCGCGGCCCACCCGACTCCGCGTCAGGTTGACGGCCGCGGCCACGAGCGCTGCGGCCACAGCCGCCGTCAGGTAGTAGCGCGCGGTGTCCGTCGCCAGCGTGAAGCCCGCGAGACGGCCCGCCGGGACGCGCAGGCCGTCGGCCCCCAGGGTCAGCCCGTCCAGGCTCAGGATGACCTCGGACACCACGAAGCCGAACGCCAGCGTCGCCATGCTGAGATAGAGCCCGCCGAGCCTCAAGCACGGCACGCCGAAGCCGAGCCCGACCGCCGCCGTGACTGCTCCCGCCGCCGCGAGCGTGACGATCACCGGCACCGTGGGGGCGTGGATGGTGAGCAGCGCGGCGGCATAGGCCCCGATGGCGAGGAAGCCCGCGTGGCCGAAGGAGAGCTGATTCGTATAGCCGCTCAGGAGATTGAGGCCGATGGCCACCACCGCGTTGACCAGCACGAGACTGGCGAGGAAGATCAGGTACCGGGGCGCCACCCAGGGCCAGGCGAGCAGCCCTGCCGCCGCCGCGCCCAGCGCCCACCGCCGCATCAGACCTTCCTCTGCTCGACCCGACCGAAGAGCCCCGCCGGGCGGATCAGGAGGATGGCGATCAAGACCAGGAAGGGGACGGAGTAGCGGATTCCCGAGGGCAGGTACAGCGGCGCCAGGTTCTCGATCACGCCCAGCAGCATCCCCCCCGCCACGGCCCCCGGCATGGAGCCGAAGCCCCCGATCACCGCCGCCGTGAAGCCGTTGATCACGACGAGCCCCATCTTCGTGGAGAGGAAGGTCACCGGCGCGACGAGGACGCCTGCGATGGCACCCACCACCCCCGCGAGCACCCATGACAGCGAGTACATGCGCTCGACGCTGATCCCCATGAGCCGCGCCGCCCGCTGGTTCTGCGCCACCGCGCGCATGGCCCGCCCGATGCGCGTGTGGGTGAAGAGAACGTAGAGCCCCAGCATGAGAAGGAGCGAGCCGCCGATGATTCCCAGCGATACGGGCGCCAGCCTGATCGGACCCACCACCATGGGGCGGTTGCCGAAGAAGGAGGGGAAGGCGAAGTCCTCGTGCGTCCAGATCAGCCCCGCCGCAGCGCGCAGCATCAGCGACAGCCCCACCGTGATGATGAGCACGTCCCAGTGGGTGGCGGCGATGGAGCGGCGGATGATCGCGCGCTCGAAGACGAGCGCCACGCCGGCGCCGGCCGCGGCCGCCACCAGCAGCGTGACCGGCAGGGGGAGCTGCCAGGCGCGCTGGGCCGCCCAGGCCACGAAGGTCGAGACCATCAGCATCTCCCCCTGGGCGAAGTTGAGCGTCCGCGTGGCGTTGTAGATGATCACCAGTGCCAGCGCCATCAGGGCGTAGATGCTCCCCGTGGCCAGCCCGCTGACGACGACGTGAACCACGGCAGCCGCGCTCATGCGGCCCCCCCCGGCCGGGCCCTGAGCGCGGCCGTGCGCGCCTCGTCCGACGCCAGCGTGTCCGGGTCCACCCAGACGCCGTAGTCCCGCCGGGCTGCCTCCACCGAGATCAGGCCGTCCCGCACCTCGTCCGCCACGAGACTGGCCGGACGCTCCCGGGGATCGCCGTGGCCGCCGCCGCCGCCCGCGGCCTGCCGGAAGAGGCTGCCGCGCGGGATGGCGATCACATCCTTCGAGCGGGGTGCCAGGAGCTGTCCCGCCGGCGTCCGGAGCTCGATCCGATTGAGGCCGCCCGAGTGACCGCCGAAGAGCCCGAAGGCCCGCGCCTCCTCGTCCACGCCGTCGCCGAAGACGATCCCTGTCACCTCGTCGCCGTGGATCTCGAGTTCCGTCTCCACACCGCAGCCGCCGCGCCAGCGTCCCGCTCCCGCCGAGTCGGTCTGGTACTCGTGGCGCAGCAGCCGATGGGGGGTCTGGACCTCCAGCATCTCGTAGTCCTGCGCCAGGAGACCGCCCGCCGTGTTGATGAGCCCAATATGGTCGTAGCCGTCGCAGCCAGCCACGGCCCCCGACCCGCCCTTGAGCGCCAGGAACAGAATGTCCACGTAGCGGCGGCCGGCGCGCGGGTCCATTCCCGCCACGGTCATCCCGAGCATCCGGTTCCACCCGGCTGACACGCGCTCGGGCATGGCCGGCGCCAGGGCCCGGAAGATCGCATCGGAATGCGGCCCGGCCAGCGTGTTGCCGAAGGTCGTCGCCGCCGGGAAGTCCGCGTTCAGGATGCACCCGGCCGGGATGTGGACGCGGATCGGCCGGAGGATGCCCTCGTTGTGTGGGATGTCGGGATCCACGAGCATCAGAAGCGTCAGCAGGATTGCCGAGAAGGAGGAGGCATAGGGCGCGTTGACGAAGCCCGGTGTCTGGGGCGCGGTGCCCGCGTAGTCCAGGCTGATCTCGCCGCCCCGCGTCTGGATGGTCACGCGGATCGGGTGCCGGCTGCCGTCGTGATGCCCGTCGTAGAAGACCGTGCTCTCGCCCACCCAGGTCCCGTCGGGGATGTGCGACAGCTCCGTGCGCATGCGCCGCTCGGCCGCGTCGAAGAGGTAGCGGATGTGCTCCTCCACCCTGGCCGCCCCGTGGCGCCGGTACAGCTCCATCAACCCCCGCTCGCCCACCACGGTGCCGCCCATCTGGGCACGGATGTCCTGCTCCACGATGGGCAGTCGCACGTTCGAGAACACCAGCCGCCAGACATCGTCCCGCACCGCCCCCCTCTCGACGATCCTGAGCGGCGGGATCCTGAGCGCCTCCTGCCACACCTCCGTGGCCCTGGGGTTGTAGCCCCCCGCCTGAGCGCCGCCGATGTCGGCCTGGTGCCCCGTGGTCGCGGCCCAGGCCGCCACCCGCCCGTCGACGAAGACCGGCCGGAACACCGCCACGTCGTTGTTCTGGTTTCCCCCCGAGAAGACGTCGTTGTGGAGGAAGACATCGCCCGGGTGGACGTCGTCGCGGAAGGCGGCGATCACGGCGCGGCAGGCGGGCTGCAGCGCAAAGGCCAGGATCGGGATGTACTCCGACTGGGCGAGGATCTCCCCGCGCGGGCCGTAGAGGCCGGTGACGAAGTCCCGCGCCTCGCTGAGGATGGGCGAGCGCGTGGTGCGGAGCAGCGTCAGCCCCATCTCCTCCGTGATGGCCTTGAGCCTCCGCTCGAGGACGGAGGCGAAGACTGGATCGGCGCTCACGCGAGCCGGTCCAGGAGGAAGGAACCGTGGCGGTCGGTTTCGAGGCGCCATGCGGGAGGGACGACCACCGTGGTGGTGTCGAGCTCCACCACCGCGGGTCCCGACAGACGCGCGCCCGCCCCGAGGGCCTCGCCCTCGTAGACAACCGTCTCCGCAAAGGCTCGGGCCTCGCCCATCCACACAGGACGGCGGCCGCGCCGCGCCCCGTCCCCCGTCCCTGGCGGGACCTCGGGCAGCGCGGGCTTCTCCGTGACCCCGAGGGCCACCCCGCGGACATTCACCAGCTCGAGCGGCGTATCCGGGAGCGCGTAGCCATAGAGCCGGTCATGCGTCTCGTGGAAGCGCTTCGCGACTCCGCCGAGGTCACCCTCCTGCGCCTCGTCCGGGAGCCAGGGCACCGCCAGCTCGTGGTACTGGCCGAGATACCGGACGTCGCAGGCGAAGGAGAGCGTCACCTGCCCCTCGCCGATCCGCTCGGCGCCGGCCGCGTCGCGCCCTTGGCGTCCGAGGGAAGCCACGATGGCGCGCAGCCTGTTACCTTCGGCTCGCTCGAAGGGCGTCACGTAGGTCTGGACGAGATCGTGGCGGAGGTCGGAGAGCAGGAGCCCCCCAGCACAGAAGATGGGCGAGCCGCGCGGCACCAGGATGCGCGTGAGCCCCAGCTCGGCGGCGATCCCCGCGGCGTGGACCGGGCCCGCGCCGCCGCCGACCACCAGGAGGAATTCCCGCGGGTCGTGTCCCCGCTCCACTGTCACGTGGCGGATCCCGGCAGCCATGTTGGCGTCGATCACCTGCACCATGCCTGCGGCCGTCTCCTCCACGGACAGCCGGAGCGGGCCCGCCAGTGTCTCCACCGCGCGCCACGCCGCCGCCGCGTCCAGGCGCAGCCGGCCGCCCAGGAAGCGCTCCGCGCGGAGGCTGCCGAGCAGCAGGTCGGCGTCGGTGCACGTCGGCGGGATTCCCCCGCGGCCGTAGCAGGCGGGTCCCGGGACGGCTCCGGCGCTCCGGGGCCCCATGCGCAGGAGCCCTCCGTCGTCCAGCCAGCCGATGGAGCCCCCCCCGGCGCCGATGGTGTGGATGGCCAGCGCGGCGAGGCCGAAGGGATAGCGCGCGATGCGCCCCTCGGTGGTCATGGCTGCCGCGCCGTCCCGAACCAGGCACACGTCGAAGGACGTACCCCCCATGTCCACGGTGAGGAAGTCGCGAACGCCGTGGGGCGTCGCGTACGCGAGGGCGGCCGTGGGTGCCGCCGCGGGCCCGGAGAAGAGCGTGCTGGCCGCCGCCGCCCGTACCGCCGCCGGCTCCGCCACGCCCCCGTTGGATTGCATGATCAGGAGCACACCGCGGAACCCCACCTCGCCCAGCCGCGCGCCGAGCCGGTCGAGGTAGCGGCACAGCACCGGGCCCACGGCGGCGTTGAGCACCGTGGTGCTCACGCGTTCGGTGAAGCGGATCTGGGGCACGAGGGCCGAGGAGCGGGACACGTAGGCGCCCGGCAGCGCCGCCAGCGCCCGCGTCTCGGCGAGGATCTCGTGGGCGGGGTTGGCCCAGGCGTGCAGGAAGCAGATTGCCACCGCCTCGATGCCGGCCTCGCGGAGCCCCGCGAGCGCCGCCTCGAGACTCTCCGGCTCGAGGGGCGTCGTGACCTCGCCCGACACCTCCACCCGCTCCGTCACGGGCAGGCGGAGCCAGCGCGGCACCAGCGGCGTGGGGGGGGCGCACCGGTTGTCGTACTGGGCCTCGCGGATGCCCCGGCGCATGGCCAGGGCGTCGCGGAAGCCTCGCGTCGTGAGCAGCCCTACCCGTGCGACGGAGCCCGTGAGCACCGCGTTCGTCGTCACCGTGGTTCCGTGGACGATCACGTCCACGCGGCCGAGGAACTCCCTCAGCCCCATGCCCTTGGCCGCGGCGAGCTCGCCGAGACCCACGAGGAAGCCCTCCGATAGATCCTCGGGCGTGCTCGGCGTCTTGGCGACCACCGGGACCTCTCCGTGATGGTGCAGGAGGAAGTCAGTGAAGGTCCCCCCCACATCCACTCCGATCCGGTAGGCCATCTCAGAGGGCCCGGAGGTCTGGCAGGACCTTCTCTCCGAGGTCTTTCACCATGGAGAGCTTGTCGGCACTCAGGAGGAGGATGTTCAGGTGGCGGATGCCGCGGGCGACCACGTCGGTGAGACGCTCGATCCAGAGCCCTGCGGGGCCGGCCACCGTGCAGTTGGGACCGAAGCGAAGACGTCGTGAGCCCGTCGCCACGAGCGCGAGAGAAGCATACACGTCGCGGGCGTGCAGCGACGAGTCGCAGACCCACAGCTCGTCGAACCCGCTCTCCTCGGTGAACTGGACCAGCGCGCGGAAGCGGTCGGGCGGCTCCGTCGCCATGGTGGTGATGCCGACGCGGAGCGACCCCCGTGTCACGCCCGCGCCTCGAAGCGGCAGACCGGGCCGCCGGCCGCCTCGCAGCTGGCCTCGCTGACCTGCATCGGGCGACCCAGGAGCTGCTCGGCGAAGGACTCGACGACGCCGCGGATGAGGTGGCACACGGGCCGCTGACTCCGGCCATGGGCCTCGGCGAAGGGGGAGTGCTTCACCGTGATGACGAACCCCACCGGGCTCCAGGCCTCCACGCCGAACTCCCCCCAGCCCAGCTCCCGTCCCATCTTCACGAGCAGGTCCAGTCGCCCGCGGGCGTCCCCGGCCACAGCCGCGGCGGCGCGGGCGCCGCCCACCCGGCCCCCGGCGGCGAAGCACTCCGCCGCCCCGGAGCCGGCGGCCGTCTCCACGGCGCGCTGGACGGCCACCAGCGTCTCGGGACGGATCAGCAGGAAGCGCGATCCCCGATACAGGAGCCGGCCGTGGCCGTCGTCTCGGAGCTCCCCCAGCAGGCTCGGGGTCGGCTGCTCGGTCATGGGCTGCTGTTTTCCTCTTGCTTGAACGTCGAAGAGTCTGCGTTGCGGTTTGGCCTCTTCGCGCCTGCGGTTTGGCCTCTTCGCGCCTTTGGCGCTCATCGGGGCGCCCGTCCTGTGCTACGCGCCGCGACCAGGGCGGCGTGAACGCGCTGGGGGGTGATGGGAAGCTCGGTGAAGCGCACGCCGATGGCGTCCTTGACCGCGTTGGCGATGGCTGCCGACACCGGGATCACCCCGGACTCACCCAGGCCCTTGGCGCCGAAGGGGCCGCTCTGGTCCACTGTCTCGATCAGGCGCACGTCGATCTCCGGCATGTCGGTCGCCTGGAAGAGCGCATACTCCATGAACTGCGGGTTGAGTACCCGTCCCTCCTGGATCAGCAGCGCTTCGCTGAGCGCATAGCCCAGCCCCATGTGGATCCCGCCGTGAATCTGCCCCTCAGCGGCCATGGGGTTCAGCGCCCGGCCCACGTCGTGAGCGGAGACGATCCGGAGGACGCGCACCTCCCCGGTCTCCTCGCTCACCTCCACCAGCGCCGCCTGGGCGGCGAACCCGTAGGCCGCCGAGACATTGCCCCGGAGATCCTTCGACAGCATCTCGTTCGGCGGATCGTAGAACGCCTCGGCGACGAGCGCCTGGCCGCCGGGACGGAAGTGGCCGGCGCGCACCACGCGCTCGTACGGGACGCTCCGCTCCGGCCGGCCCCGGACGCGCACCTGTCCCCCGACGAGCTCGAGCTCCTCGGCCTTCTCGTCCATCACCTCCGCCGCCAGCGCCAGGAGCCTGCGCTTCAGCGAGCGCGCGGCCTGGAGCGCTGCATTGCCCGCGATGAAGGTCGTCCGGCTGGCGTGCACGCCCACGTCCCACGGCTTGACGGAGGTGTCGCTGTTGATCACCTCCACGCGCTCCAGCGGGATACCCAGCTCTTCGGCCACGATCATGGCGAGCACGGTCTCGGACCCCTGGCCGATCTCGCTGGCGCCCGTGAGCAGCAACACCTTGCCGAAGTCGTCGAGTCTGAGGATGGCCCCGCAGCCGTCCGAGCGGTACACGCGCGCGCCGCCGGCCACGTGGAACATGGCCGCATACCCGACACCGCGCTTCCAGCCGGGTCGCGTCGCCCCGGGTGCCGCCAGCGAGATCGCCCGCTCCACCGTGTCCAGGCACTCGGTCATGGCGCAGGAGGTGATCACGTTGCCCTGCGGGTTCACGTCCCCCGTCTTCGTCGCGTTGCGGCGCCGGATCTCCATCCGGTCCATCCCGAGCCGCTCGGCGAGGTCGTCCATCTGCGCCTCGATGGCGAAGGTTGCCTCGAGGTTGCCGTAGCCTCGCATCGACCCCGAGTAGGGGTTGTTGGTGTAGACGATGGTCGTGTCGAAGCGCACGGCCGGGCAGCGGTAGAGTCCTGCCGTCGTGGAGAGCATGACGTACGGCGTCGTCGAGCCCCAGGAGACGTACGCGCCGTTGTCGATGACGACGCGGGCCTCGCGCGCCAGCAGCCGGCCGGCGGCGTCCGCGGCCGTCCGGAGGTGGATGACGCAGGGCTCGCGGGTCGGGCTCGCGATGAACTCCTCCAGGCGTTCGAAGGCGATCTTGACGGGCCGCCGGACATGGCGGGCCAGGAGGGCGGCGATGATGTCGATGGGGTAGAGGTCGAGGCCGCGCCCGAAGTTGCCTCCGACCGGCGGCTGGATCACCCTCACCCGGTGCCCGCCGATCCCGAGCGCCTCTCCGAGATCGCGCTGGTAGAGGAAGGGCACCTGCGTGGTCGTCCACATGGTGAGCGAGCCATCTGCTCCCCAGGAGGCGATCGACACCATGGTCCCGAGACACGCCGTGGTCACGTAGGTGAGCCGATACGTCCCCTCGGCGACGGCCGCGGCGCGCGCGAAGCCGGCCTCGACGTCGCCGTGGGAGAACTGGTAGCGGAGGGTCACCAGGTTCGTGCCGAGTTCCTCGTGCACGAGCGGCGCGCCCGGGCGGAGGGCGGAGTCAAGATCGAACACCGCCGGTAGCTCCTCGTACTCGACCTCGATGAGCCCGAGGGCCTCCTGGGCGATCTCCGCCGTCTGGGCCGCCACGGCGGCGATCTCGTCCCTGATGCAGCGGACCTTCCGGTTGCCCGGCCCGCCCTTGAGCGCCAGGTGGTCCTTCGCGTAGCCGAAGGGGCGCTGCTCCACCCCGTCGGCCGTGATCACGCCGATGACGCCGGGCAGGCGCTCGGCGGCAGCGGTGTCGATGCGCACAATCCGCGCGTGCGGGAACGCGGTCCTCAGGATGGCCCCGTGGGCCAGGCGCGGCAGCGCGAGGTCGTGGAGATACTGCGTCCGGCCCGTCACCTTGTCGAGGCCATCCCGCTTGGGCGTCGCCTTGCCGATGATGTCGAAGCTCACGGGGCCACCCCCTCGCGCCTCAGGCACTCCACCCGCTCGTCCTGGTAGGCGAGGAGGCCCCTCAGCACCTCCTCGGTGTGCTCCCCCAGCCGCGGCGCCGGCCGCACCTCGAGCCCCAGCGCCCCGTCCACCTTGATCGGGGTGCCGAGCGCTGGCACGCGACCCAGGGCAGGGTGGCTCAGCTCCACCACCATCTGCCGATGCCTGACCTGAGGGTCGGACAGCACCTGGCCCACCGACTGGATCGGGGCCGCCGGCACCCCCTCCCGGCGCAGCGCCTCGAGCCAGTCGTGCACCGACCGCGTCGCGAAGATCTCCTCCAGCAGCGCGATCAGCGCGCTCCTGGCTGCGGCGCGCTGGAGGTTCGTCTCGAAGCGCGGGTCCCGCGCGATGTCCGGCCGCTCCATGGCGCGGCAGAAGCCGGACCAGAACTTCTCGGCGAAGATGGCGACGACCAGGTAGCCGTCGCGCGCGGGCAGCGCCTGGTAGGGCACGACCGAGGTGTGGCCCGAGCCCATCGGCCCGGGCACCTTCCCGTCGGTCCAGAAGTACTGCGCGAGATAGGTCAGCAGTGACACCTGGCAGTCCAGGAGCGAGAGGTCCACGATCCCTCCCTGCCCCGTCCGCTCCCGCCTGAACAGCGCCCCGGCCACGGCGAGCGCGCCGAACATCCCGCCCGCCAGGTCGCCCATGGGCAGGCCCATGCGCAAGGGAGCGCGCCCCTCCTCCCCCGTGATGCTCATGGCCCCGCCCATGGCCTGGAGCGCGAGATCGAAGGCCGGCCAGCCGCGATACGGTCCCTCCTGCCCGAAGGCGGAAATCGAGCAGCAGACCAGGCGTGGGTTGACGGCCCTGAGCCTCCCGGGGTCTGCGCCCAGCCTCGCCAGCACGCCCGGCCTGAAATTGTCCCACACCACGTCGGCGACGCGCGCGAGGTCGCGGAGGACGGCGCGGCCGGCTTCTTGGGTGAGATCCAGCGCCACGCTCTTCTTGTTCCGGTTGATGCTGAGGAAGTAGGCGCTCTCGCCGTTCGGGAGGAAGGGCGGCCCCATGCCCCGCATGGGGTCACCGCCGTCCGGCTCCTCGATCTTGATCACCTCCGCCCCAAGATCGGCCATCAGCATCGAGCCATACGGTCCGGCGAGCATGCGCGAGAGATCCAGCACCCGCACCCCGGAGAAGAGCGTCATCCTCAGAACCTCACCGGCTCCTTGTGCTCGCCGAAGACGTCCTTGAGCGCGCCCGCCATCTCGCCGAGCGTCGCGTAGGCGCGCACTGCCTCGAGGATGGGCTCCATGAGATTGCCCGGGCCCCGGGCCGCGTCCCTGAGCCGGTCCAGCGCGCTGGCCACGGCCCGGCCGTCGCGTTCCCGGCGGAGCCGCTCGAGCTTCGCCACCTGCGCCTCGGCCACCTTCGGGTCCGCCCGGTAGAGCTCGAGGTCCTGGCTCTGGCCGGCGCCATCCTGCGCCACGTGGCGGTTCACGCCCACCTTGGGGATCTCCCCCGAGAGGACCTTCTGCTCGAAGCGGTACGCCTCCCGCGCCACCTCGGCCTGGAGAGCGCCCGACTTGACGGCCTCGACGAAGCCGCCGAGCGTCTCGACATGCGCCAGCTCCTCGAGGATCTTCCCCTCCATTGCCTGGGTGAGGGCCTCCACGTAGTACGAGCCGCCCAGGGGGTCCACCGTGTCCGCCACGCCGCTCTCCTCCGCGCAGATCTGCATGGTCCGGAGCGCGATGAGCTGGGCCTTGGAAGACGGGATGGTGTACGCCTCGTCATAGGTGGGGAGCGCCATGGTCTGGGCGCCCGAGAGTGCCGCCGTCAACGCGAGATAGGCGCCGCGGACGATGTTGTTCTCCGGCTCCTGCACGGTGAAGGCCGAGCCTCCGCCCCCGATGAGCGAGCGGAACATCATGCTCTTGGGGTTCTTCGCGCCGAAGCGTTCCTTCATCATCCGCGCGTAGAGGCGGCGACCGGCCCGGAACTTGGCCACCTCCTCGAAGATCTTCCCCCAGCAGGTAAAGTTGAACGACAACCGCGGCGCGAAGTCGTCCACCGGAAGCCCACGCCGGAGGAGGAGCTCCGTGTAGGCGGCGGCCATGGCGAGCCCATAGGCCATCTCCTGTGCCGTCGTGCAGCCGGCCTCCCTGATGTGGTAGCCGCAGATGGAGATGGGGTTGACCCGGGGAGCCCGCCGGGCGCAGAACTCCGCCAGGTCGGCCACGAGCCTGAGCGAGGGCTCCACCGGGTACACCCACGTGCCGCGCGCGACGAACTCCTTGAGGATGTCGTTCTGCGGCGTCGTCACGATCCGGTCCCAGCGTATCCCCTGCTTCTCGGCCACCACCAGGTACATGGCCTGCACGATGGCGGCCATGGAATTGATGGTGAAGGAGACGCTCACCTGGTCGGCGGCGATGCCGTCGAAGGCTTCTTCCATGTCGGCGAGACTGTCCACGGCCATGCCCACGCGCCCCACCTCCCCGGCGGCCCGAGGGTCATCGGAATCGAGCCCCAGCTGGGTCGGCAGGTCGAAGGCCACATTGAGGGCGTCCTGCCCGTGGGACATGAGGTACTTGAAGCGGCCGTTGCTCTCCGCCGGCGTCCCGAAGCCGACGTACTGCCTCATGGTCCACACTCGCGCCCGGTACATCTCGGGGTGGATCCCGCGGGTGAAGGGGTACTCCCCCGGCACGCCGAGATCGCGCGCCGGATCGAAGCTCGCGAGATCCTCGGGCCCGTATACCGGCCTCACGGGGATCCCCGAGTGCAGCACGACGTCCCTGGTCTTCCTGTCCCTGGTCATAGCCCCGCCCTCCTCAGCAAGCGTCCGCGCGATCCGCGCTGCGGCCGAGCCTCTCGAAGACCTGGATGATCGCCGGCAGCGGTGTGCCCATGGGGAAGACGGCCCAGGCCCCCGCCTCGAGCAGCGACGGGATGTCGGCCTGGGGGATGGTGCCCCCCACCGCGACCTTGACGCGGTCGCCCCCGGCTGCCTTGAGCCCCCGGACCACCCGCTCGCAGAGCAGCGCATGCGCCCCTGACAGGATCGACAGCCCGACCACGTCCACGTCCTCCTGGACGGCCTCGGCCACGATGGCCTCGGGGGTGCGCTTGAGCCCCGTGTAGATCACCTCCATCCCCGCGTCGCGGAGCGCCTGCGCCACCACCTTGGCCCCGCGGTCGTGACCGTCGAGCCCTGGCTTGGCCACGAGGACCCTGAGCGGTCTCACGCCGGTCTCGCCCCGGGCGCGAAGGCCACCAGGTGGCGGGCGAGGCCCTTGGAGTCGTCTGCCACGCGGATCGGAGCGAAGCGCACCGTGTCGCCGACGCGGAGCGCGACCGGATCAGCGCCCACGACAGGGCCGAAGATCCTGAGTCCGCCCACCGTGACGATGGCGAAGACGACTGGAGCCCGGAAGCCCGCGGGCAGCCCTGTCTCCTGGATGCTGAAACCGTGCACCGTGCCCTCGTGCGGCAGGTCCACCCACTCGAAGTGGTCCGAGAGGCACTCGGGACAGAACCCCCGGGGCGGCCAGGCCAGGCGCCGGCAGGACCCGCAGCAGGTGGTCACCAGCCTGTCGGCTGCCAGGTACTCGTAGAACTCGTGCAGCTTGTTCTGGTCCGCTGACTCCAGCGGAAACGGGTCGACGGCGCGGAAGTAGGCCATCACGCCGCCTCCCGCCCGTAAATCATCACCACGTGCTCGCCCATCCCGCTGTTGTTGTGGGCAAGCCCGATGCGGGCATCAGGCACCTGGCGCGGACCGGCCTCCGCGCGGAGCTGGGCATAGACCTCGGCGGCCTGGGCCACGCCCGTGGCCCCCAGCGGGTGGCCGCAGCCCATGAGCCCCCCGCGGGGGTTCACCACCACCTCCCCGCCATAGTCCGAGCGTCCCTTCGCCACGAAGCCCCCACCCTCGCCCTTCTCGCAGAAGCCCAGTTCCTCGTAGGCGATGATCTCGGCGATGGCGAAGCAGTCATGCACCTCCGCCAGGTCCACGTCCGCAGGGCCGATGCCCGCCATCCGGTACGCCGACTCCGCCGCCCGTTTCATGGCGGGCCAATGGGCGTAGTCCTCGTGGAGCGAGGTGAGCGTGAAGCCGTCGAGGGCCTGGCCCGTGCCCCGGATCCACACCGGGCGGTCGGTGAGGTCTCGTGCCCGGTCCTCCGAGGCGAGGATCACCGCCGCGGCGCCGTCCGTGATGGGAGAGCACATGAAGAGTCTGAGCGGGGAGGCGATCATCCGCGAGCCCATCACCTGCTCGAGGGTCGCCCCCTTCTGGAAGTGCGCATTGGGGTTCCGGGTGGCATGCGCGTGGTTCTTCACGCCGACGAGGGCCAGCTGCTCCTCGGTGGTCCCGTACCGGGCCATGTGTTTCTGGGCGGCCAGGGCGAAACAGGGGGGCGCCGTCAGCCCGTAGCAGGCCTCCCAGTCGCGGTCCACCCCCGTGCCCATGTTGAGGATGGCCTCGTCGGCCGCCGGCTGGTTGAGCTTCTCGACGCCGAGGACCATCACCAGGTCGGCGAGCCCGGCGGCGATGAAGGCGTAGGCGTAGCGGATGCCGACGGTGCCCGAGGCGCACATGTGCTCGGTGCGGGCCGAGAGCGCGCTCGGGGTGATCCCGAGGGCTTCCGCCGCCATGGACGAGATGTGGCTCTGGAAGGCCGTGCGCTCCGGCATCACCGAGCCGACCACGAGGCCCTCGAGGTCGCGTGGCCTCACCGCTGGCGCCGAGTCGAAACAGGCCTTGCCGGCCTCCCAGACGAGATCGCGATAGGACGCCTTGCGGACGCCGAACCTGGTCACCCCCGCCCCCACCAGCGCCACCTTGCGCATAGGTCTCCTTACCTGGGGCGGGCACCCGGGCTGTCGCCCGCCCGCCCCCGCCGGAGCGACACGCCCCACGACTCACCGCGCCCGATCTCAGCCCCCGTCGACCCGACGCGCACCCGGGCTGTCGCCCGCCCGCGTTCTCGACCAGGGATGGGCACCCGGGCTTCGCCTCGCCCATCCCCGACGGATTCCCGCGCCAGCAGAGGCCATTCGCCCGATCGCAGCCGCCGTCATCCTAGATCCCGACGGTCATGCCGCCGTCCACGAAGAGCACCTGCCCCGTGATGAAGGCCGCCTCGTCGGAGGCGAGAAAGCAGTGCACGGCCGCGATCTCGGCAGGATCGGCGATGCGCCCGACGGGAATCCTGGCGACGATCTGCTCCCTGACCTTGTCGGGCACGCCCGCCAGCATCCGCGTCAGCGTGGCGCCGGGCGCGATGCAGTTCACCGTCACCCCGTACTTCGCGTACTCCAGCGCCAGCGTCTTCGTGAGCCCGATCACCCCGGCCTTCGAGGCGGCGTAGTTGGCCTGCCCGATATTGCCCAGCGACCCGATGGAGGAGGTGGTGATGACGCGGCCCCACCCGCGCTCCCGCATCCCCGGCAGGACCGCCTGCGCCGGGAGGAAGGTTCCCTTCAGGTTCACCCTCAGCACCTCGTCCCACTGCTCCTCCGCCATCTTGGCGGCCATGGCGTCCCGGTTGATGCCCGCATTGGCGATGAGCACGTCCACGGGCCCCCAGGCCTCCGTGATCTGCCCCACCATGGCGTCCACGTCGCTCTTTCGCGTCACGTCCGCCGCCAGCGCCAGAGCGCCGGCGCCGATCTCGCCCGCCACCCGCTCTGC
Organism: Candidatus Rokuibacteriota bacterium; assembly: GCA_016188005.1. Lineage (NCBI taxonomy): Bacteria > Candidatus Rokuibacteriota > Candidatus Rokuibacteriota bacterium. The sequence continues at coordinate 209,412 of JACPIQ010000008.1, read as the reverse complement.
CCCGGCCGCGTCGGTGTCATTGACGGCCACCCGGGCACCCTCCCGCGCGAAGCGCCGCGCCGTGGCCTCGCCGATGCCGCCCCCCGCCCCCGTGACCAGCACCACCCGGCCGTCGAATCTCATGCAGACCTCCTGCGCATCAGCACGGCCTGGTCCCAGGTGGCGACGGTTTCGCCGCGCTGGTTCTTCACCGCCACGTCCAGACGCACCGTGCCCCGGTCCGGCTTCGACGACTCCTTCACCTCTCGCACCGTCATCTCAGTGCGGATCGTGTCGCCGAACTTCACCGCGCCGCTGAAGCGGAGCCTGTCCATGCCCAGGAGCGCCAGCGTGGTCCCCTCGAAGAGGCCCGTCTGGTTCTGCTGGCCGGTGGAGATGCACACGGTGAGCATCCCGTGCGCGATGCGGGAGCCGAAGGGCGTCGTCTTCGCCGTCTCCTCGTCGGTGTGAAGCGGGTTGTGGTCGCCGGAGAGCCCGGCGAAGAGCGTGACGTCGGCGGCGTCGATGGTGCGGGCGCAGGTCTCGATCACCTCGCCGACCTCGAAGTCCTCGAAGTGCCGGCCTCGCGGCTGGTATGCCATGGAGGGCGCCTCCTATTCGGCCAGCCAGACCGTGTCAAGTTGATGATTGAGGTAATGACTGGGCGTGAGGGTCCACCCCCGCACCCTGGCCAGGTGCGGCACGATCCGGTGCCACTGCAGGGTCGTCGCGTAGTGGGCCTCCTCGTCGAGCAGCCGGCGCTCGAACTCGCGCAGGAAGCGCCGCCGGTCCTCCTGGCTCCGCGCCCGGCTCTGCCGGACGAAGAGCTCGTCCAGCACCGGGTCCTTGTAGCGCGCATAGTTGGCGTGGCTGATGCCGGAGGGCACCGCCGACGTGGGCCCGCTCTGGAACTTGTAGAGGTCGAGGTCGGGCTCGACGATGTAGCCGCACTTCGGATCGAAGGAGACCTGGTAATCGCCGCCGCGCAGCTTGTCGTAGTAGCGGCCGCGCTCTGGGACTTCCTGCTTCACGCTGAGGCCCACCTGACGCCACTGGTCGATGAGCCACACGGCGATGGCGTCGAATGGCTGCGGGACGCCGGTCGCCAGGAGGGTGAACCCGAAGCCCTCTGGCAGCCCCACCTCGCGCAGCAGGCGCCTTGCCTCGGCCCGGGAGGCCCCGATGTCCCGCCAGTAACCCGCCAGCTTCGCCAGCTCGTCCGGCGGCGTCGCCCACGGGGAGCCGGGCACGTGCAGGCCCGCCACCTCCTTCACGATGGCGATCTTGGACAGGGCCTTCGACCCCTCGTAGCGGTCGATCGCGAGCGACAGCGCCCGCCGGAAACGCCGATCATCGAAGGGGGGTTTCTCGTGGTTGAAGACCAGCATCGCATGGCAGTTCCACGCGCTCTCCTGCACCGTGAGGTTGGACCCCAGCGCCTGCACCAGGGTCTCGCGGTTCGCCGGCGTGAAGCCGCGGAACTGGATGTGGGCCCGCTCGGCACGGATGGCTGCCACCTGGGCGGCGGCCTGGGTGATGAAGAGCGCCCGATAGCCGTCGAGGTACGGCTTGCCCGTGTCCCAGTAGTCCGGGTTCCGCCTCCCCACCCAGTGGGAGCCCTTGACGTGCTCGACGAACTTGAACGGGCCCGTGCCCATGATGTTCCGCTGGTACCAGCGCGGGTCCCGCGCCAGGATCTCGGCCTTGTAGATCCAGTTCCACGGCGAGGCCAGCGACCCGAGGAAGGAGTTCGACGCCCACTTGAGCCGGAAGACCACCGTGTGCGGGTCCGGAGCCTCGACGCCTTCGACCGCCACGAACTCGCCCTTGCGGGCGGAGGTGACACCCTCGGGCGGAGAGATGATCTTGTCATAGGAGGCCTTCACGTCGGCCGAGGTCATCCCGGCGCCGTCGTGGAACCGCACGCCGCGCCGGAGCCTCACCGTGTAGGTGCGCCCGTCGCTCGACACCGTCCACGACTCGGCCAGGTCGCCCACGAGCCGCGTCCCCGTGCGATCGGACGGATCCGGGCGCAGCAGGGTGTTGTAGTGGGGGGCCGCGGGCTGGATGACGGCGAAGGTGTCCTCACGGTGGGCGTCGTAGGACGGCGGGTCGGCCGCCGGCATGATGAAGAGCAGCTCGCCACCGCGGCGCGGGCCGTCGTCCGCCGCCAGCGCCGCGGCTGCCGCCCCGAGGAGAAGCACCGCCGCCCCCGCCGCGAACCACCGAGGCCGACGCTCACTCATGTCGCAGGACCTCCGTCGCCTTCGTGTTCACCGTCATGGTCGCCGGATCGATCACGACGCCGTATGCGGTCCGCGCCTGATCGAGACTCACGAAACCATCCAGCACGTCCTCGAGCACGCGCGCCGGATCGCGCTCGAAGGGGTTGCCGTAGCCCCCTGACCCCGAGAGCTGGAACGAGATCACGTCGCCGTAGCCGAAGTCCTCCGAGGTCTTCCCGTGCACCACGCGGGCGTTTGCGCCCGGGTTGATCACGGTCCGGGCGAGGCTCCCGCTCTCCCCACCGAACAACCCCCACGGCGCGAAGCGCTGCCGCTCGGAGAGGTTCGTCAGCTTGCCGTCCTCGGCCAGGAACTTCATGTCGCGCCTGATGCCGCAGCCGCCGCGGAATCTGCCCGGACCCGCCGAGTCGGCAATGAGCTCGAAGCGCTCCACGACGATGGGATGGTTCTGCTCCTGCGCCTCCACCGGGATGTTGGAGGCGTTGAAGGCCGCGCACATCGCTTCCACCCCGTCCTTCGTCGCCCGGGCGCCGGTGCCCCCCAGGACCAGCTCGTAGGCGACGAAGCGCCGCTCTCGCGCCGGGTCGTAGCCGCCAAAGGTCGGGTTGGCCATGTGCGAGGAGGCCGCGGCGACCCGGTCGGGCACCGCCGGGGCCAGGGCCCCGATCACCGCCTCGAAGATCCGGTAGCAGATGACGGCCCGCGGCCCGCCGCCTGCAGGTGGGCGGGGATTCAGGAACGAGCCGAGTGGCGCCTCGACGGTGATGGGCCGGAGCGCGCCCTCGTTCATGGGGCCCAGCGGATCGGTGAGGCACTTGATGGCCGCGTAGGAGTAGGAGCGGGTGTAGTTGATGTAGGAGTTGAGCCCGGAGCCCGTCTGGGGGGCCGAGCCCGTGTAGTCCACCTGCACCTCCTCGCCACTGACCGTGACCGTCACGGCCACCCGGAGCGGCGGGGTGCCCGGTCCGCAGTCGTCCATGAAGTCCTCAAACTCGTAGACGCCATCTGGGATTGTTCGGATCGCAGATCGCATACTTGCCTCTGTTCGGCTCAGAATCTCCTCCATGGCGGAGGTGAGCGTCTCCGACCCGTAGCGCTCGGCCAGCTCCACGAGGCGCTGCTCGCCGACCCGGAGCGCGCTCCGCTGGGCGCGGAGGTCGCCCAGCACCTTCTCGGGGGTGCGCGTGTTCGCGGCGATGATCCCCACCACGGCTTCGCTCTCCCGGTACTCGCTCCAGAGCCTCGTGGGCGGGATCCGTAAACCCTCCTGGTAGTAGTCGAAGATCCCCACGACGCCCTGGCTGCCGGGCCGCTGGCCGCCCACGTCGGTGTGGTGGAGGATGTTGACGACGAAGCCGACGAGCCGCCCGTCCAGGAAGGCCGGCTGCGTGATGAAGAAGTCGGGGAAATGGCCGGAGCCGAGAAGGGGATCGTTGAGGAGGATGGCATCGCCGGGCCGGAGCGTCTCCACCGGGTGAGCGGCCAGGGCGTTCCTCACGGCGAAGGACATGGCGCCCATGTGCCCGGGGCTGTACGGACCCTGCGCGACCATCCGGCCCCGGGGATCGAAGACGGCGACCGAGAAGTCCTGCCCCTCGCGCGCCTGCTCGGAGTACGCCGTCCTGTGCACGGTGGTGCCGATCTCGACGGCGATGGACTGCAGCGCCCCCCAGATCACCGACAGCGTCAGCGCGTTCACCGGTGCCGTCACGAGCCCACCTCCACCTGGAGGCTGCCCCAGTCGTCGACCCGCGCGCCGCAGCCGGGCGGAAGCACCGTGGTGGACTCCCGCTCTTCCACGATGGCCGGACCTGTGATCTCGGCGCCGGCCGGAAGCCGGTAGCGGTCGTACACCGGCGTGTCCGCGTAGCCGCCCTTCTCCGGGAAATAGGCCGGCCGCCGCCCGTAGAGTGCCGCCTCCACCCCCCCGCCGCGGGGAGCGCGCGGCAAGGCCAGGCGCGGCCCTGCCCCGAGCGCGGTGAGCTTCCAGGTGACCGCCTCGACCGGCTCACCGGGCGCGGCGACGCCGTAGCGCGCTTCGTAGGCCCCATCGAAGGCCCGGCGCACCCGAGCGAGCTCGCGCTGCCCGAGCGGGCCCGGGGGCACCGGGACGTTGACCTCGTACCCCTGCCCCACGTAGCGGAGGTCGGCCGTCCGCTGGATTGCGACCTCCCCTTCCACCGCCGACTCGCGGACCACCGCGAGGGCCTGGGCCTCCATCTCGCGGTAGATGGTGCCGAGATGGCCGGGATCCACGGCATCGAGCCGCCGCACGTAGCTCCGGGCCACGTCGAACTTCACCTCGGCTGACAGCAGGCCCAGCGCCGCCGTCACGCCCGCTGCCGCGGGCAGGATCACGCGCGGGATCCTGAGCGCCTGGGCAAGCCGGCAGCCGTGCACGGGCCCGGAGCCGCCGAAGGCCACCAGCGTGAGGCCGCGGGGATCATGGCCCCGCTCGATGGACACCACGCGCGTGGCCAGCTCCATGTTGCTGTTCACCACCAGGTGGATACCCCAGGCAGCCTCCGTGAGCGTGAGCCCCAGCGGGCGCGCGACGCGTTCCTCGATGGCCTCCCGCGCCCGCGCCACGTCGAGCGTCATGCTCCCGCCCGCGAAGCGCTGGGGGTTGAGATAGCCGAGGACGAGATCGGCGTCGGTGACGGTGGGCGCCGTCCCCCCGCGCGCGTAGCAGGCGGGCCCGGGGGTGGACGAGGCGCTCTCCGGCCCCACGGCGATCACCCCGAGCCGCGCCGAGGCGATGGAACCTCCGCCCGCCCCGATCTCCACGAGGTCCAGCGCCTGGATGTTCATGGGGAGCCCGCTGCCAGCCGCCCCGCCCACCCGGTGCAGCTCGAAGAGCGAGGTGACCAGGGGGCGGCCGCCATGGATGAGGGCGAGCTTGGCCGTCGTCCCGCCCATGTCGAAAGCAATGAGATCCCGGTGCCCAGAGAGCTCGCCGTAGGCGGAGGCCATGAGCGTGCCGGCCGCCGGGCCCGACTCGATCATCCGCACCGGATAGCGCTCCATGGCCTCGGCGGTCGCGATGCCGCCCGAGGACTGCATGATGAACAGCCGCCCCCCGTACCCGCGCCGTCCCATCTCCCCCCGCAGGCTCTCCAGGTACTCCCGGATGGCGCCCATGATGTAGGCGTTGACGACGGTGGTGCTGGTGCGCTCGTACTCCCTGAAGGTCGGCGAGACCTCGTGAGAGAGGCTCACGGCGATCCCGGGAGCCTCCGCGGCGACGATCTCGGCGAGGCGCCGCTCGTGGGCGGGGTTCACGTAGGCGTGAAGCAGACACACCGCCACCGCTCTGACCCCTCGAGCGGCCAGGCACCGGATCACCCGGCGGGCCTCGTCCTCGTCGAGCCGCTCGAGCACCGAACCGTCCGCCCGCACGCGCTCGGGGACCTCGGCGATGAGCCGGCGCGGGATGAGGGGCCTGGGCTTCTCGATCTGCAGATCGTAGACCTGGTAGCGTTTCGAGCGCCCGATGATGAGCACGTCACGGAAGCCCCGCGTCGTGATCAGCGCCACGTCGCGCCCCTTTCGCTCGATGACCAGGTTGGATCCGATAGTGGTGCCGTGGACCGCCTGGCCGAGCGCCGTCCACGGGCACCCGGCGCGCGCCAGCAGGTCATCGAGCCCCGCCAGGCAGGCGTCAGAGGGATCGGGGTAGGTCGTCAGCCGCTTGGCGGTCACGATGTCCCCGGCGGGCGACTGGAGGACGAAGTCCGTGAAGGTGCCCCCGACGTCGAACCCGATGCGGTACTGGGACATGTATTATCTCGCTCGAACGGGGGGCATCACGGCTCGCGGTTGGGCCTCTTCGGGCCTTCGGCCCTCATCGGGGCGCCCGAATGAGGGGGGCGTCATCGCAGGGTGGTTTCCGAGCGGAAGAGCATCATGGCGTAGGGGTAGCGCCCGGCCCAGTGGAAAGTCACGGCGTGCTCCACGGGCTCTCCAGACGCCGTGAAGTAGGTGCGGCGGAAGCGGAGGATGGGCGACCCGGCCGCGACGGCCAGGAGCCGCGCGGTGCCCCGCGGGCAGCGCATCACCTCGATGGCCTGCTCGAGATACTTCACCGCCAGCCCCAGCTCCCGCTCCACCGTCCCGATCACCGAGGTCGCCGACAGGTCCGCCTCCAGGATCCGGCGGCCGATGGCCGCGGGCACGTACGCGGTCACGTGCTGGAAGGGCCCGTCGTCCCCGTAGCGGATCCCGGTGAAGCGCGCCACCAGGGCTCCAGGCGCCAGCCGGAGGGCCGCCGACGCGTCGGGGGCCGCCGCCGTGAGCATGCGCTCCAGCGGCTTGAACCACGTCTCCTCGCCCAGCGCCAGCATGTCCTCCACGGACCCGATGACGCGGAGCCGCCGCTCTGCGGGCACGGGCGAGGTGAAGGTGCCGCGGCCCACGTGCCGGGACAGGAGACCTTCGTGGCGGAGGATGTCCAGGGCCTGCCGGACAGTCATCCGGCTCACGCGGAACTGGCGGCAGAGGGCATGCTCCGAAGGCAGGCGTTCGGCCTGGCGCCAGCGGCCGGCGCGGATCCGGGCGCGCAGCGCGTCGGCGATCCTCAGGTAGCGCGGGACGGCGCGGGGCTCGGCCATGGGTACCGCGGGCGTCCCCCGGGCGCGCCGCGGTTGTCTAGACATATCAGCGCTCCCCGCAGCCTGTCAACACCCGCGTGGGGCGGGCCCGGGGTCTCCCCTACTTCGGCCCGCTCACCCGGTGGGAGAGGCAGCTCACGGAGGCCACGAGAGCCCCCTCCGCGGTGCGCACGCGGATGTCGTAGAATCCCGCGCGCCGGCCCTGCTTGCGCTCCCGGCCCTCGGCGATGAGCCGCGACCCCGGTGCCGCGGCGGCCAGAAAGCTGATCGTCATGGTGAGGGCCAGCGCTGTCTCGCCGTGGGCGTTGCAGGCCGCTCCGAAGGCCACATCGGCCAGCGAGAAGATCACGCCGCCGTGTGGGAAGCCCCGGTGGTTGAGCATGTGCGGCTTCACCGTGAGGGCGACGCGACAGTACCCCGGGGCGATCTCCTCGTACTCGACCCCGAGCGCGCGCGCCCAGGGCTCGCTCTCGAGCTGCGCCCTGAGGGCGGCGGGGACGGCCGACGGGTCGCGCCGTCTCACCGGCTCAGCCGCCGGGCGCCGCCGGGGCGGGGGTGCCGCCGGCGACGCCGAGGTAGGATTCGCGGACCAGCGCGTTCGTCATGAGCTCCCGGCCCGGCCCTTCCAGCGTGACGCGCCCCCGCTCGAGGACGTAGGCGCGGTGGGCGACGGCCAGGGCCAGATGGACGTTCTGCTCGACGAGGAGCGTGGTCCCGCCGCGCTCCCGGAGCCGCGCGATGACCTCGAAGATGCTGCCGACGATGAGCGGGGACAGCCCCGTGGACGGCTCGTCCAGCAGCAGGAGCGAGGGGCTGGCCATGAGTGCGCGCGCGATGGCCAGCATCTGCTGCTCGCCCCCACTGAGGGTCGAGGCGCTCTGCCGGCGGCGCTCCCTCAGGACGGGAAACAACTCGTACACCCACTCGAGGTTCTCCGTCGCGCGCTGGCGGCTCCGGCAGAGGCGGGCGCCGAGGAGGAGGTTCTCGGCGACCGACATGTGCGGGAAGAGCTCGCGTCCCTCGGGGACCAGCGCGAGTCCCTGTCGGGCGATCTCGTGTGGCGGCATCCCCCCGATCTCCCGCCCGCGGAACAGGATGCGGCCGGCGCTCGGCCGCAGGAGCCCGGCGAACGTCCGCATCAGTGTGGTCTTGCCGGCGCCGTTGGCCCCGATGACGGCGACCGTCTCGCCCTCGACGATGTCGAGAGACACCCCCCAGACCACCTGGATCTTCCCGTAGGCGACACGGAGACCGCTCACCTCAAGCACCGGTGGCTCCCTGACGTGCCGGCTCGCCGCCCAGGTACGCCCGGATCACCTCCGGGTCCCGCGCGATCTCTTCGGGGGTGCCCGCCGCGATGTTCCGGCCGAAGTCGAGCACGATGATCCGCTCGCACACGCGCATGATGATCCGCATGAGGTGTTCGACCATCAGGATCGTGATGCCGCGCTCCCGCAGTTTGCCGATCATGGTGATGGCGTCCTCCAGCTCGCGGGGCGTGAGCCCGGCGTGGATCTCATCGAGCAGGAGCAGGCGGGCGCCGGAGCCGAGCGCACGGGCCAGCTCGAGCCGCCGCAGCTCGACAATCGTCAGGCTCTGCGGCTCGACCCCCGCCTTGTCGCCGAGGCCCACGAACTCCAGGACCGCGCGTGCCTCGGCCTCCGCCGCCTTCATGGGTGTCCCGCGCCGGCCGAAGGCGACGCCGACCATGACGTGCTCCAGCACGCTGAGGGTGTGAAAGGGCTGTGGGATCTGGAACGTCCGCGCGATCCCGAGCCGCGCGATGCGCTCGGGAGGAAGCGGGGTGAGGTCCTGACCGTCGAACGTGAAGCGGCCCTGGTCGGCCCGGTGGATCCCCGTGATGGCGTTGATCAGCGTCGTCTTCCCCGCGCCGTTGGGTCCGATGAGGCCCACGACCTCGCCCTCCCCGACCGCGAAGTCCACGCCGGCCAAGGCTGCCAGGCCCCCGAAGCTCTTGGTGATTCCGTGGCCCTCGAGCAGGCTCACCGCGCGCCCGGCGCCGGCCGCGTGGGCCCGATGGGCAGCCACGCGGCGAAGCGGGTGACGAGGGCGTAGAGCCCCCGCGGAAAGAACGTCACGATGAGCCCCAGCGCGAGGCCGATGAGGATCAGGCTGTCGAATCCTCCCAGGCGCCGCAGCGCCCATTCCCAGAACACGCGGACGACCAGGGTTCCCAGGATCGGGCCCTCCGGGGTCCGGAGCCCGCCGGCCACCGTGTAGAGCAGCGGCCAGATGGAGTCCTCCACGCCGAAGATGCCGGGCGAGATGTGCCGGGTGAGGGTGTGGCTGTTGAGCGCGCCGGCCAGGCCGGCGAGGTAGCCGGACAGCACCATCGCCATCAGGCGGTACCAGCGCACGCTCACGCCGGAGGCGGTCGCCACAACCTCGTTGTCGTGGATCGCCGAGAAGGCCAGTCCGCTCCGCGAGTACGTCATGGCGGCGGCCAGCAGGTAGGTGGCGACCATTAGGAACAGGCCCGCCAGGTAGTTCAGCACGGCGACATGCTCCACGGAAAGCCCCGCGGGCCACAGCCGCTCGGCGTCGATGCCGTCCCAGCGGTTGGTGAGCCATCCGAATTGCTCGACGACCAGCACCTGGACGATGGCCGTGAAGCCGAAGGTGACCATGCCGAAGTACCACTCCCGCAGCCTGAGGCAGAGGCGTGCGATGCCGAGCCCGGCGGCGGCGGGCACGATCGGCCCGACGAACATGGCCACGGCGGGAGGCAGGCCGAGCTGCGCGGCCGCCAGGGCCGAGGCATACGCGCCGAGGCCGAGGAAGGTGGCGTGCCCCAGCGAGAACTGCCCGGACTGTGCCGCGAGATTCCAGGACTGCGCGTAGATCGCGAAGATGAACACGAAGGTGAGGATCTGGAGCACGAACAGCTCCCGCACCACCGCCAGCGGAAGACCCGCCGTGAGGAGCATCCCCAGGGCGATGCCCACGGTGCGCCACCGGCGCCTGCCGGCGCCCGCGCGCACCCTACCCACCCTCCTTGAAGATGCCCTCGGGTCTCAGCATCAGGACCACGATGAGCAGGACGAAGGCGGTGGCGTCGCGCCACGAGCCACCCAGGAAGAACGTCGCGAAGCCCTCGACGACCCCGTAGAGCAACCCGCCGACCACGGCGCCCTTCACGCTTCCCAGTCCGCCGAGGATGATGACCGCGAAGGCCTTGATGGCGGGAAGCGTGCCTGCGTAGGGGCTGAAGGGGTTGATCACACCGTAGAGCGAGCCGGCCAGGGCGGCGAGCCCGGCCCCGATCCCGAAGCTCAGCATGTCGATCCGCCGGACGTCGACCCCCATCAGCATCGAGGCCACGCGATTCTGGCTGGCGCCCCGCATCTCTCGGCCCGGCGCCGTGTGGAAGAGGAAGGCCCAGAGGCCGAGCATGATGGCCCAGGCCACCGCCAGGAGGATCACGAAGTCGTAGCGGAGATTGAGGAGCCCCAGGTCGAAGAACTCCATCGCGTACGGCGTCCGGATCTGGGCGTACTCGCGGAAGTGCGGGATGAACACCCGCGCCAGGGCGTTCTGGAGGATCAGGATCAGGGCGATGCTCAGGAAGATCTCGTTGATCTTGGCCGTGCCCCGGATGGGACGGAATCCCCACCGCTCGATCACGACCCCAAGCAGGCCCACCAGAAGTGTCGAGCCCAGCATCCCGAGATATGGGTTCACGCCCAGCCGTGTCGCGAGGAGCGTGAGGAAGGCGCCCCACATCATCAGCTCGCCGTGGGCGAAGTTGACGACCTTCATCACGCCGAAGATCAGCGTGAGCCCTGTGGCGAGGAGCATGTAGATGCTGCCGACGAGCACCCCCCAGGTCAGGACCTGGAGCAGGCTGCCGGGATCGAGCGTCACGCCGGGCCCTTCCCCGTGATCGCCGTCCGCCGCGCGGGGACGCGCGGCCGGGCTCGCACGTCCGGAGCCCCGCGCGCGACAGTGCCCCCCATGCCCGGGGTGAAGGCTCCGGCCGCGCGGCGGCGGCGGGGCGCCACGCTCAGGATGGGTTCTTGTACTTCGCCTCGGCGCTCTCGCCGGGCCAGACGACGACCGGCCGCAGCTCCTTGACCTTGTCGTCCCAGACGAGCTGCTGGCCGATGAGGTAGAAGTCGACCTCGCGGTACTTGGGGTCGAACCGGATCTTGCCCCTCACGGGCAGGACGACCTGGCCCATCTCCAGCTTGCCCAGGGTTTCGATGAGCTTCGTCCGTTCGAGACTTCCCGCTTGCTCGACCGCCTTGGCCGCGATGTGGACCACGTCGTAGGCGGAGACTCCGAGCAGCCCCGGCAGCACGCCGTACCGCTTCTGGTAGAGCTGGCGGAAAGCGGGCCACCTGGCGAAGGCCGCGGCCTTGGGAGTCGCGTAGGTGCTGTAGAGGCTGAGGATGGTGCTGAGCTGCCCGATGCGTCCCAGGTCCTTGTAGTAGAGAGGGTCGTCGGCGCAGGCGCAGACGGGTCCGAGGTGCACCCGCTTCGGGTCCATCCCGACGTCGAGGACCGCCTGCTGCAGGATGGCAATCGTCTCGCCCCGGAAGCCCATCGGAACCAGCGCGTCGGGCGCCAGGGCCTTGATCTTGGTGAGCTGCGAGCGGTAGTCCGTCTCGCCGACCTTGAACCGCTCCGTCGCGACGGTCTCGACCGGGTAGGCCTTCTCCTTCACCCGGTCGGTGTAGCCACGGAAATACTCGGCGCCGAAGGGCGAGTCCTGGTAGAGCCAGGCGACCCGCAGTGCCCGGCCGGGGGCCAGGACCGGCTTGACCTCCTGGATCAGGAAGTCCACGGTGCCGGCACCGTACATGAGCCCGGTAGCCTGGTAGTGGAAGACCATGGACTTGGTCGGGTCCGGCCCCATGTCCATCGTGCGCGTGAACAGCGGTGTCGAGGGCGTGGGGACGTAGGGCACGCCGTGCTCCCGGATCAACGGGAGGGCGGCCATGCCGAAGGCACTTCCGAGTCCGCCGAACACCAGGCTCACCTTATCCTCGACGATCAGCCTGGTCACGCCGGATACCGCGCCCTCCCGGGATGTCTGGTCGTCGCCGATCCTGAGCTCGAGCTTGAGGCGCGCGTTGCTGGCCTTGACGGCAACGCCGCCGGCAGCGTTGATCTCATCGACGGCGAGTGACGCCGCCCGCCGCTGGTCCTCGCCGGTGGCCGCGGCCGGCCCCGTCATCGACGTCAGGAGTCCGAGCCGCACGGGCTGGGCCTGGCCGGGGGCCGGGGTGGAGGCGAGGACGGCCGCGAGCAGGGTCACGACCATGCGGACTGCCGTGCCGGTCATCGTTCGAAGCAATGGCATGCGCTTTCTCCCCTGGCTGCGCCGGATCGGGCGCGCCTCTCCCTGGAACAGATTCGGGCCCACGGGGCCATGCGATTGACCTAGTGCCCTCCCTGCCGAGCCTCGCCGACCATAGCGCGCCTGGCCGGAACGTGCAAGCCGCCGGACCTGATCCGGTCCGGCCTCCCGGTGCGGCTGCCGCGAAGCGGCACTCCCTTCTCTCAGTCTCTCCCGCAAACCGGCCGCGATCCGCTCGGCGAGCGCCTCCGGACCCGCGCCACCCGCGCGCTGTCCGGATCGCTAGCCGGGAATCTGCGCATCCTCGGGCAGCCGGTCCCACGCGGGTGTCCAGTCGGGCACCCTGAGTCCAGCGGCCTCCGCCAGCGCCGCCACCTCCCGGGCGAAGGCCTTCCGCACCTCGTCGTTGTCGCGGCGCTTCAGGCCATGTTTCCGGTAGAGCGCATTCCGGGCCGAGCCGGGGCGCCCGAAGATGTTCATCGTCCGGACGTACCACTTCTCGAGCGCGGCCTGCGCCTCCCCGCGGGTGGCGGGATCGGTGCCGAGGCGCGCCACCCACAGCTCCCCGTGGCGGATGTGCATCTTCTCTTCCTTGAAGATGCCCTCGACGGCACGCGCCCACGGCCCGTAGGAGCACTGCCGCACGTCCTCGAGTTGATGGCCCGCCCCGCGGTCCATGCAGAAGTTGAAGAACACGAAGTCGGACCAGCGGTCGATGGGGTAGTAGAAGATGTTCACCCGCGCGTCGTCGGCCACTCGTCGGGTGCCGATGTCCGCCGCCGCGTCGTCGAGCCGGAGCGCGAAGTCGTGCCTGGCGACGTGGCCCGCCACATCCACACCCAGGTCCTCGAGGAGCCCGTACATCACATGGGCGTGCCGGACCTCGTCCTTGACGATCTGCGCGACCACGTGCTTCTCCTCGATCGTCGGCGCCTTCATGATCCACGGCACGTACCCGAAGGCGCCGGCCAGCTCCGAGTCCGCCTGCATGGTCATGAGATGGATCAACTGGCGCCGGTACTCCTCCGTCATCTCCTCGGGGGACTCGATGCGCTCCCCCGCCCGGATCCTCGCCAACAGCCGCTCCTCCCGCTCCGCCTCGCTCATGCGCATCTCCCCTTTTCTCCTGGCGACCTCAGCGCAGGGTGACCCGCTCGACGAGCCATGACTGGCGCTCGAGAAAGCGTGCGAGGCTCTCCAGAAGACGCGGATCCGACGACGGCTCGAGGCGGATCCGGTCGGGCAGGACGTACTGCACCTCGGGATAGGTCACCAGGACCCGCACAAGGGTGCGCACCCGTCCGTCCCCCGCCAGGAGCCCGCTGCGCCCCGAGCCGGTGCCGGCTGCCTGCCACTCCGGCCGGAGCTCCAGTTGCAGCTCGCGGCTACTCACCATGTCGCCTGAACGTGACAGACTCTGCGTTGCGGTTCGGCCTCTTCGCCCTTCGGGCTCTCACCATGTCGCCTGAACGTGACAGACTCTGCGTTGCGGTTCGGCCTCTTCGCCCTTCGGGCTCATCGGGGCGGCGACGCGAGCGGGGAGGGGGCCAAGAGGCGCGAGTACTCGGCCGCCATGGCCGCCACCTGTGCCGAGGCGGAGAAGGAGCGCTCGGCCACGGCCCGCCCGGCCGCTCCCATCGCGCGGCGTCGCTCGGGGTCGAGCAAGAGCGCGATGGCGGCGTCCGCGAGATCGCCGGCATCGGACTTCGTGAGGATGCCCGTCTCACCGTCGACGACGACCTCCTCGACGCCAGAGGCGCGCACCGCCACGGCCGGCAGCCCGCAGGCGTGGGCCTCGGCGAGGACGAGCCCCTGGGTCTCCGTCTCGGAGGCGAAGAGGAAGAGGTCCGCGGCCTGGTAGTAGGGCGGCAGCGCTGCCCGCGCGACGCCCCCCCGGAAGTGGATCCGGTCGCGCGCCGAGCTCGCCTCGGCCGCCCGGCGAAGCGCCTCGGCATGGCTGCCCTGCCCCACCAGCCAGAGCCGCGCGTCCGACATCGCCCCGGCGATGGACCCGAACGCCGCGATGACGCGCTCCACGCTCTTCTCCCGGTCGAGCCGCCCCACGTAGAGGCAGAGGGGCGCCCCGGAGGGCAGCCCGAGGTGCCGCCGGGCCGCGGCCGGGTCGCCCGGCACGAACTGCTCCACGGGGACGCCGGTGGGCACGACGGCCACGCGCGTGCCGACGCCGCGCGCCACCACCACGTCCGCCGAGTCAGCGAAGCGGCAGGAGAGCCGGACCGCGAGGGCCCGGACGAACCGCTGCGGGAGCGGCACGTAGTGGGCGTACTTCTCGTAGCGCGTGTGGTACGTGAAGACCAGCGGGAGGCGCTGCCGCCGGGCGAATCGCCTCGCCGTGACACCCAGGAGAAAAGGGTGCTGGGCGTGGATGACGTCCAGGCCGAGCCCGCGCGCCGCCCGCCCCAGCCGCGGCGAGAACGGCAACGGGAGGGCGAAGCCGGGATAGGTGGGCGCAGGGATCGACGGGTAGCGGAAGACGCGCGGCGGGTCCTCCGCCGGCGCGGCCGGCGCCGGCGCGAACACCCAGGTGCGGTGCCCGAGGCGCTCGAGCCCCTCGCGGAGCGTCTCCACGGCGGTGGTGACGCCGCCCCGGAAGGGCAGGTAGTTGTTGGTGAACAGGGCGACCCGCATCCACTACTCGGCGGGGCCGCCCGGCTCCTTGCCGCGGTCCAAGAAGTCCCCCGGCTTGATCGAGTCGAGCCACTCCTTCACTCGCTCCTGGTCGTCGCCCTTGGCGGGAGCCGCCTCCCCCTCACGGACGACCTCGACGGTCTGCGCCCTGAGAACAACCTCTTCCTCGACGAAGATGGGCGCGGCCACCCGGAGCGCCAGCGCGATGGCGTCCGACGGGCGCGAGTCGACGGTGATCTCGGTGCCGCCGAGCTGAAGGTGAATGGCGGCGAAGAAGGTGTTCTCCCGCAGGTCGTTGACCACCACCTTCACGACCCGCGCGTGCAGCGCCTCCAGGATGCTCTTGATGAGGTCGTGGGTCATCGGCCGCGGGGTCGGGATCTTCTCCAGCTCCAGCGCGATGGCGTTGGCCTCCGCGAGCCCCACCCAGATGGGCAACGAGCGCTTCTCCTCCTGGTCGCGGAGAATCAGGATGGGCAGGTTCGAGAGTGGATCCAAGGCCAGTCCCTTCACCTTCATCTCGAGCCACATGGCGCGCTTCCCTCCTACGCCCGCGGGGCCGCGGCGCCCTGGAGCGCGGCCTCGCGGCCGGCCAGCGATCCGCGCAGGCTGTGAGGCAGGGCCTGGGTGATGAGGACGGGAACCACCTTGCCGGAGAGGTCCTGGCCCTCGGGATCGAAGTTCACGACGCGGTTGCAGCGGGTCCGGCCGGTGGCCTCCGCCGGATGTTTCCGGGACGGGCCCTCCGCCAGGACGGGCAGCACGCGGCCCACCAGGGCCCCGCTCTTCCCGGCTGCCACGCGACCCGCCACCTCGAGGAGGCGCGTGTTGCGGCTGGCCTTGATCTCGTCCGGCACCTGGTCCGGCATCGCGGCCGCGGGGGTGCCGGGGCGGCGCGAATAGCGGAACGCGAAGACGTTGTCGTACCGCACCTGGCCGACGGCGGCCACGGTGGCCTCGAAGTCCTCCTCGGTCTCTCCGGGGAAGCCGACGATCAGGTCGGTGGAGAGCGCGATCCCCGGCACCGTCTCCCTGATCTCGGCGATCAGCTCGAGGTAGCGCGCCCACGTGTAGCCGCGGTTCATGCGGGCGAGGATGCGGTCCGACCCGGACTGCAACGGCAGGTGCAGGTACTCCACCACCTTCGGGACGTCGCGGATGGCGCGGATCAGCCGGCTGGTGAGGTTGTAGGGGTTCGAGGTGGTGAACCGGAGCCGCTCGAGGCCATCGATCTCGTTCGCCCGCTCGAGGAGCGCCGCGAGGTCCGTGGGGGGCGTGAGGTCGCGGCCGTAGGCGTTCACCGTCTGCCCGAGAAGCGTCACCTCGCGGCAGCCCTGCGCTGCCAGGTGGGCGATCTCCGCGAGCACGGAGCCGGGCGCGTGGCTGCGCTCCCTCCCCCGCGTGGTCGGCACGACGCAGAAGGTGCAGTGTTTCTCGCAGCCCTCCATGACTGTCACGAAGGCCTTGAGCTGGCCGCGCCGCTCCGGCCGCGGGGTGATCGCCACGAGCGGCCCCTCCCCCGTGTCGACCAGCGGGCGCCGCTCGGCCCGGGCACGCGCCACGAGTTCCCCGACCCGGGCGATGGCCGGCGAGCCGAACACCAGATCCACGAACGGGGCGCGCTCCTGGATCCGCCCCTGCTGGAGCTGCGCCATGCAACCCATCACCCCGATGACCAGATCCGGATTGGCGCGCTTGAGCCTGCGCAACGCCCCGAGCTGCGAGAAGACCTTCTCCTCGGCGCGCTCCCGGATGGAGCAGGTGTTCAGGAGGATCACGTCGGCCGCCTCGGGGGACTCAGCACGCTCGTAGCTCGCCTCCGCGAGCAGCCCAGCCACCCGCTCGGAGTCGTACTCGTTCATCTGGCAACCGTAGGTGATGACGTGCAGTTTGGGCATACATTCCTGGGGCTTACGTTAACACCCGCCCTCGGAGCTGTCAAACCGCGGGGGGTCAGGCAGGTTCCGTAAAGACGCCGATGCGCCGGAAGCGGTCGTATCGCTCCCTCACCAGCTCGTCCCCGGATCTGGCCCTGAGCTGCCGGAGCGCTGCGGACAGCGCCAGGCGCAGCTGGGCGGCCGCCTCCTCCCAGTGGCGATGGGCGCCGCCCACGGGTTCAGGGACGATCCCGTCGATGACGCCGAGACGCAGGAGCTCCGGCGCCGTGGTCCGCATGAGCCGGGCCGCCTCGGGCGCCTTCGCGGCATCGCCCCAGAGGATGGCGGCGCAGCCCTCGGGCGAGATGACCGAGTAGATCGCGTACTCGAGCATCAGGACCCGATTGGCCACTCCGATCGCCAGCGCCCCGCCGCTGCCCCCCTCCCCCGTCACCACGGAGATGACGGGCGTCCGCAAGCCCGCCATCTCTCGCAGGTTCCGCGCGATCGCCTCAGCCTGGCCGCGCTCCTCGGCTCCGAGCCCCGGATAGGCCCCGGGGGTGTCGATGAGCGTGATCACCGGCCTGCCGAACTTCTCGGCCAGCTTCATGAGGCGCAGGGCCTTGCGGTAGCCCTCGGGGTGCGGCATCCCGAAATTGCGGGCGATGTTCTCCCGCGTGTCGCGGCCCTTCTGGTGCCCGAGGACGACCACCGGCTCTCCCTCGAAGCCCGCGAGCCCGCCGACGATCGCCGCGTCGTCGCCGAACACGCGGTCGCCGTGCAGCTCGACGAAGTCCGCGAGAAGGAGGCGGAAGAAGTCGAGCGCGTGGGGGCGCTTCGGGTGCCGGGCGAGCTGCGCGCGCTGCCAGGCCGTGAGGCTCCCGTAGACCTTCTGCCGCAGCCGCCTGAGCCGGTCTTCCGCCTTCGCGATCTCGCTCCGGGACGCCGGCTGGTCCGGCGAGGCGCGGAGCTCCGCGATGCGGGCCTCGAGCTCCAGGATCGGCTTCTCGAACTCAAGCTCGTCCGGCATACTCGACCGTGATGCTGCCCGGCCCGAGGAGCCTCTCGAGCTTCTCCGTCAACTCCGGGCCGGGCGCGATGGGACATCCCGGGGCCTTCACCACGACCTCGTGCTCCGGCAGGAGCACGTGCAGGAAGAGCGGTGTCTCGCCCGGGTGCTCCCGGCAGACCTGTCGCACCGCGGTGAGGAGCGGCTCCACGGGCGATGCCTCGGGGCGCAACCGGACCCTGCAGGCGTGCGCGTGCCGCTCCCCGCCGTGCTCCAGCCCGGCCCCGACGGACGCCGCTCCCACGCCGGCGAGGCGCCCGCGCGGACCCGCGCCAGCGGCGCGGAGCGCAGCGTCCAGCGGAGCGATCTCCTCCACGAGGACGACCCGCCCCTTCTCGGTCTCGTCGATGCGTCCCTTGACGATCACCGGGCCGGAGGCGCGAAGCGCTGCGGCGCAGGTCTTGAGCGCTTCCGGGAACACGGTGAGCGACACGCCGCCGTCCGCCACGTCGAGCGTCGCGAAGGCCATGCGGTTGCCGCTCTTCGTCGCGCGCTCCCTGAGGGCGCTGATCTGGCCCAGGAGCGCGACGCGCGTCGCCGCGGGGCGCGAGGCCACCTCCGCCGCCCCCGCCGTGCCCAGCTCCCGGGCCGTCTCGCGGTACCGCTCCAGCGGGTGCCCGGAGAGGTAGAAGCCCAGCACTTCCTTCTCGTAGGCGAGGCGCTGCTCCGTGGCCCACTCGGGCACCGTCGCCTGGCGCTCCGCCGCGGCCGGCAGGGCCGGCCCGGCGTCCCCCGGGACGTCGAAGAGGGAGCCCTGGCCCTCGTCGCGGTCTCGCTGGCGCCGCTGCCCGGCCTCCATCGCCTCGTCCAGCGAGGCGAGCAGCCCGGCCCGGGTGGCGCCCAGCGTGTCGAAGGCCCCGGCCTTGATGAGGCTCTCGATGACGCGCCGGTTGATGAGCCGGAGGTCCGCGCGGCCGCAAAAATCCCCCAGCGAGGTGAAGGGCCCGTGCTCGCTGCGGTTGCGGACGATGGACTCGATGGCCGAGGCCCCGACGTTCTTGACGGCAGCCAGCCCGAAGCGGATGGCCTGGCCCGACACCGTGAAGCGCGCCTCCGAGGCAGTGACGTCGGGCGGCGCCACCGCGAGCTCCATGGTCCGGCACTCGTCCATGTGCTGGACGATCTTCTCCGTCCTGTCCATCTCGGAGGTGAGGAGCGCGGCCATGAACTGCACGGGATAGTTCGCCTTGAGATAGGCGGTCTGGTACGCCACGAGCGCGTAGCAGGCGGCGTGGCTGCGGTTGAAGCCGTAGCCCGCGAACTTCTCGATGAGTTCCCAGATCCGCTCCGCCTTCCGCGCGTCCATCTGCTTGGCCCGGCAGCCGGCGATGAATTGCTCCCGCTGCCGGGCCATGAGCTCGCGGTCCTTCTTCCCCATGGCCTTCCGGAGGGTGTCGGCTTGCCCCATCGTGAACCCCGCCAGCGCCGCAGCCAGCCGCATCACCTGCTCCTGGTAGACCATGATCCCGTACGTCGCCTTGAGGTGTTCCTCCATGGCCGGGTGCTCGTAGGTGATGGGCGAGCGCCCGTGCTTCCGGTTGACGAAGTCCGGGATCAGGTCCATGGGACCCGGCCGGTACAGCGCCACCATGGCGATGAGGTCCTCGATGTGGCCGGGACGCAGCTTCTGCAGCGCGTCCCGCATTCCCGGCGACTCCAGCTGGAATACCCCCAGCGTGCGCGCCTCGCTGAGGAGCTGATAGGTCCGGGCGTCGTCCAGCGGAAACGCGGCCGGGTCCAGCGAGACGCCGAGCGACTCCTTTACGAGCCGGACGGCGTCGCTGATCACCGTCAGGGTCTTGAGACCCAGGAAGTCCATCTTGAGGAGGCCGAGCTTCTCGATGGGCCCCATGGCGAAGCCCGTGATGAGCTCCGGGCGCTTCGGGTCCTTGTAGAGCGGCACGCGCTCCATGAGCGGCTCGTCCGAGATCACCACCGCCGAGGCGTGCACCGAGGCGTGCCGCGTGCACCCCTCCAGCGCCTTGGCCACGCTCCACAGCTCGCCCACCCGCGGGTCGCGCTTGACCAGCTGGGCGAGCTCGGGCGCCTTCTCCAGGGAGTCGTCGAGGGTGATGTTGAGCGGGAAGCCCGGCACGAGCTTCGCCAGGCGGTCGGCCTCGCCGTACGAGAAGCCCAGCACCCGCCCCACGTCCCGGATCACCGCCTTGGCGCCCATCGTGCCGAAGGTGATGATGTGCGCCACGCGGTCGGCCCCGTAGCGCTCCACGACGTACCGGATCACCTCGTCGCGCCGGTCGTCCGCGAAGTCGATGTCCATGTCCGGCATCGAGATCCGCTCCGGGTTCAGGAAGCGCTCGAAGAGGAGATCGTAGCGGATCGGGTCCACGTTGGTGATCCCGAGACAGTAGGCCACCAGCGATCCGGCCGAGGACCCGCGCCCGGGTCCCACGGCGATCCCCTGGCGGCGCGCGTAGCTGATGAAGTCCCATACCACCAGGAAGTAGCCCGAGAAGCCCATGCGCGAGATGACGCCAAGCTCGTAGCGCAGCCGCTCGGCCACCGCGTCGGGAGCCGGGGAGCCGTAGCGCGTCGCCATCCCCGCGCGGGCGAGGTACTCCAGGTAGGAGTCGAGGCTGTGCCCCTCCGGCACCCCGTAGTTGGGCAGGTGGAACTTGCCGAAGCCGAGCTCCAGGTCACAGCGCTCGGCCACCGCCAGGGTATTGGCGCAGGCCTCCGGCAGGTCGCGGAAGACCTGGCGCATCTCCTGCGCCGACTTGAGGTAGAACTGCTCGCTCGAGAAGCGCCACCGGTTCGGATCGGCCAGGGTGGCGCCGGTCTGGATGCAGAGGAGCGCCTCGTGGGCGCGGGCGTGGGCCGCCTCGAGGTAGTGGGAGTCGTTGGTCCCGCACACGGGGGCCCCGAGCGCCCGGGCGATGCGGAGCGTGCCCTCGGTCACGCGGGCCTGTTCTTCGAGACCGTGGGACTGCAGCTCCATGAAGTAGTGTTCCCGCCCGAAGACATCCTGATACCACCCCGCCACCTGTCGGGCCTTGGCCTCGTCGCCGCCGGACAGGAGCCGGCTCACCTCGGAGTTCAGGCACCCTGACAGCACCAGCAGCCCGTCGGCGTGCTGGGAGAGCAGCTCGCGGTCGACGCGCGGCTTGTAGTAGAAACCCTCGAGGTAGGCCTTCGAGACCAGCTTGATCAGGTTCCGGTAGCCGGTCTCGTTGCGGACCAGCACCGTGCAGTGGCTCGCACCCTCGTAGCCGCCGTCCTGGCTCGATTTCTCGAACCGGCTGCCGGGCGCCACGTAGAGCTCCGAGCCCAGGATGGGCTTGATCCCGGTCTTCCGGCAGGCCGTGTAGAAGTCGATGGCCCCGAAGAGGTTCCCGTGGTCGGTCAACGCGAGGGCCGGGAAGCCCAGGGCGCCGGCCTTCTCGACCAGCTTCTCGAGCTGCGCCGCCCCGTCGAGGAGGCTGTACTCCGAGTGGACGTGGAGGTGAACGAAGTCTGCGGCGCCCATCACCGTCACGCGCCGCGCGCCTCGGCTCGCACGCCTCGCCCCGCTCGGGGGACCTCCTTGTCCGCTCGCCTCGCCGCGAGGCGCGCCTCGGCTCGCACTACTATTCCCACTCGATGGTGCTGGGGGGCTTGGAGGAGATGTCGAACACCACGCGATTGATCCCCTTCACCTCATTGATGATCCGGCTCGAGATCTTCCCGAGGAGATCGTAGGGCAGGTGGGCCCAGTCGGCCGTCATGGCGTCCTGGCTCATCACCGCCCGGAGCGCGATCACCTGCGCATACGTGCGGAAGTCACCCATCACGCCCACGGTGCGGACAGGCAGGAGCACCGCGAAAGCCTGCCACAGCTCGCGCTCGAGGCCGGCGCCCCGCACCTCCTCCTGCACCACGGCGTCGGCCTCGCGCAAGAGATGCAGCCGCTCCTCGGTCACCTCGCCAAGGACGCGAATCGCCAGCCCGGGCCCAGGAAAGGGCTGCCGCCAGATGATCTGCGCCGGGAGGCCGAGGAGAGTCCCCACCTGCCTCACCTCGTCCTTGAACAGCTCGCGGAGCGGCTCCACGAGCTTGAACTGCATCCGGGAGGGGAGGCCGCCGACGTTATGATGGGTCTTGATGGTCGCCGACGGTCCCTTGAAAGACACCGACTCGATCACGTCGGGGTAAAGCGTGCCCTGGGCCAGCCACGGGATGCGCCCGAGCCTTCGGGCCTCCTCCTCGAAGACGGCGATGAACTCGGCCCCGATGCGCTTGCGCTTGGTTTCCGGGTCCGTCACGCCCCTGAGTTGTTCGAGAAATCGAGTGCTTGCGTCCACGTGGATGAGCTTGATCTTGAAGGAGTCGCGGAAGGTCTCGACGACGCTCTCGGCCTCCCCCTTCCTCAGCAGTCCGTTGTCGACGAAGAGGCATGTCAGCTGCTCCCCGATGGCCCTGTGCACCAGCACCGCCACCACGGAGGAGTCAACGCCACCCGACAGCGCGCACAGCACCTGGTCCTGCCCAACCGCCCGGCGGACGGCCTCGACGGCCAAGTCCACGAAGGAGGTCATGGACCACTCCCGAGCCACGCCGCAGGCGCGGAGGAAATTCCCCAGCACGGTCTTGCCCTGCGGGGTGTGGGCCACCTCCGGATGGAACTGCACGGCAAAGAGCCGCCGCTTCTCATCGGACATGGCGGCCACCGGGCAGTTCGCCGTGGAGGCCAGCCGCGTGAAGCCCTTCGGGGGCCGCATGACCGTGTCCCCGTGGCTCATCCACACCGTGACACGGTTGTCGCGCTCCGGGACGATGCCGTCCAGAAGCCCTCCGGTGCCCTCGAGCGCCAGCTCGGCGCCGCCGTATTCCCGGCGCTGGGCCGGAACCACGTGTCCGCCCAGGAGATAGGCCATCGCCTGCATGCCGTAGCAGATCCCCAGGATCGGGATGCCCGCCTCGAAGAGCTTCCGGTCAGGCAGCGGCGCTCCCTCGTCGTACACGCTGGAGGGGCCGCCGGACAGCACGATCCCCTTGTAGCCCCCGGCCAGTACCTCCTCGACGGGGTGGGTGCACGCGATGATCTCGGAGTACACCGACATCTCGCGGATCCGGCGGGCGATCAACTGGGTGTACTGGGCGCCGAAATCCAGGATGGCGATCTTGTCCATTTATCTTGCCTGAATGTGAATGACTTCGGGTTGCGGTCGGGCCTCTTCGCCCCTCCGGGGCTCTAACCATGTCGCTTGAATGTGGATGACTTCGGGTTGCGGTTGGGCCTCTTCGCCCCTCCGGGGCTCTAACCATGTCGCTTGAATGTGGATGACTTCGGGTTGCGGTTGGGCCTCTTCGCCCCTCCGGGGCTCATCGGGGTGGCGGGGCGGCCCGAGGCCTGCGGACGGGAGCCGTGGCGGCAGGGCGCGCCTGCGCGTCAGCGAGGAGAACCCAGCTTCTGGGCGCGCTGGAAGACCTTGCCCTCGGTCTTGATCGAGGGCGCGATGATCAGCTCGGTCTGCTGGAGCTCGCGGACACTGGCCGCACCCACGGAGCCCATGCAGGTCCTGATGGCGCCCACGAGGTTGAGCGTGCCGTCCTCCGTGAAGGCGGGCCCGTAGAGGATCTGCTCGAGCGGGCCGGCGACGCCAACGCGGATGCGCGTGCCGCGCGGCAGATTCGAGTGCGGGGTCGCCATGCCCCAGTGATAGCCGCGGCCCGGGGCCTCTTGGGCGCGCGCAAACGCGGAGCCGATCATCACGGCGTCCGCGCCCGCGGCCAGCGCCTTGCAGATGTCTCCCCCCGTGGTCATGCCACCGTCGGTGATGATGGGCACGTACCGGCCCGTCCGCTTGTAGTAGAAGTCCCGCGCCGCGGCCGAGTCCGCGGTGGCGGTGACCTGGGGCACGCCCAGGCCCAGCACCTCGCGGCTGGTGCAGGCCGCTCCCGGTCCCACGCCGATCAGGAGCGCGTCAACGCCGCAGTCCATGAGCTCGAGACAGGCCTCGTAGGTCACCGTGTTGCCGACGATGAGAGGGATCGAGAGGTTCTTCTTGAGCTTGCGCAGGTCCACAGGGCTGTACTCCGTCGCGATGTGCCGGGCCGTCGTCACCGTGGACTGCACGACGAAGAAATCGGCGCCCGCGTCCTCGGCGATCTTGGCGAAACGCTCGGCGCGCTGGGGGATGGAGGAGACCACGACCGGCCCCCCGCCCTTCTTGATCTCGGTGATGCGCCGGTGGATCAGCTCTTCCTTGATCGGCTCGCCGTAGATACCCTGGATGATCCGCGTCGCCTCCTCCAGGCTGGCGGAGGTGATGTGGTCGAGCACGTCCTCGGGGTTCTCGTAGCGGGAGAAGATGCCTTCCAGGTTCAGCACCGCGAGCCCGCCCAGCCGGCCCATCTCGATGGCCAGCGCCGGACTCACGACCCCGTCCATGGCGGCGGCGATGATGGGGATCTGGAAGTGACGCCCGCAGAGCTCCCAGGAGATGTCCACCTCGCTGGGATTGATCGTCACCGCCCCGGGCACCAGGGCGATATCATCGAACCCATACGCCGCCCGCGCCTTCCGGCCGCGACCGACCCACATCCCCATGCCGTGTTCCCCCCTCGGGCGGGCGAGGCCGGGGGAGCGCCCCGGCGCCGGCGCCACACCCGATATTTAGAGAGTCTTCTGGCGACTCATACCGTATTTAGCGGTCAGTATACGGAGCAGTCCCGGACCTGTCAACCCCGGGCGCGCTCCCAGATCATGCGTAGCCCCTCCAGGCGCAGGTTCGGGTTCACCGTCTGGATGTTCGCAGCCACCTCCCGCATCTGGGCGGCGAGGCCGCCCGTCCCCACCACCTTCACATCGCCCGACAGCTCACGCCGCATCCGCTGAATGAGGCCGTCCACGAGCCCCGCGTAACCCAGCACGACCCCCGACTGGATATTCGTCCCCGTGTTGCGGCCGATGGCCGTGGGCGGGGCCACGAGCTCGACCCGGAAGAGGCGCGCGGCGCGCGAGATCAGGGCCTCGGCCGCTGTCGCGAGCCCGGGGGCGATGGCGCCTCCGACGAACTCGCCGCGCTCGTTCACGCAGTCGAAGTTGGTTGCCGTGCCGAAGTCCACCACGATCACCGGGGCCCCGTACAGCGCCAGAGCGGCCACGGCGTTGCAGACACGGTCCGCGCCCACCTCCCGCGGATTGTCCACGCTGAACGCGAGCGGGACGTTGACGCCCGGCTGCACCGTGAACGGCCTCACGCCGAAGTACCCCTCGCACATCCGCTCCAGGGTCTGCTGCACCGGCGGGACGACGTTGGAGATGGCCACGGCGCTGACCTGGTCCGAGGCGATCCCGCGGGAGGAGAGCAGCCCCTGGATGAACACGCCGTACTCGTCCGGGGTCTGCTCCCGCCGGCTCGTGAGCCGCCACGAGGCCACGAGCCGGCTCCCGTCGGCCACGCCGACCCCGGTGTTGGTGTTGCCGACCTCAAGGAGGAGGAGCATCGGCGATCTCCCCGGACGATACCCGAGCCAGCGTTCCGTCATCCAGCCTCAGGCGGAGCGCGCCGTCCCCGTCCAGCTCCTCGGCCATGCCGGACCGGCCGTCGGGCATCACGACCCGCGTGCCGAGGGTAGCGCTGGCCGCACGCCAGGCCCCGCGCACCGGCTCGAAGCCGGCCGTCAGGTACTCCTCATAGCGGCGCGCGAGCGCCTCCAGGAGCCGCGCGAGCAGCAGGGCGCGCTCCTGCCGGGCCCCGGTCAGGAGGCGCAACGAGGTCGCACGCTCGGCGAGCTCCGGCGGGAACGCCGTCTGGTTCACGTTGATCCCGATGCCCAGGAGCACGTGCTGGAGGCCACCATCGGGCCCGGACGAGGCCTCGGCCAGGATCCCGCCGAGCTTCCGGCCATCGGCCGTGACGTCGTTGGGCCAGCGAATCCGCGCCTCCACGCCGGCGGCGGCGCGCACGGCGTCCACCACCGCGACGGCCGCCACCAGGGTGAGCTGGGGCGCCAGGCCGGGCGCGATCGGCGGTCGGAGCAGCGCCGAGACGAGGAGGCTCTCTCCCGGAGTGTCCCACCACGCCCGGCTCCGCCGGCCGCGCCCGGCTGTCTGGTGCTGCGCGGTCACCGCCGTCCCCTCGCGCGCGCCGGCGACCGTCAGGCGGAGGAGCTCGGCCTGCGTCGAGTCCACCGTGTCCAGTTCGCGCAACACCCAGTGGAGCGCCTGAGGCTCCCGGGCGGTCGTGGCGGGCCTCACTGGAGCGCCCGGAGCCCGGCCGTGAGCGTCTCGAGCATCGAGCGGGCCGCCGCGAGCCGCTCCCGCTCCCGCTCCACGACCTCGGCCGGTGCCCGCTCCACGAAGTCCGCTCGCGACAGCTTCCCCTCCAGAAACGCGATCTCCCGCCCTGCCTTGTCGATCTCCTTGGCGACCCGCTGCCGCTCGGCCGCCAGGTCCACCACGCCCTCGAGCTCCACGTAGACCTCGCAGCCGTCGGCCACGGCCAGCGCCGCGTGAGGCGGGCGCGCGGCGTCGGGCTCCACGCTGATCGCCGCGCGGGCCAGCGTTCCCATCAGGGGCGCGGCCTCGCGGAGGCTCTCCACGTCGCTCCCGGACCCTGGCCGGACGGTGGCCCGCAGCTGCCGTCCGGGGGGCACGCGGCTCTCGCTGCGGACGTTGCGGATCCCGCTCACGATGGCGATGACGGAGGCCATGCGCGCCTCGGCGCGGACATCGCGGGCGCGCCGGCGCGCCTTCGGGAACGGTGCGACCATCACCGAGGGGCCATCGTGGGGCAGCCGCTGCCAGAGCTCCTCGGAAATGAACGGCATGAACGGGTGCAGCAGCCGCAGTGTGGTCTCCAGGGCCTCGAGCAGCGTCCGCTGCGTGACCGCGCGGGCGGCCGGGTCGGCCGTCTGGTAGAGCCGCTGCTTGGCGATCTCCAGGTACCAGTCGCAGAGCTCGTGCCAGAGGAACTGGTAGACGGCCGAGGCGGCCTCGTTGAAACGGTACGTGTCGAGGGACCGCCGCACCGTCTTGATGGTCTCCGCCAGGCGGCTGAGGATCCAGCGGTCGGCCACCGACGGCGTCCCCTGCTTCGCCAGCCTGGGGTCGTAGCCGTCGAGCGTCGCCAGTGCCAGCCGTGCGGCGTTCCACACCTTGTTGGCGAAGTTCCGGTACCCCTCGACCCGCTCCTCCGAGAGCCGGATGTCGCGCCCTTGCGCGGCAAGCGCCGCGAGGGTGAACCGGAAGGCGTCGGTGCCGAAGCGGTCCATCACCGTGAGTGGGTCGATGACATTGCCCTTGGACTTGGACATCTTCTGGCCCTCGGCGTCGCGGACGAGGGCGTGGATGTAGACGTCCCGGAAGGGCACTTCCCCCATGAACTTGAGCCCGAGCATGGCCATCCGGGCCACCCAGAAGAAGAGGATATCGAAACCCGTCACGAGGCAGGAGGTCGGGTAGAACACGGCCAGATCGGCCGTGGCCGCGGGCCAGCCGAGCGTCGAGAAGGGCCAGAGGCCGGAGGAGAACCAGGTGTCGAGCACGTCCTGGTCCTGGCGGAGGGCCCCCCCGCACCCCGGACACGCGGTGAGGTCCGTGCGCGAGACGTGGACGCTCCCCTCGGCGTCGCAGTACCAGGCCGGAATGCGATGTCCCCACCAGAGCTGACGCGAGATCGCCCAGTCGCGGATGTTCTCCATCCAGTGGAAGTACGTCTTGGTCCACGTGCGGGGCACGATCCGGATGCGGCCGCTGCGTACCGCCTTGATGGCCACCTCCGCCAGCGGCTTGGCCCGCACGTACCATTGCTTGGAGATCAGCGGCTCCACCACGGTCTTGCAGCGGTAGCAGACGCCCGCGGCGTGGCGGTAGGGCTCGATACGCTCGATGAGGCCCAGCGCCTGCATGTCCGCGACGATCCGCCTCCGGCACTCGAAGCGGTCGAGGCCGGCGTACCGGCCCGCGAGCGCCGTCATCCTCCCGTCGAAGCCAATCACGGTCCGGATGGGGAGGTCGTGGCGGCGGCCGATCTCGAAGTCCACCGGGTCGTGGCCGGGCGTGACCTTGATCACGCCGGTCCCGAACTTGGGATCCACGGCGGCGTCGGCCACCACCCGCATGCGGATCGTCCCCTCGACCGAGGGGATCTCCAGCGTCTGCCCGACGTACCGGGCGTAGCGCCTGTCCCTCGGGTGGACGGCCAGCGCGGTGTCGCCCAGCTTCGTCTCCGGACGCACCGTGCCCAGGACGAGCGGCCCGTAGCGGATGTAGACGAACTCCGCGTCCCGCTCCTCGCGCTCGACCTCCAGGTCGGAGAGCACCGTCTGGCAGCGCGGGCACCAGTTGACGATGTAGTCCCCCTGGTACACGAGGCCCTCTTCCCAGAGGCGGACGAAGACCTCGCGGACCGCGGTCGACAGCCCGGCATCCATCGTGAAGCGCTCGCGGCGCCAGTCGCAGGAGGCCCCCAGTCGCTTCAGCTGGGTGATGATGGTGCCGCCCGACTCCTCCTTCCACCTCCAGACCCGCGCGATGAATGCCTCGCGCCCGAGATCCTCCTTGCTCTTCCCCTCGGCCGCGAGCTGCCTCTCCACGACATACTGGGTGGCGATGCCCGCATGGTCGGTGCCCGGGAGCCACAGTGCGTTGTAGCCGTCCATCCGCTTGTAACGGACGAGGATGTCCTGGAGCGTGTTGTTCAGGGCGTGGCCCATGTGCAGCGAGCCGGTCACGTTGGGGGGCGGGATGACGATGGAGTACGGATCCTTCGGCGAGCCGGGGTCGGCGTGGAAGTATCCCCGCTCTTCCCACTCGCGGTACCAGCGCGGCTACACGCGGCTAGGGTCGTACCGGTCCGGAATGTCCGTCATGACGGGGCGTCATTGTAGCACGGGGGCCGCCGCGGTCAGGCGCCAGCTCCGCCCGTGGCGACGCCACCACAGCGACCAGGGCGTCCGCCGGGACGGCCCCTCCTCGGTCGCCGCGACGACCACCGCCTCCGGCGACTCGGGCGGCCGCATCTCGCAGGCCGGCTCGGCCACGAGCCCTTGCGGGATCCTGGCGCGGAGCGGCGGCTCCGGCACCAGCTGCGCCAGCGCGCGGCGGTCGTGCCGCTCGAGGGCGTCGAAGAAGCGGGCCACCGCCCCTTGCAGCTCCCGGTGCCAGCCATTGACGACACGGCGGCGCGCCAGGGCCACCCCCCGTGCCATCGCGCCCGCGCGGTACAGATCCTCGTGCTCCGTCTGCCCCTCGCAGCCGGGCTTCCAGCCGGCGTAGCGCGCCGCGTACCGCAGCCGCACCTCGCCACGCGCGATGCGGGCCTCCGATGCCACGAGCCCCGCGCCGACGGCCTCCTCCGTGCTCCACACGCGGGAGAGGGCGCTCCCGTCGCGCCGCCAGATCTCGACCCGGAGCCGCCTGCCGCCGCCCTCCCCGCGCCCGAGCCAGCTCAGCGCGAGCTGCGGGGCGCCGTCGGCCGCCGGCGGCCACTCGTGTAGCTGCGGGGTGCCTTCGTGGGTGACGCTGCCGAGGAGCGCAGCGGCTCCTGCTCCAGAGGAAAAGACGCGAACCGACCCCGTGCCCCCGACTCCCTCCAGCGCGTAGAGGCCGACCGTGGTCTCGCCTCGCGCCACGCCGGCCGGCCCGCCGCGCGGCAGGCGCAACACGGCAAAGCGCGCCCCGCCCCACGCCCCCGTGAGCGTGTCGAGCCGCTCCTGGATGAACGCCTCGGAGGCGAACAGGCCGCCGCTCCTCAGGTTCTCCAGGATCTCCTCGTCCACGAGCGCCGCCAGCTCCGCCGCGAGCGCCTCCGGGGCCGCCTCCCGGGCCTGGCGGACAAGTTCCTGGAGCCGGTCGAGTCGATCCCGCGCCGGGACCGGCGCCGCCGCCAGGACCACCCCGGCCAGCGCGGCGATGGCACACACCCTCCAGGCCCTCACGGCGCTATCGTACAATATGGGGGCATGTTGGCCACCCTCGACCGCTACGTCTTCAAGGAGCTCTTCGCGCCGTTCGTCACGGGGGTGGCCGTCTTCACGTTCTTCCTCGTCATCGACCGCATCTACCACCTCACGGACCTCGTCATCACCAAGGGGGTCCCGTTCCACCTGGTCCTGTCGCTCCTGGTCTCCATGCTGCCGTCCTTCCTCGTGCTCACCCTCCCCATGGCGCTCCTCGTGGCGGCCCTGATCGCGGGCGGGCGTCTCGCCGCCGACCTCGAGGTCACGGCGCTCCGGGCCTGCGGCGTGAGCCCGCTCCGTCTCTTCCGGCCCTTTCTCGTCGCCGCGCTCCTCGTCACCCTGGCCTCGGCCTCGCTCACGCTCGTCGTGAACCCGTGGTCCAACGGCGCCTTCCAGCGCCAGCTGTTCAGGATCCTCCAGTCCCGCGCCACCACGGGCATCAAGGAGCGGACCTTCAGCGCCTCCTTCGGCCAGTTCACCATCTACGTGCAGGAGATCACCCCCTCCCAGCGGGCGCTCAAGGGACTCCTGGTCGCCGACGAGCGCAATGCGGCACTCTCGCGGATCATCGTCGCGAGGGAGGGGCGGATCCTCACCGACGAGGCGCGCGGGCGCATCACCCTGCGTTTCCTGGACGGGCAGATCAGCGAGAGCGACGTGGCGGATGCGCGCCGCGCCCGGTACACCGCCTTCGCCCTTTACGACATGACCCTGCCGCTGGAATCCCCGCTGGCCGCGGTCGCCCAGTCCGAGAAGCCCGAGCGTGACCTCCCTCTCCGGGCGCTCCTGCAGCGCGCGCACGAGCTCGAACGCCTCGGCCAGATCGCCGCGCCGTATTTCGTGGAGTTCCACAAGCGCCTCGCGCTGCCTGCGGCCGCGCTCGTCTTCGTGATGGTCGGCTACCCGCTGGCCGTCCGCTCGCACCGCGGCGGGCGCGGCGCGGCGCTGGCCGCGAGCCTCGCGATCGTCATGTCCTACTACGTCGTCTTCACTTCCCTCGAGGGCACCGCGCTCCGGGGCCGGCTCCCGGCGTGGTCCGCCGTCTGGCTGCCCAACCTCCTTTTCTTCCTCGGGGGCGCGAGTCTCCTCCGTGCCACGACGCTGGCGACGCCGGCGGTCTGGATGCGCCTCCTGTGGAGGCTCCGCGACCTGCTGGCCCCTCTCCGGCGGCCAGCCCCGGGCCCCGGCGCGCCCCGGGGGCCGGCGCCTGCCCGCAAGTCCCGCGGCTCCACCTTCCTCCTCGACCGGTATCTCCTCCGCGAGTACCTGAAGTTCCTGGGGATCGGCCTTGCGATCGGCGCGGTCCTGTTCGTCGTGGTGGATCTCCTGCAGACGCTGGATCGCTTCCTGCGCGTCAAGCCCCCGCTCGCGTACATCCTGCAGCACTTCGCCTTCCGTCTGCCGGGAGCGCTCTACGACGGGCTGCCCATCGTGGTCCTCATGGCCACCGTCTTCCTCTTCCTCTCCCTCACCCGCCAGCGGGAGCTCGACGCCCTCAAGGCCGCCGGCGTGAGCCTCTACCGGGTGAGCCTGCCGGTCCTGCTGCTGACCGCCGGCGTCAGCCTCGGCGCGGTGACCTTCCAGGAGACGCTCCTGCCGGGCCTCAATGCCAGGGCCGAGGAGGTGGACCGGGTCAAGATCCGCGGGGGCCTGCCGCGCCACCTGCAGAAGCGTAACCAGATCTGGTACCGCTCCTCGGACACCCGCTTCTTCCGCATGGAGCTGCTGGACCCCGTGGAGCAGTCGGCGGAGGGATTGCTCGTCCTGGAGATCGACCCGAGCTTCCGCCTGACGACCCGGCTCGACGCCAGGAAGGCCCGGTGGCGCGGCAGCGCGTGGGAGCTGTCGGACGGCGTCCTGCGGGAGATCACCGGGCAGAACCGCGTCGAGTCCCAGGCCTTCACGCGCACGACGGCGCAGATGCCCGAGACCATGGACGACTTCACCAGCGTGCAGAAGCCCCCCGACGCCATGAGCTTCCGTGAGCTCAGGAGCTACGTGACGAAGCTCCAGGAGAGCGGGCACCACGTGGGCAAGTACGTCGTGGGGCTGTACTCGAAGCTGTCCTTCCCGGTGATCCACGTGATCATGGCGCTGGTGGCCATCCCCTTCGCGCTGGTGGCCCCGCGCAGCGGCGGCCGCGCGGCCGGCGTCGGCGTCGCCCTGGTCATCTCGGTGGGGTACTGGGTCGTCCACTCCATGGCGCTGGCCTTCGCCAAGGCGGATCTCCTGCCCCCCATCCTGGCCGCCTGGACGGCCAACATCGTCTTCGCCGGGCTCGGGGCGGCACTCTTCCTCCGCGCCCGCACGTAGGCGCGACGGCTAGCGGCCCTCGCGTAGCTGGCGCAGCGTCTCCTCCAGCCGCTTCTGCTCCTGGCCGTAGGCGGTCCAGTCGCCGCGGCGGAGCGCCTCCTGCCCCTTCTGCCACACCTCCCAGGCCCGCTGCACCAGGGGGCGGAGGCCGGTGTCCGGCGGGGGCGGGCCGGCCGTGGCCTCGCGCGGCCGCGCCGCCACCTCGTCGCCGCGGACGCGGGCGCCGAAGATGCGCCCCAGCGACTGCTCCAGCGTCGGCTCCATCGCGATCTGGTTGCCGTAGGCCACGATGACACGGCGGAGCTCGGGCAGCGCTCCCTGCTCCGTCGCCGAGAGGTAGAGTGGCTGGACGTAGACCAGCGAGTGGTCGATGGGAATGGCCAGGAGCGAGCCGCGGAGGACGCGCGAGCCCTGCTGGTTCCAGAGCGAGAGCTGCTGGGAGATCACCGGGTCCTGGTCGATCCGGGCGTCGATCTGGCGCGGGCCGTAGACGAGCTTCTGTTTCGGAAACATGTAGACCAGGAGGCTTCCGTAGTTCGGCGCGTCCGAGCGCGCCGCCATGACGGCGATCATGTTGTCGCGGCGGCTCGGGTTGAACGCGTTGAGGAGCACGAACTCCTCCCGGGGCTCTCCCGGCAGCCGCATGACGGTGTAGTAGGGCTCCATCTCGGACGCCGTGCGCGCATCCTGCTGGCGGCGGGGGATCGTCCACAGGTCTTCCTTGTTGTAGAAGACCTGCGGGTCCTCCATGTGGTACGTCGCGTACATCTGCGCCTGGATCGTGAAGAGATCCTCGGGGTAGCGCACGTGAGCCTGGAGGTCCTTCGGCATCTGGTCCAGGGGCCGGAAGAGCCCGGGGAAGGCCTTCGCCCAGGTGCGGATCACGGGGTCCTCGGGGTCGGCGATGTAGTAGGTCAGCGTCCCGTGGAAGGCGTCCACGGTGGCCTTCACCGAGTTCCTGATGTAGTTGCCGACCCCCCGCACCGGCTGGGCGTAGGGGTAGCGGTCGCTGGTCGTGTAGCCGTCGATCATCCAGACCAGGCGCCCGTCCTCCGTCACGACCAGATACGGGTCCCGGTCGAACCGGAGAAACGGCGCCGCCTGGCGGACCCGGCCGCCGATCTCCCGGTAGATCATCCCGCGGCTCTCGCTGGTCAGGTCGTCCGAGAGGAGCACCTTGATCTCGCCGAAGCGGGCCGCGAAGGCGAGCTTCTTCAGCAGCGAGTCCACGGCGATCCCGCCGCGCCCGGCGTACACCCCGTAGACGTTCTGATCGCCGGACGGGTAGTCGAGCTCCTGCGACTTCGTCCGCACGAACACGTACTCGTTGCCCGACTCGCCGTAGTACATCTCCGGCCGCGTGATCTTCAGAAAGCCGCTCGCCGCCGGCGGGATGTCCTTCACGAAGAACTCCGGCAGCCCCTCGGGGCTGATGCGGTTCACGGGGCCCACCACGAGCCCGTAGCCGTGGGTGTAGGTCAGGTGCTCGTTGATCCAGCTCTGCCCCTGGCCCGGCAGGTGCTTGTAGGACAGCTCGCGCGGCGAGAGCATCACCTGGCGGTACTCACCGCCGATCATGTAGCGGTCGTTGTCCACGTCGAGGAACTTGTAGTAGGTGCGGATCTCCTGGAGCTGCCCGTACGTCGTCAGCAGCGGCCGGTGGTCCCAGAGGCGGATATTCTTGACCGTGAGGTTGTTGCGCTCCAGCGCGGCGGGGTTCAGGCTCTCGTCCGCGCGGAACTCCTTCTCCTCGACCCGGTCGATGCCGTAGGCCTGGCGCGTCATCCGGATGCTGTGTTGGATGTACGGGCCCTCGGCGACCAGCTCGTTGGGCGCCACCCGGAAGCGCTGGAGGAGCGCGGGGTACACCCCCAGCCCGCCGATCCACACCACGGCCAGGACCACGAGCCCCGCCACGAGGAAGAGCCAGCCGGGCCGCCGCATCTGCACCACGCAGGCCCCCGCGCAGAGGACGGCCAGCACCGCCAGCGCCTGGAGGACCGGAAGGGAGGCGTTCACGTCGCCGTAGGAGGCCCCGAAGACGAAGCCCCGCGCGGAGTACAGGAGATCGTACCGGTCCAGCCAGAAGCCCGCCCCCCGAAGCACGAGCAGCAGCGCGCCGAGGCCCAGGAGATGCGTCCGCGCTCCGGCGGCCAGCCGCGGCCCCCCCGCCGTGAGCACCACGCTGCGCTGGAGCACGTACACGGCGGCCGTGAGCACCAGCGTCCCGATGCAGAGCGCCATGGCCCAGCCGTACAGCAGCCGCCAGAACGGGAGCTGGAAGACGTAGAAGCCGATGTCGCGGTTGAAGAGCGGATCCGTCCGCCCGAACGGGGTCGCGTTGAGGTATTGCAGGAGGGTGTCCCACTCGCCGCTGCCCCGGGCCCCGGCGGCGAGCGCGATGACCGCGATGACCGGCAGCAGCAGCCGCCGCACCAGGGGCTCCAGCACCGCGCGGCCGGGCAGGCCCAGCTGGTCCTCGAGCTCCCAGAGCACGTCGGGGGGGGCGGTCCGCGCCGCCACCCAGAGGTTCGCGAAGAGGAAGGCGAAGACCGCTGCGCCCAGGCCCAGCACGAGCCAGCCCCGCAGCGCCAGCATGGTGGTGAAGACCTGCGGGAAGCCGACCTCGTGGAACCAGAGCCAGTCGGTGTAGAGGGGGACCGCCTGGCCCACGACCCCCAGCACCAGGAAGGCAACGAGAATCCACACCATCGCTCGAGGATGCTGCCCCCTGGCCATTCCGCCCTCCCGCGCCCGGCCCCCGCGAGCCGGGCCTATGTGCCGTGGGTCCAGGACGACAGGTACGCCTCCTGCTCGGGCGTCAGCACGTCGATCTGCACGCCCATGGAGGCCAGCTTGAGGCGCGCGATCTCCCGATCGATGTCGGTGGGGACGCGGTAGACCTTCCGCTCCAGGCTCCCGGCGTGTCGAGCCATGTGCTCGGCGGAGAGCGCCTGGTTGGCGAAGCTCATGTCCATCACGATCGCCGGGTGCCCCTCGGCGGCCGCCAGGTTGATCAGCCGTCCCTCGCCCAGCACGTAGATGCGCTTGCCGCCGGGCAGCGTGAACTCCTCCACGAAGGGGCGGATGGGGCGCCGCGCCGTCGCCAGGCCCCCCAGGCTCTCCAGGTCGATCTCCACGTTGAAGTGGCCGGAGTTCGCCAGGATGGCCCCGTCCTTCATGGCGAGGACGTGGTCCTTGCGGATCACCGTGGTGTTGCCCGTCACCGTCACGAAGATGTCGCCTGCCTCCGCCGCGCGCGCCATGGGCATGACCTGATAGCCATCCATGACCGCCTCGAGCGCGCGCATGGGCTCTACCTCGGCGACCACCACGTGGGCGCCCATGCCGTGGGCGCGCGCCGCCACCCCGTGCCCGCACATCCCGTAGCCGGCCACGACGAGCGTCTTGCCGGCCAGCAGGACGTTGGTCGCCCGCAGGATCCCGTCGATGGTGGACTGCCCGGTCCCGTAGCGGTTGTCGAAGAGGTGCTTCGTGTCGGCGTCGTTGACCGCGATCACCGGGAAGGCCAGCACGCCGTCCTTCTCCATGGCGCGCAGGCGGATCACGCCCGTCGTGGTCTCCTCGGTGCCTCCGAGGACGTCGGGCAGGAGATCCCGCCGCTTCCCGTGGAGCGTCGAGATCAGGTCGGCACCGTCGTCCATGGTGATCTGCGGCCGGATTCCGAGCACGGCCTGGATGTGCCCGTAGTAGGTGGTGTTGTCCTCGCCCTTCCGGGCGAAGGTGGCGATGTCGTACTCCTGGACCAGCGCGGCCGCGGTGTCGTCCTGCGTCGACAGCGGGTTCGAGGCGCAGAGGGCGATCTGCGCGCCCCCGGCCTTGAGGGTGGCCATGAGCACGGCCGTCTCCGTCGTCACGTGGAGGCAGGCACCGAGCCTCAGCCCCTTGAGCGGCTGCTCCCGCGTGAACCGCTCCCGCACCTGCCGCAGCACCGGCATGAATTGCTCCGCCCACTCGATCCTGAGCTTACCGGTCGCGGCGAGCGAGAGATCCTTGACGTCGTGGTCCGTCATGCACTGTCCTTTCGTGCGGGAGCCCCGCGGCCGATCCGCTCGGCCCGGGGCCCCCAGAGTCTATGCGCCGTCCGGCTCAGAGGCCGGCGTCGTCGCGGAGGTCTTTCACGCGGTCCGTACGTTCCCAGGTGAACTCCGGCTCGCTGCGGCCGAAGTGTCCGTAGGCGGCCGTCTTCTTGTAGATGGGCCGGCGCAGGGTGAGGTACTTGATGATCCCCGCCGGCGTGAAGTCGAAGTGCCGCCGGATCATCTGCTCGAGCTTCGCGTTGGGCACCTTCCCCGTCCCGAAGGTCTCGACCATGACGGACACCGGCTCGGCCACGCCGATGGCGTAAGCCACCTGGACCTGTACCCGCTGTGCCAGCCCCGCCGCCACGATGTTCTTCGCGACGTGCCGCGCCATGTAGCAGGCCGACCGATCCACCTTCGTCGGGTCCTTCCCCGAGAAGGCGCCCCCGCCGTGCGGGCAGGAGCCGCCGTAGGTGTCCACGATGATCTTGCGCCCCGTGAGGCCCGTGTCCCCCATCGGGCCACCCGTCACGAAGCGCCCGGTGGGATTGATGTGGTAGGTGATCGTCTTGGGGTCCACCAGGTGCGGCGGGAGCGTGGGGAGGATCACGTCGTGGATCATCTCCTCCCGGATCCGCTCCAGTGTCACGTCGGGGCCGTGCTGGGTCGAGATGACCACCGTCTCCACCGACACCGGTCGGCCGTCCACGTACCGGACGGAGACCTGGCTCTTGCCGTCCGGACGGAGGTAGTCGTGCGTGCCGGCCCGGCGCACCGTCGACAGCCGGCGCGCCAGCTTGTGGGCCAGCGTGATGGGCATCGGCATGAGCTCGTCGGTCTCGGTGCAGGCGTAGCCGAACATGAGGCCCTGATCGCCCGCGCCGAGCGCGTCCACGCCCATGGCGATGTCCGACGACTGCTCGTCGATGGCCGTGATGACGCCGCAGGTCTCGTAGTCGAAGCCGTACTTCGCGCGCGTGTACCCGACGTCCCTGATGGTCTCGCGCACCACCTTCGGGATGTCCACGTAGCAGGACGTGGTGATCTCGCCCGCCACCACCACGAGCCCCGTGGTCAGGAGCGACTCACAGGCAACCCGCCCCGTCGGGTCCTGCGCCAGGATGGCATCCAGTACGGCGTCGGAGATCTGGTCGGCGATCTTGTCCGGATGGCCTTCCGTCACCGATTCCGATGTGAACAGGTACTCCTCACGTGCCATTGCATTCCCCCCTCGGTGGACACTCGTTTTAGCGTGCAGGCACGCCACGTTAGCACAGCGACACGGAGCGCTCAAGGGAATTCCCGGCCGGGCGCTACGCCAGCGCCCGCACCACCACGTCGAAGGCCAGCTCGTGGCTCCCGCCCGGCTCGAGGCGCACTGGCCACGCCAGCAGGATCGCCGACCCCTGGTGGATGCGCTCGAAGCCCGTTTCTGAGAGCGACACGGTCTCCACGGGGGCCCAGCCGACCTCGGCGGGTGCGGCCCAGTGGATCCCCACCTCCTCGCCCAGCCATTCGTCCACCAGCGCCAGCCCGCGCTGTCCCTCGAGCGCGCCGCGACTACCCAGCGACGGCCGGCCGGGCAGCCGGTAGTAGCGGCCCGGCGCCTCGCCCGCGCTGAGTGCCAGGTTGAACTGCACGCCCCAGCGCCCCGCAAGGCCCTCGGTGCCCGTCCACTCGAGCCGGTAGCCCACCGTGAGGCGGGCGCCCTCGGCGTGGACGGTCACGGACTTCTCGAGGCGGAGCGGCAGGTCCCCCGCGCGCGCGACGTCCAGGAGCACGCGGATCACGCCATTCGACTCGCGCACAGCATGCGACATCGTCAGCCGGGGGCCGGCGAGGAGGGCGGCGTCCCACGGGGAGAGGGCATCGAGAGGTCCCGCGGCCGGAAAGAGGCCGTCCAGCAGCGAGGCGCGCCGGAAGACGTCGTACTGCAGGAGCCCCGAGAGTCCGCTCTCCTTCGCCTCAAGCCGCTCGTGGATGCTCAGCGCGGGCCCACCCTCCCGCGCTGGCGTTGCTGCCGTCTCCTTGATCCGCGCGTGGTACGCCTCCCGGCGCCGGCCCAGCACGTCCGCCGCGTCGAAGCAGAGCGGCAGGAAGGCCAGCTCCGTCAGCGCGCCCCCGGACTCCGGGCAGAGCGTGAGCGTCAGCTGCCGGGTGCAGACGCGCACCTCCACGCGGCCGTCGCCGTTCCGGTCCCGGGCCTCCCACCGCGGGGGCGGCCCGCTCCCGTCCGCCCCCAGCCGGGCCTCGGCCCCGACCAGCGCCGAGCGTACCGCCCGGCGCAGGTGCGGCAGGTAGCAGCCGCCGAAGACCCCGTGCCAGTACGCGTCGTTGGCCTGCCCCTGCCACAGCCGCTCGCGTGCGGCGAGGAGACCGCTGTCCCCCGGGCGGGCCTCGAGGCCGCGCTGGATACGCCGCGACAGGTCCAGCATCTTCCAGTAGGCGTCGGCCACCTCCGGGTACTTCACGAGAAAGTTCCGCCACGGTCCGCCGCGCAGGAGCCGTCGCAGCCGGTCGCCGTCGGGCAGCGCGGCCAGACGCTGGCGGGCTTCCTCGAGCTCCTCGCCGGCAGCGGCGGGCAGCGCCCAGGCGCCCATCTCGCTGTACGAGGCCGAGGGCAGGTAGACGCGCCCGCGCGCGCGGGTCCCGTCCAGCAGCCGCGAGAAGGTCGACAGCTCGAGCCACGGGGCCGACCGCAGCGCGTCGAAGAAGCGCCGGAGCCATCCCTCGTCGTAGACGAGGCGGTGGGTGCCTGGCCAGACGCCGAACTTCTCGCCGTCGTCGACCAGCGTGACGCTTCCCACGTCGCCGCGGGCCTCGAGGTGGCGGAGGGCCTCGCCGGGCTCCGCGAAGGGGATGAGGTAGCGCAGTCGCTCGCTGATGGGGAAGATCGCCAGGGGCGCCCCCTGCTCCTCGGTGAGGTAGTAGCCCCCGAGCGTGCCGGGGTCGAGCCCCGCCAGGGCGAAGTGGTGGTCGTCCAGGACGACGAACTCCACGCCCGCCTCCGACAGCACCTTGGGGAGGTGGGGTTCCCACACCCGCTCAGCCAGCCAGAGCCCCCGGGGGCGGACCCCGAAGCTCTGTCGCAGGAAGTCGTTCATCCGCTGGATCTGCCCGAGCTTGTCCCAGTCGGGGAGCATGGGCAGGATCGGCTCGTAGAACCCGCCCGTCAGGAGCTCCACGCGGCCGGAGGCCACGAGCAGGCCCAGCAGGTCGAAGGTCGGCCGGGCGTGCTCACGCATCCAGCCCAGGAGGCTGCCCGAGCAGTGGACGACCAGCGGGAGATCCGCCTCGCGCTGCACGCACTCGAAGAAGGGGTGGTACGCCCCAGCCACTGCCTCGGCGATCACCCCATCGAAGTTCCCGACCGGCTGGTGGTTGTGGACGCCGAAGATGAAGCGCAGCCGCTCACTCACGGCCGAGGTCCCGGTGTCGGACGGTCGGGCGGTACCCGAGCCCCTCGAGGAAGACCCGCAGGGCCTCCACCAGCGCCACCGAGCGGTGACGTCCCCCCGTGCAGCCGATCGCGACACTCAGGTAGGCCTTGCCCTCTCGCTGGTAGAGCGGCAGGAGGAACTGCACCAGTTCCTGCAGCCGCGTCAGGAGCTCCCGGCTCTCCGGCTGCGAGAAGATGAAGTCCGTGACGGGGGCGTCGCGGCCGTCCAGCGCCCGCAGCGACTCGACGAAGTGGGGGTTCGGCAGGAAGCGCACGTCGAACACGAGATCGGCGTCATAAGGGATCCCGTGCTTGTAGCCGAAGGAGATCAGGGACACCGCCAGCGCGCCCTCTGCGGGGCGCACGGAGTAGGCCTCCACGAGGCGCTCTTTCAGCTGGTGCACGGTGAGCCCGGAGGTGTCGATGATGCGGTCCGCGATCTCGCGGAGGTGGGCCAGCGCCTTGCGCTCGGCGCGGATCCCGTCCAGCACGCTGCCGTCCCCGGCCAGCGGGTGTCGCCGGCGCGTCTCGTGGTAGCGCCGGACGAGCGCCTCGTCGGCAGCCTCGAGGAACAGGACCTCGGGGACGTGCCCCTTGGCGCGGAGCTCGGCCAGGATCTCCAGCAGGTGCGCCAGGTACTCCCCTTCGCGCACATCCACGCCCAGGGCGATCTTCTTGATCTCCCGTGTGGACTGCGCGCAGAGCTCCGCGAAGGTGGGAATCAGCGTCGTCGGCAGGTTGTCGACACAGAAGTACCCGAGGTCCTCCAGGCACTTGATCGCGTAGCTCTTCCCCGCCCCGGAGAGCCCCGTGATGATGACGAAGCGTGGGGGGTCGTTCGCCGCGGGGGGCCGCACGCGCCTCAGGCCACGGGCTCGATGAGCCCGAGGCCTCCGCTCTTGCGGCGGTAGAGCACGTTCACCGAATCCGTCCCGGCATTGGTGAAGACCAGGAACTGCTCCCGGCCGAGCTCCAGCTGCGCGGCGGCCTCTTCCACGGACATCGGCTTGGCGGCCACGCGCCGGACGACCAGTTCCCCGTCCGGCGCCGCCGTCTCGGGAACCGCCGCGGCCGCCGGCGGCCGCCGCCGGCCCTTGCCGTGGCTGCGCACGCGGTCCTTGGTCTCGCGCACCTGACGGGTCAGCGCCGCGATGGCCAGATCCACCGCCACCGACAGATCCTCGGCGGTCTCCGTGCTGCGGAAGGTGCGGTGCTTCCCCCGGAGCGTCAGCGCTGCCGTGCGACGGTGCTTCTCCTTGGAGAGCACGATCCTCGCCTCGGTGAGCTTGGGCAGCAGCCGCGCCAGCCTGTCGAGCCGCCGCGTGAGCGCGTCCTTGTACGTGTTGGAGACGGTGAACCCTCGCGTGCTGATGATCACGCCCATGTCCCGGTCTCCGGGCTATCGTTTCCGGGGCGTGAGGCGACGCTGGTGGGAGGGGAGGATCCCCAGCTCCTCGCGGTACTTCGCCACGGTCCGGCGGGCGATGGTCAACCCCTTGGCGTGCAACTCCCGGGCGACGTCCTGGTCGGAGAGCGGCTTGCCCTGGTCCTCGGCGACGACCATGTCCTGGATCATCTTCTTGACCGACACCGAGGAGACCACGTCGCCGCTGCTGGACGCGATGCCGCTGTGGAAGAAGTACTTGAGCTCGAACAGCCCCTGGGGCGTCTGCACGTACTTGTTCGTCGTGACCCGGCTGATCGTGGACTCGTGCATGCCGATGTCCTCGCCCACGTCCCGGAGCGCCAGCGGGCGCAGGTACGGGAGCCCCTTGTCAAGGAAGTCCCGCTGGAACTTGACCAGACTCGTGGCGACCTTGCGGAGGGTCCGCTGGCGCTGCTCCACGCTCTTGATGAGCCACACCGCCGAGCGCAGCTTCTGCTCCACGAACTGCTTGTCCTCCCCCGCCGAGCCCCGCAGCAGCGACCGGTAGAGCGCGTTGACTCGTAGTCGCGGGATGCCGTCCTCGTTGAGCACCACGATGTACTCACCGCCGAGCTTCTCGATGGTCACGTCGGGCGCGATGTAGCGCTGGTCGGCCGGCGCGAAGCGCCGGCCGGGCTTCGGTTCGAGCCCCTGGATCTCCTCGATGGACTCCATGACGCGGTCCAGCGGGAGCTTGAGCGCACGCGCGATGTCGGCATAGCGCCGCCGCTCGAGGGCCGCCAGGTGGAGCTCCACGATCTCCACCGAGACCGGATCGGGCTCGGAGTCGGCCCGGAGCTGCAGGAGCAGGCACTCCTGGATGCTCCGGGCGGCGATCCCGGTGGGATCGAAGCTCTGGATCAGCGTCAGCATCCGCTCCACCACCTCGGTGGGGCATCGCATCAGCTCGGCGATCTCCGCGACCTCGGCCCGCAGGTACCCGTCCTCGTCGAGGTTGCCGATGATGGCCTCGCCGACGGCCAGCTCCTCGGGGACGTCCGTGGCGAGTCGCAGCTGCTCGGCGAGGTGCTCGGCCAGGGAGATGTCGCCGCGTCCCAAGTTCTCGAAGGGGAGCTCGTCCCGCTCCTCCGTGGACACCGGCGTTCGCTCGTCGGGCTGGTCGAACACGGCAGAGGTGAGGTCGAACGGCAGGTCGTCAGTCCGCTCCTCGGCCACCGAGGTGGATTCATTCGGCGCGGGCTCGTTCGCCGTCGGCCCGGGCGGCGAATCCGCCAGGTCCTCGGACGGCGCCTCCGCGGTGGCGTCCGTCCCCTCGGTGGGCACCTCCTCGAGCATCGGGTTGTCGCGCAGCTCCTGCTCGACCACCTCCTTCAGCTCCAGCGTCGAGAGCTGCAGGAGCTGGATCGCCTGCTGGAGCAGCGGCGTCATCACCACCCGCTGTGTCAGCCGGAGACCGAGGCGCATGTGTCAGGCACTCCGCCGCGTCGTCACAGCGAGAACTTCTCCCCGAGGTAGATCTCGCGCGCCCGGGGGTTGCCGGCCAGCTCCGCGGCGGTCCCCGAGGCCAGGATCTTCCCGTGATAGAGGATGTAGGCGCGGTCAGTGATGGCCAGCGTCTCGCGCACGTTGTGGTCGGTGATGAGGACGCCGATCCCCCGTTCCTTCAGCCGCGCGACGATCTCCTGGATATCGCCGATGGCGATGGGATCGATCCCGGTGAAGGGCTCGTCGAGCAGCAGGTAGCGCGGGCTCGTGACCAGCGCCCGGGTGATCTCCAGCCGCCTCCGCTCGCCGCCCGAGAGGGTGTAGGCCTTGTGCCGCGCCAGCGGGGTGAGGTCCAACTCGGCGAGCAGGACCCGCAGCCGGGCCGCGCGCTCCTGGACCGCCAGGTCCAGGGTCTCGAGGATCGCGAGGAGATTCTCCTCCACCGTCAGCTTGCGGAACACCGAGGACTCCTGTGGCAGGTACCCCATGCCCATCCGGCAGCGCAGGTACATGGGCAGATCGGTGATCTCGTGGCCCTCGAGGAAGATGCGTCCGCCCTCGGGTCTGAGCAGCCCCACGATCATGTAGAACGAGGTCGTCTTCCCCGCCCCGTTGGGGCCCAGGAGGCCCACCACCTCCCCGCGCTGTATGTCCAGACTGACGCGATCCACCACGAGTCGGTTGCGGAAACTCTTCACCAGACCCTGCGCGATCAGCCCCTCCATGGCCTCACCGGCACGGGGCCCCGGGCGCGGACCGGGCCTCACCGCCCGGCGCCCCCTCGCGCTTCGGGTAGAAGACGGCCTTCACGCGCTCCTGCCGGCCACCCTCCACCACGCTGCGATCCTCGGCGAGGAAGATCGTGATCCGCTCCCCGGTCACGACGTTCTCCTCCTGCCACACCCGGGCATCGCCGATCAGCACCACGCGCTGCTCGGCGTCGTGGTACTCGGCGCGCCGGGCCATGCCCGTACGGCAGTCCTTGGTGACGATCCGGACGCTCCCGCTCGAGACGGTGCGGATGATCCGGTCCCCTCCGGCGTCCAGATACACCTCCATCCGGTCGGCGTACTGCGTGGAGTTGTTCTGGCGCGCAACCACGTTGCCCGTGAAGATGACGAGACCTTCCTTCTGCATGGACTCCAGCCGGTCGGCATCCACGGTCACCGGAGCGCCCTTGTCCTCGCTCTTCCGCCGTGCCGCCGCGGGGTCGGGGTGGGCCGGCTTGGTGGGGCTCTGCCGAGGCGTCGCCTCCTGGGCGGGCCGCCGCCGGCCCTGCGCCCCCTGCTGCGCTCCGAGATCTAGCGGGGCGAGCCCGGCCAGCACGACGCATGTCGCCAGCGCTCCCAGCGCGCGCTTCACCGCGGGACCCCGGCGCCTGCGGTCGCGGGCGGTGCGCCGGCCCGCTCGCCGAGCGTGGCCCG
Organism: Candidatus Rokuibacteriota bacterium; assembly: GCA_016188005.1. Taxonomy (NCBI): domain Bacteria; phylum Candidatus Rokuibacteriota; species Candidatus Rokuibacteriota bacterium. The sequence continues at coordinate 165,664 of JACPIQ010000008.1, read as the reverse complement.
GACGCGCCCCATGATCTCCGTGTGCCCGCCGACGCTGGCGTCGAGACCCTGGCCCCGAATGACGGCGCCTTGGCGGAAGAGCGTCACGGGATCGTCGCTCCAGGCGCGCTGCCTGGCGGCGTCCCAGCGCAGCCGCGCCGTCTCCAGCCGGAGCCCGTCGCTCGAGACCAGCACCACGTTCCCCCTGAGCTCCACGTCCTTCGTCCGGTGCGCCAACTCTCCCTCGTCCCCCGTCACCGTCCAGCTCCGCTCGGGTTCCTGGATCCTGATCCTCACCTTGCGAAGCGTCGTCTTTCCCAACTGCTCGTAAGCCTCGGCCTGGTCCGCGTCCAGCTGCCAGCGCACCCCGCCCCGCGCCTCCTCCTCCAGATGCACCTGCTTGATGCGGTAATCGGCCTTCGTTAAGGCGACCTCGGCTTTCTGGATCCTGGCGACCCATCCCCTCACGACGAGGACGGTGGCGATGGCGACCACGAAGAGCGCCACGCCGACCAGGATGAAGCGTGAGAGCCGCTGGGTATGCAATTTCAGTACCACGCTAGCACAGCCCCTCTAGCGTGGCAACGAAGAAAGGCCGCGAGAGGGGCTCAGCGACTGGCTGGTTCGGGCGGGGGCCAGGCCTTCCGCGCGCGCAGAATCATCTCGATCGCTTCCCTCACGGCGCCCTCGCCCCCCCGCCGGCGGGAGACCCAGTGGGCCGCGCGCCGGACCTCGGGGGCGGCATTGGCGGGCGCCAGCGCGAGCGCGACCGTCTTCATGAGCGGCAGGTCCGGCAGGTCGTCGCCCATCACGGCGACCTGGCCCGGCTCGACAGCCAGCCGCGCCATGATCTGCGCCAGGCGCGCAGGCTTGTCGCCGACTCCCTGGTGGACCTCCTGGATGCCGAGCTCGGCCATCCGGCGCGTCACCGCCGCCGAGGCCCGCCCGGAGATGACGCCGACCTCGAGCCCGGCGCGGCGGGCGGCCGCCAGCGCCCACCCATCGTGCACGTCGAAGCGCTTGATCTCCTCCCCGCCCGCGCCGTAAAGGAGCCCCCCGTCGGTGAGGACGCCATCCACATCGAGAACGAGGAGCCGGATGAGCGCGGCCCGGGTCGCGGGGGTCCTCACACGATCTTGGCGCGGAGGATGTCGTGGAGGTGGATGACCCCGGCGGGCCGCTCGGCCTCGTCCGCGATCACCAGGCTCGTGATGGCGTGAGCCTCCATCAGCGAGAGCGCCCTGGCTGCCAGGTCCCCGGCGCCGATCCGCTTGGGGTTCGGCGTCATGCACTCGCCGGCGCGTCGCTCCAGGAGAGAGCCGCCGGCCAGCTGCTGGCGGCGCAGGTCGCCGTCGGTGATCACGCCCCTGAGCCGGCCTTGCACGTCCACCACCGTGGTCATCCCCAGTCGCTTGGCGGTCATCTCGGTGATGGCCTCCGTCATGCTGCTGGTCTCGCGGACCACCGGCACCGCCTCACCGACGTGCATGAGGTCACCCACCTTGAAGAGGGCCTTCCAGCCGAGGCTCCCCGCCGGATGGAGCGCGGCGTAGTCCTCGGGGCGCAGCCCGCGCAGGTCGAGCAGCGCCATGGCCAGCGCGTCCCCCATGGCCAGCGCGGCCGTCGTGCTCGAGGTGGGGGCCAGGTTCATCGGGCAGGCCTCCTCGCTGACGCCCACGTCCAGCACCACATCCGACTGGCGCGCCAGGGTGGAGGACGGGTTGCCCGTGAGCAGGATCAGCGGCACCGCCAGGCGCTTCAGGAGCGGGAGGACGGCCAGCAGCTCGTCTGTCTCGCCGGAATTGGACAGCGCGAGGACCACGTCCTCCCGCGCCATCATCCCGGCATCGCCGTGCGCCCCCTCGGCGGGATGCAGGAAGTAGGCCGGCGTGCCCGTGCTCGCCAGTGTCGCCGCCACTTTCCTCCCGACGTGCCCGGACTTGCCCATGCCGGTCACGATCACGCGCCCGCGGCAGCCGTGGAGCAGCTCCACCGCGGCCACGAACCTCTCGTCGAGCCTTGCGCAGAGGCCAAGGATGCCCGAGGCCTCGATGCGCAGGACGCGGTCCGCGAGGCTCAGGAGCCGCGGTCCGTCCATCAGGCGCCTCCCGTCATGACGGGCCGAGTCCGGCCTGGATGGCCTTGATCTCGGCCAGGAGCCGCGGCAGGTCGTCGAGGCGGAGCATGTTGGGGCCGTCGGAGAGGGCGCGCCCGTCGGGCAGCGTCCGGTCCGGATCCTCGTGCATCTCCAGGAAGAGGGCGTCCACCCCCACCGCGACGGCGGCGCGCGCCAGCGGCGGCACGTATTGCCGCTCGCCGCCCGAGCGCGGCCCCAGGCCGCCCGGCAGCTGCACCGCGTGCGTGGCGTCGAACACGACCGGGCAACCCAGCGCACGCATGATGGGGAGCCCGCGGAAGTCCACCACGAGGTTATTGTAGCCGAAGCTCGTGCCGCGCTCGGTGAGCAGGATCCGGTCGTTGCCGGTGGAGCGGAGCTTCGCCACCACGTTGCCCATGTCCCCCGGGGCGAGGAACTGGCCTTTCTTCACGTTGACCGGCTTGCCCGTCCGGCCGCAGGCCAGCAGCAGGTCCGTTTGCCGGCAGAGGAAGGCCGGCACCTGGAGCGCGTCCAGCACCTCCGCCGCCGCGTCCACCTCGGAGACGTCGTGGACGTCGGAGAGCACCGCCACCCCTGTCTCGTCCCTCACCCGCCGCAGGATGCGCAGCCCCTCCTTGATCCCGGGGCCGCGATAGGAGTCCCCCGAGGAGCGGTTGGCCTTGTCGTAGGACGACTTGTAGACGAAGGGCACCCGCGCGGCGCCCGTGATGCGCGCGAGGCGCTCCGCCACCATGAGGGCGTGACGCTCGCCCTCGATGGCGCACGGGCCGCCGATCAGCACCAGCGGCGCTCCGCCGCCGACGGTGATTCCCCCGATGCGGACGGCCCGCGTCCGCCCCGCCTCGGCGAGCGGCGACGCGAACGTGCCACTCACCCTCAGGCGCCCGCCTGGTGGCTCAGCGCGGCCTGGATGAAGGCGGCGAAGAGCGGATGGGGCTCCCAGGGCCGGGACCGGAACTCGGGGTGGAATTGCCCGGCGACGAACCACGGATGATCCGGCAGCTCGACGATCTCCACCAGGTGCTTCTCCGGCCAGACTCCGGAGATCCGCAGCCCCCGGTCCTGGAGCGCCCCCAGGTACTCGTTGTTGACCTCGTAGCGATGGCGGTGGCGCTCGCGGATGGCGCCCTGGCCATAGGCCCTGGAGGCCCGGCTCCCCTCGCCGAGCACGACGGGGTACAGGCCCAGCCGCATGGTCCCGCCCTTGGCGGTGACGCCGCGCTGCTCCGGCAGGAGATCGATGACGTTGTGGGGGGGCGTCGGGTCGAACTCGGTGGAGTTGGCGCCGGCGAGGCCGCACACGTGGCGCGCGAACTCGATGACCGCGCACTGCATGCCGAGGCAAATTCCGAAGAACGGCACCCGCTCCTCGCGCGCGTGGCGGATGGCCTGGATCTTCCCCTCGATGCCGCGATCGCCGAACCCCCCGGGCACCAGGATCCCGTCGAGCCCCTGCACGTGCCCGTGCAACCCCTCGCGCTCGAGCCGCTCGGCGTCCAGCCACACCACGTCCACCGCCGCCTCGTTGGCGATGCCGCCGTGACAGAGCGCCTCGTAGAGGCTCTTGTAGGAGTCCTTCACCTCGAGGTACTTCCCCACGATGCCGATCCGCACGCGGTGGCGCGGCGCCTTGATGCGCCGGACGATCTCCTCCCACCGGCCGAGGTCTGCCGGCCCCTGCGGGAGGCCCAGGAGCTTCACGATGCTCTCGTCGAGCCCCTGCTCGTGGAAGGCCAGCGGGACCTCGTAGATGGTGTCCACGTCCCGCGCCGCGATCACCGCCTCCTCCTCCACGTCGCAGAAGAGCGCGATCTTGGACTTGATGGCCGGGGTGAGCGGGTGCTCCTTGTCGGTCCGGCAGAGGAGCACGTCGGGCTGGATCCCGATGGCGCGCAGTTCCTTCACCGAGTGCTGCGTGGCCTTGGTCTTGAGCTCGGACGCCGCCTGGATGAACGGAACGAGGGTCAGGTGCACGTAGATGACGTTCTCCTTCCCCACGTCCTTCTTCAGCTGGCGCACCGCCTCGAGGAAGGGGAGCCCTTCGATGTCGCCGACGGTGCCGCCGATCTCCACGATCAGGACGTCCACATCCCTGGCCACCTTGCGGATCGACGCCTTGATCTCGTCCGTGATGTGGGGGATGACCTGCACCGTGCGCCCGAGGTAGTCGCCGCGCCGCTCCTTCTCGATCACGGCGCCGTACACCTTTCCGGTGGTGACGTTGTTCGCTCGGGTCATGCGCGCGGAGGTGAAGCGCTCGTAGTGTCCCAGGTCCAGATCCGTCTCGCCCCCGTCGTCGGTGACATAGACCTCGCCGTGCTGATAGGGGCTCATGGTGCCGGCGTCCACGTTGATGTACGGATCGAGCTTCTGGAGGGTGACCCGAAACCCACGCGCCTCGAGGAGCGACCCGATGGACGCGGCCGCGAGCCCCTTGCCCAGGGACGAGATGACCCCGCCGGTGACGAAGACGAATCTCGGCGTCACGTCGAGCCTCCTTTCTGACGGCCTCTCCACTGCTCCGCGAATCGCTGCTCTTGCGCCCGAGTCCTCATCCGCCCGTCGAGCCTGAGGTCGCGCAGCGCCCTGAGGCACTGCCCCACCTGCGGGCCCTGCGGCACCCCCGCCGCGATCACCTCGGCCGCCGTCATGAGCGACCGTATCGCCTGGCCGCGCGTGACGAACCATCGCGTCCGGCGGCGGGCCCGCGTGCCCCCGGTCAGCCAGGCCGCCGCCACGGTTTCCGGCTGCGCGTTCCGGAGCGCTCGGGCGACCTCGCTCGCGGGCCGCCGCGGCACCCCCAGCGCATGGCCGAGCCTGCGTCCGGCGGCGGGCGCGGCCGCCAGCCGCTCCGCGCGGGCCCCCGTGAGGGCCAGGCGGGCCACACACTTTCGCGTGACCCCGGTTCGCTGGTCCACGAGGAGGCCGAGCAACGCGGTATCGGCGGGCGGGGGCAGGAAGGCGCGAGCCGCGAGCCACTGGCAGAGCCGGCGGGCCTCCCGCAACCGCTCCAGTCCCCGCGGGGGCTTCCGGTATCCCGCGTCCCACAGCCTGAGGGCCCCCCACCGCAGGAGCAGCGCGAGAGCCCGCCAGCCCGCCGGCTCTCCCACGATCAGCTCGAGCTCGGCGGCGAGACGCTGACCGGACAGCGCGGGGTAGCGGCCCGCCGCCAGGGCCAGCGTCAGCGCGCGGCGGGTCCCGGGCTCGAGCCCCAGGCCGAGCCTCGCGGCATATCGCGCGGCTCGGAAGATCCGCGTCGGGTCCTCGACGAAGGAGAGCGGGTGGAGGACGCGGAGCTGGCGGCGGTCGACATCACGCATGGCCCCGAGCGGATCCACGAGCCGGCCGAAGAGAGCGGGTGCCAGCGCCATGGCGATGGCGTTGACGGAGAAGTCACGCCGGACAAGGTCCTCCCGGAGAGAAGCCGGCGAGACGGCCGGGAGCGCGCCGGGGGCTCGGTAACGCTCCCGCCGCGCCGTGGCCACGTCGATCCTCGGCAGCGCCGTGCCCCCCGCAGTGGCTCCCCCCTCGATAGAGGCCGTGCCGAAGGCCGCGTGAACCACAGCCCGGCCACGAATCTCTTCGGCGAGCCGCCGCGCGAAGGCGGGCCCGTCGCCCTCCACCACGAGGTCCAGGTCGAGGGCGGTCCGCTCGAGCAGCACGTCGCGGACGAAGCCGCCCACGGCCCACACCGCCACGCCCTCGGTTTCGCCCACCTTTCCCGCCAGCGTGAGCAGCCAAAGGCAGGCCTCCCTCGCGGTGTCGCTGGCATGCTCGAGCCGGTGGGCAATGGACAGCCCCGGGAGCGTCCACTCCCCGACGGGACGGGGGATGACCCCGAGCGCGCGCCGGCCCTGCCTCACGAGGACCATGGGCGCGCCGGCCATGAAGAGGCGTCTCACGGCAACCTCAGGCGTCGACGGACCGACGACGGGAATCCCCTCGCAGGCCAGATGGCCGACGGGAACCCGCTGGAGCCGCCAGCCTGCGGCGCGCGCCAGGTCGTCCCGCCTGACCACCGAGCGGGGGCCGATGACGAGCGCCCGGGCATCGGCCGCTGCGGCGAGCGCCAGCCCCCGCCCCGTCCCCAGATGCGGCGAGCAGACGAGCACACGGCGGTCCATCAGGCCGGCCGCCCCGGGATCCACCTGCGGGTACAGCGTCCCCGCCCTCGCCACGGCCCTAGCCTTGAGCACCGAGAGCGGGCGCGCGGCGGGCGCGCGGGTGAAACTTCCGGTACATCTCGTGGACCACGGTCGAGGGCAGGTGCGTGTAGATCTGCGTCGTCGAGATGTCGGCGTGTCCCAGCATGGCCTGGACCGAGCGGAGGTCGGCGCCGCGCTCGAGGAGATGGCTGGCGAAACAGTGGCGCAGCGTGTGTGGCGATACCCCACCCCGGATGCCCGCGCGGCGCGCCGCGCGCTTGAGGATCCCCCACACCGACTGGCGGGACAGCGGCCCTCCCAGCCGGCCGAGGAAGACCGTGCCGGGATCCGACCGCCGTACGAACCGGCCTCGTGCCGTGTTGAGGTAGAGCCGGAGCCAGCGGAGCGCCTGGCCTCCGACGGGCACCAGCCGCTGACGGCTCCCCTTGCCCATGCACACCACGTACCCGGCGGTGAGGTTGAGGTCCTCGAGCCTCAGCCCCAGCGCCTCGGAGGCGCGCATGCCCGAGGCATAGAGCAGTTCCAGCAGCGCACGGTCCCGGAGCCCTTCTGGACGCGTCGTGTCGGGCGTCTCGACCACGGCGGCCGCGTCCTCGACGGACAGCGTCCTCGGCAACCGGCGCGGCGGCCTGGGGCTCTCCAGGTGCTCGGTGGGATCCCGCGCAATGCCGCCCGCGGCCGCAAGGAAACGGTAAAGCCCCCGCACCGCCGACAGCCGGCGCGCCACGCTTCGCGTGCCGAGCCCGCGGCGTCTCAGGGACATCACGTAGTCGGCGAGATCGCGGAGCGTCACCGCGCGGAGGCTCCGTCCGCTGCGCTCCAGAAACCGGCTCAAGTCGGCCAGGTCGCCGCGGTAGGCGGAGACAGTATTATGAGAGGCCCCCCGCTCCAGCTGGAGGGCCTCGAGGAAGGCGGTCACCGGATCCATCACCAGCCCCTGGCGCTGGTCGAGTGCAGACGGAACGCGGCGACGCCCCGGCGGTGGCTCTGATCCGTCTGCCTGGCCACCACCGGGGCGCCTCCAGCAAGCTCGGCGGGCATGACGAAGTGTATCACCCTCCGCGCGCACCGGGCAAGGATTGCCCCCGGCGCGCCAACCCGAGCAGCGCAGTGAGCTCCGGCGCCCGCAGCGCCAGGGCCGCTGCCCCGTAGACCACTCCGCCCCCGCCGATGGCGAGAACCGTCCACGCCGCCGCCCGCAGCGAGCCATCCCAGGCCGGCGCGAGCCAGAGGCACCAGAGGACGAGCGCGGTCGCGGCCCCGAGCGTGCGGGCCAGCGACGTGACCATGCGGCGCCCCCCGATGGGCCCCAGCCTGACCCTGAGCCGCCAGCCGAGGCCGAGCAGGTTGACGTAGGAGGACAAGGACGAGGCCAGCGCGAGCCCCGCATGCCCGAGGGGCCACATGAGCACCAGCGCGAGAGCGACGTTGGCGGCCACCGAGGCGAAGCCGAGCAGGACGGGCGTGCGCGTGTCTCCCAGCGCGTAGAAGGTCTGCGCGGCAAGGCGGGTGGCCGAGAACGCCGGCAGGCCCGCCGCATACCCCGTCAGCGCGAGTGTCGTGGCGGCCGCCTCCTCAGGCCCGAAACGGCCCCGCTGGAAGAGCAGGCCGACGATGGGCGCCCCGAGGGTGATGAGGCCCACCGCGGCCGGCACCGCGGTGAAAGCCGTGAGGCGCAGCGAGAAATTCAGCGTGTCCGCCAGGGACCCGTGGTCTCCCCGGGCCGCCTGGGCCGCCATGCTCGGCAGCGCGGCCGTCGCCAGGGCGATGCCGAACACGCCGAGCGGGAACTCCATGACCCGGTCGGCATAGTAGAGGTACGACACGCTGCCGGTCGGCAGGAGCGAGGCCAGGAGCGTGTTCACCACGACCGTGATCTGGACCGCCGCGAGGCCGAAGGCGGCCGGCGCCAGGCGGCGCGCGATGGTCCGCAGCGCCGGGTGCGACCACTCCAGGGAAGGGCACAGGGGCAACCCCAGACGCTTCACCTCCGGCAGCTGCACCAGCAGCTGCCCGACCCCGCCGACCAGGACACCGAGGGCCAGCGAGAGGACGGGCGGGTCCACGCGCGCCGCGAGCAGCAGCACCGCCCCGATCATCCCGAGGTTCAGCACCGCCGGCCCCAGGGCGGCGGTGAAGAAGCGGTGATGGGCGTTGAGGATCCCGGCCGCCAGCGCTGCGAGCCCGACCAGGAGGATGTACGGGAACATGACGCGGGTCAGCCGCACCGCCAGGGCCAGCAGCGGCGGATCCGCCGCCCAGCCCGGCGCCATCACCGTGACGATCCACGGCGCCCCGAAGACGCCCAGGACGGAGACGAGGCAGAGGGTGGCGGTGCCTGCTCCCGCCACCGCACGCAGCATCCGCGCCACCACGGGGGCGCTCTCGCGCGTGAGATAGGCGGTCAAGACCGGGATGATTGCCGTGGACAGCGCCCCTTCGGCGAGCAGGCGGCGCAGCAAGTTAGGGATCCTGAAGGCCACGAAGAAGGCGTCCGTGACGGGGCCGGCGCCGAACGTCCGCGCCACCACCATGTCGCGAACATAGCCGAGGACCCGGCTCGCCAGTGTGGCCAGCCCGATGCTCCCCACCGCGCTCACCACAGAGGCGTGCACGTCCTTTTGCGGGTCGCTCACGAGGACAAACTCCTTGACACGCTTGTGCCCCGACGGTAACGTCAGGCCTTGCCCGCAGCCCACATCGACGCCAACACCCAGTGAGGAGTGCTCCCGTGGCCAACACGCGATCCGCCGTCAAGCGGACGAGGCAGAACGAGAAGCGCCGGCAGCGTAACCGCGCGGCGCGCAGCAAGATCCGGTCGGTGCTCAAGAGCGCCTCGACCGCGGTAGAGACCCAGCCGGCGGATGCCCCGGCGGCAGTCCGCGAAGCCCTCCGCACGCTGGACAAGGCCGTCACCCAGGGCGTGCTGCACAGGAACACCGCCGCTCGCAAGAAGTCCGCCCTCGCCCGCAGCCTTCACCGCGTCAAGTAGCCGGGCAGGTCGCACGGGCTTCTTCTTCACGCCTGAATGGGGATGACTTCGGGCTGCGGTTCGGCCTCTTCGCCCTGACGGGGTCACCGGGACGCCTGAATGGGGATGACCTCGGGCTGCGGTTCGGCCTCTTCGCCCTGACGGGCTCATCGGGACGCCTGAATGGGGATGACCTCGGGCTGCGATTTGGCCTCTTCGCCCTGACGGGCTCATCGGGACGCCTGAATGTGGATGACTTCGGGCTGCGGTTCGGCCTCTTCGCCCTGACGGGCTCATCGGGGCGCCTGAATGTGGATGACTTCGGGCTGCGGTTCGGCCTCTTCGCCCTGACGGGCTCATCGGGGCGCCTGAATGGGGATGACTTCGGGCTGCGGTTCGGCCTCTTCGCCCTGACGGGCTCATCGGGGCGCCGATGCAGCGGGGGGATCGGGGGGGAGGGTGGCGGCGAGGCGTGTGAGGAGGGCCGCCGCCGCAGCGCGCATCGTTTCCCCGCCGCTCTCGCCGTAGAGGCTGGCGCACGCGATGTAGCCCGGCCGATCGTAGGCTTCGGCCGTGAGGAAGTATCCCAGGTAGTCGTTGGACACTCCGGCCACGAAGACCTGCTCCAGCGGCCGGGGGACCGCCGCCTTGAGCGCCAGTCCGAGCCGCGTCTCCAGCTCGCCGGGGATCGTGACCCAGGCCGTGCGCCCCACCGCCACCGCCACCATCTCTGACGAGCGGGGCAGCGCCCGGCCCAGCCCGAGGCTGAACCACCGCGGTACCCACCGTCCGACGCAATTCCTCACACGCAGCGCGGGAGCGCCCAGACCAATGCGCTCGGTCATGGCCGCCAGGCGCGCGCCGGGCTCCACCTTGATCCGCCCCCAGGCATCGAGCGCTCCTCCGGCGAGGGCCTCGCCCAGGCTTCGGGCGCCTGCCCGGCCCCGCCGCGCCGGGCTCACGTCCCCCACGGCGCCATTGACGAAGAGCGCTGGGGCCTCGAGCGCACGCTCGATCCGTGCCGAGGCCTCGGCCATGAGATCGCCCGAGAGCAAGAGATTGTCCCTCCCCAGGGCCGTGCCGTGCACGGCGTAGTTCCAGAGCAGCGCTACCGGCCGGCCCTCCCGCGACAGGACCTTGAGAACGCCGAGCTCGGGATCCAGCGGCGCCCGCAAGCGGCTCTTCGCAACGCCGGTCACCTGCACTCGTCCCCCGCCCACCAGCGCCGGCGCCCGCCGCGCATGCGCCTCGTGGGCCGCCCGGACCAGCCCGTCGAGGATGCGCGCTCTCACCCCGGGCGACGGACGATCGATGGCCAGGAAGCCGAAGAGCGCCGAGTGGCCGAAGGCGCCGGGTCCCGAGTGCGTGTGCGAGGCGGACACGATGAGGGCCGAGGGGCCCTGCCCTGCCCGGGCCAGGCGCTGACCGAGCTCGTCCACCAGGCTCGGGTCGATGCCGACCAGGTCCACGGCCAGCCAGAGCACCCGTGTGTCCCCGGACTCGAGCTCGAGCGCGCGCACCACGAACGGGTCGTGGACCCCCTCGGAAGGCTTGAGCCAGAACGCGTGGGGGCGGCGGTCGAGCATGTCCGGTATCCAGGCGCGGCGAGGGAAGCCGCCATATCCCGCGAGCGGCGTCCCGCCGGGCAGCGCCACCTCCACGGACGCCGCCCCGGCCGTCAGCTCGGCGGCCGCCGGAGCGGTGGCACACAGCGCCATGAGGACGACGGCGAGTCCGGACCAGCCCCCGGCGGCTCGCCCGGCGTCCCGCGCGAGTTCGTGCAGCTCGCAGGCTAGGCCGCGCACAGATCCGCGAGGAGGAGCGACAACTCGGGACGGGCCGGCGCGCCGAGCTTCAGCCGGCGCTCGACGTCCCAGCAGCGCGCCAGGCGGCGGCTGCCCGCCCGCGGCGGCAGCGCGCCGGCCAGCCGCACGAGGGCCGCGCCTGCCGCCTGAGGCCGGTGGAGCGCCCGGACGACCTCGTCAGGGCTGCGCCCGGCGCGGAGCCACTGCTGCGCCTGCCAGGCGGCGCGGGCTTCTCGCGCGAGCATCGCGAGCACGGCCAGCGGCTCCTCGCCGGCCTGGAGAAGCGAGGCGAGGACGCCAAGGGCACGCGCGAGGTCGCGAGCCGCCAGCGCGTCGGTCAGCTCGAAGACGTTCCGCAGCCGGTGCTCGCCCACCACGGCACGCACCTCGGCGGGGCCGACGCGACGGTTGTCAGGGCCGCCGGCCAGCGCGGCCTTCTCCACCTCGCCCACGAGCGCCGCGAGGTCCTCACCCGTCAACTCCACCAGCAGGGCCGCCGCCTCCTCTTCCAACTCGAAGCCGGCCGCCTTCGCGCGCCCGCGCAGCCACGTGAGCACGGCGTGACCCGCAGGGCGGGGGGCCGTCACCACCGCGGCGGCCGGCAATAGCCGGAGCAGCCAGTGGCTCGGCGCGAGCGTCTCCCCGGCGACAAGGAGGAGCACGGTGGAAGGATTGGGCGCCTTGCAGTATGCGGCGAGCGGCTCCGCCTGCTTGGCAGGCAGGCCATCGGCCCCGCGCGCGACGACGAGCCGTGAGGGCGTGAGGCAGGGCAGGGTGAGCGCTGAGCGGAGGATCTCGTGGACCCCGGCCTCCCGTACCTCGAGCACCTCCCGGGACAGGGCCGCCAGCGACGGGTCGGGGAAGAGCGCGCGGGTGACGGCGGCGACGGCATCTTCCAGCAGGAGCGGCTCGGGGCCGTGCAGCAGCACCACGGGCGGCGTGCGCCCCGATCCCGCGGCCCGCATGAACCCCGCGTAGTCCACTAGAAGCGGTCCACCACCAGGTTCACGATCTTCCGGCCGATGTCCACGGCCGCCTCCCGGACGGCGGCCTCCTCGCGGCTGATCGTCGCGGACACCTGTCCCGGGACGCGAAAGTCGGCCTTCTCCTGTAGCCCCTCCTGGCGCCAGAGCATCTCGCCCCTCCGGACGTCCCGGAACCTGATGTTGAGCGTCACCAGCAGCCGGTACTCGCGTACGTTGAGCGTCCGGTCGACGGCGATGGACTGGATCTCGTAGCCGACGATCTCCCCTTCCAGGATCGCATCCGCCTCCTCCGGCGCGACGACCCTGAGCTTGCCGCTGCTCGCGAAGGCGCCCACCACGGCCGCCGTCACCGTGTTCTCCACCGCCGGCTCCTGCGTCGCGTTCTGAAAGGTGGGGACGGCAACCGTCTTGATGTGGGGCGGCAGGTTCCCGCGGAGGCTGTAGCCGCAGCCGCCCAGGAGGAGGCCCACGAGGAGGGCTCCCCCCACGGACAGCCAGGGGTCACGCCCGGCGGGCCGTCGCGGCGGCCGGGGCATCAGCGCGTCACGACGTTCACGAGGCGCCCCGGGACCACCACGACCTTGGCGACCTGGCGACCGTCGAGCCACGGGCGCACCTTCGCGTCGGCCAGCGCCCGGTCCTGCACCTCCTGCTCGGGCGCCGAGACGTCCACCGTGACGCGGCCGCGCACCCGGCCGTCCACCTGGACGACGATCTCCACCTCCTCGCGCCTGAGCGCCGCCACCTCTGCGGTGGGCCACGCCTGCTTGAAGAGGCTCCCGGAGTGGGCCAGCGTCGCCCATAGCTCCTCGCTGATGTGGGGACACACGGGCCCCAGGAGCTGGAGCGTGGTCTCCACGGCCTCGCGGAGCAGCGCCTGGCGCTCCTCGCGGCTCACCGTGTCCATGGACTCACGTTCGAAGTCGCCGAGAGCGTTCACCAACTCCATGATGGCGCTGATGGCCGTGTTGAAGTGGAAGTCCTTCTCGATGTCCTGGGTGACGCGCTGGATGGTCTCGTGGATGGTGCGGCGGAAGAGGCGTCCCGCGCCTGACCGCCCCGCCCCGCGCGCCGGAGCGGCCGCGCGCAGCTCCTCCGCGTGCGCGTGGACGAAGCGCCAGAGCCGCCTGAGGAAGCGGGAGGCCCCCTCCACGCCGCGGTCGTTCCAGTCGAGGTCCTTCTCCGGCGGCGCGGCGAAGAGCGAGAAGAGCCGCGCGGTGTCCGCGCCGTAGCGCCGGATCAGCTCGTCCGGGTCCACCACGTTGCCCTTCGACTTCGACATCTTGGCCCCGTCCTTGATGACCATGCCCTGGGAGAGCAGCGCCGAGAACGGCTCGTCTGCCGTCGTGAGGCCCAGGTCCCGCAGCACCTTCGTGTAGAAGCGAGCGTAGAGCAGATGCAGGACGGCGTGCTCGATGCCGCCGATGTACTGGTCCACGGGCATCCAGTATGCCGCGGCCTTCGGATCGAACATCCCCTCCGCGTACCGCGGCGAGCAGTAGCGCAGGAAGTACCAGGAGGACTCCACGAAGGTGTCCATCGTGTCCGTCTCGCGCCGGGCCGGGCCGCCGCAGCGGGGGCAGCTGGCGTTGACGAAGCTGGCCACCTCCGCCAGCGGCGAGCCCCCCTTGCCGCTGATCTGGACGTCCTCCGGCAGGACCACGGGCAGCCGGTCCTCGCGCTCGGGGACCATGCCGCAGGAGGCGCAGTGCAGGACCGGGATGGGCGCGCCCCAGTAACGCTGGCGGCTGATCCCCCAGTCCCGGAGCCGGTAATTCACCCTGGCCTCGCCCAGCCCGTGCTCCACGAGCCAGTCGATGGCCCGTCGCTTGGCCCCGGCGATGCCGAGCCCGTCGAGGAAGCCCGAGTTGATCTTCACGCCGTCGCCGGTGTAGGCCTGGGTCTCCTCCCAGCCATCCGGCCGGGCCACCGTCGGGATGATGGGCAGCCCGTGCTGCTTGGCGAAGTCCCAGTCCCGCTGGTCCTCGCCCGGCACGGCCATGATGGCGCCGGTCCCGTACCCCATGAGGACGTAGTCGGCCAGGAACAGCGGGATCTCCTGGCCGGTGAACGGGTTCACCGCCCTGCATGTCAGCCTGAGGCCCCGCTTGGGCCGATCCGCGGCCAGCCGCTCGATCTCCGACTCGCGCGCCACGTCCTGCCTGAAGGCCCGGATTCGCGCGAGCTCGGTGTCACTGGTGGCGAGCGCCTCCACCAGCGGGTGCTCCGGGGCCAGGACGGCGTACGTCATCCCGAAGGAGGTGTCCGGGCGCGTGGTGAAGATGCGGATCTTGAGACCGTCGCGGCCGGCGACGGGGAGGTCGAACTCGGCGCCCTCGCTCCGACCGATCCAGTTGCGCTGCATCGTCATGACCCGTTCCGGCCACCCGGGCAGTCGGTCGCACCAGGCCAGGAGCTCCTCGGCATAGGCGGTGATCTTGAAGAACCACCCCTCGATCTCCTTCGTCGCCACCTCCGAGTCGCAGCGCCAGCAGCGCCCGGCCTCCACCTGCTCGTTGGCCAGGATCGTCTGGCATGCCGGGCACCAGTTCACGGTGGAGCGCTTCTTGTACGCGAGCCCCCGGTCGAGCATGCGGAGGAAGACGAGCTGCTCCCAGCGGTAGTACGCGGGATCGCAGGTGCACAGCTCCCGGTCCCAGTCGTACGAGATACCCATGCGGCGGAGCTGGCTGCGCATGTTGGCGATGTTCTCGTACGTCCACACGGCGGGCTGCACGCCGTTGTCGATGGCGGCATTCTCGGCGGGCAGCCCGAAGGCGTCCCAGCCCATGGGGTGCAGCACGTTGAACCCGCGCATCCACTTGTAGCGGGCCAGCAGGTCGCCGATGGCGTAGACCCGGACATGGCCCATGTGGATGCGGCCGGAGGGGTACGGAAACATCTCGAGGCAGTAGAACTTCGGCCGGTCCGGCTCCTCGGTGGCCTTGAACTGCTTGGACTCCTCCCACACCCGCTGCCACTTGGCCTCGATCTCGGCGAACGGGTAGCGCTCGGAACGATCGTCGGTGGACATGTCAGCGCTGATGTTAAGCACACTCAGCAGGAGGACGCAAGAAACGGCTCCCCGGGGACCCGCGCGGGGCCCCCGGGGGGAGAGCGCACCGGCTACTTCTTCTTGAGGGTGAGCTTGATCGCCTGGGCCGCTTCCTCGGCCTTGGCGACGGACTCGGCGTGCTTGCCGGCGCCGTGCAGCGTCTTGGCCTCGGCCACGAGCGCCTTCGCCTTGGCGGAGTCGGCGTCGCTCTTGCCCGCCGTCGCGTCCTCGATCTGCTTGATCAGCAAGGGGCACTGGAACGCCAGCGCCGGCCCCGCCATCACAGCGACCATCGCGAGAGCCATGAGCAGCTTCGTCATGCAGCGTCACCTCCTTTCGGCGTGGATCTGACGGGTCTAACTGCCAGGGCCCCCCGGCGGTTCCCGGGCCTCCGGCGTCCGCCGGAAGAAATCGTGGATGCGCTGCGCCAGCCTCGGCGTGATTCCGGGCACCGCCGCCAGCTCGGCCACGGACGCCGCGCGCACCCCGCGGGCCGAGCCCAGGCTCCGCAGCAGGTTGGTCCTGAGCCTGGGCCCCACCCCTGGGATCCGGTCCAGCTCGGAGCTGATGGTGCGCCGGCGACGCAGCGTCTTGTGATAGGTGATGGCGAAACGGTGCGCCTCATCCCGGATCTTCTGGAGCGTCTGGAGCGCCGGCGATCCCAGGTCGAGCACGAGCGGGGCCAGCCGGTCCGGGACGTACACTTCCTCGGCCCGCTTGGCCAGGGCCGCGATGGCCAGGTAGTCGAGGCCCAGGTCCTCGAGGACCTTGCTGCCCACCCCCAGCTGTCCGCGGCCCCCGTCGAGGAGGATCAGGTCCGGCAACGGGGCCTCGGTTTCCAGCGCCTTCGCATAGCGCCGCGTCAGCACCTCGCGCATCGACGCGAAGTCGTCGGCGCCGGTCACGCTGCGGATCTTGTACCGCTTGTACTCGTCCCTCTTCATGTCCCCGCTCTGCCAGACGACCATCGCCGCCACCGTCTCGCTGCCCTGGATGGTCGAGATGTCGAAGGCCTCGATGCGATGGGGCGGCCCCGGCAGGCCGAGGGCGCGCTCGAGTTCCTCCAGCACCGCCTGCCCGCGGTTCCCCCGGGACAGGAGGTGGGTCCGCAGCGCCAGCGCCGCATTCTCCTCGGCCATGGCGACCAGCTCACGCCGGCGGCCCCGCTGCGGCGTCACCAGCTCCACCCGCCCGCCCCGGCTCTGACAGAGCCAGGCCGCGGTCAAGTCGGCGTCGGACAGCTCCGCCGAGAGCAGGATCTCGGGCGGGGGCATGACCTGACGGGCGTAGAACTGCTGCACGAAGGCCGACAGGATGTCGCCGTCCGCCCAGCCCGAGACCCGGTCGAAGAAGAACGACTCTCGTCCCAGGAGCCGCCCCTTGCGCACGAAGAAGATCTGGACGCACGCCTCCGATCCCTGGCGCACCACCCCCACGATGTCCTGTTCCGTGTCTTCCGTCGAGATGATCTTCTGGCGCTCCCGCACCGTGTTGAGCGCCTGGATTCGATCGCGCAGGACGGCGGCTTGCTCGAACCTGGTCGCCGCGGCGGCGGCTTCCATCTCGCGCGTCAGCTCCCTGGCCAGCTCCTCGTCCTTCCCCTCGAGGAAGCGCTGCACGGCGTCCACGGTCCGCCTGTACCCCTCCCGCGTCTCCAGTCCCGTGCACGGCGCCTGGCACCGGTGGATGAAGTACTGGATGCACGGCCGCGGCAGCTGGCCGTCGATGTTGATCCGGCACGTGCGCAGCGGGAAGAGCTGGCGCACCAGGCGCAGCGTCTCCCGCATGGCCGTGGCGGGGTAGAAGGGGCCGTAGTAGGCGGAGCCGTCCTTCTGCACTCGGCGGGCCACCACGAGCCGCGGGAACTCCTCACCGGTGGTGAGCTTGAGGAAGGGGTAGTGCTTGTCGTCCCGAAGGATGATGTTGTAGCGGGGCCGGTGCTTCTTGACGAGGTTGGACTCCAGGATCAGCGCTTCCAGCTCGTTGGCCGTGACGATGTACTCCACGTCGCGAATCTGCGCCACGAGGGCGTCCGTCTTGGGATCCCGCGCCCGCGACTCCTGAAAGTAGGAGCGCACGCGGCTGCGCAGGGAGGCGGCCTTGCCCACGTAGACCATCTGCCCCTTCGCGTCCTTGTAGAGGTACACGCCCGGCCGGTCCGGGGCCTGATCGATCTTCTCCCGCAGGGTCACGCTCGTATTCTACCCGCCGTCACCTCAGCAACGTGGCGGCGAGGATGCCGAGCCCCAGGAGCGCGGGGAAGAGGATCGACCAGCGGAGCGCGCGGCGGGTCCGGGCCAGCAACAACGGCTCGGATCGCCCCGGGCGGGGCGGGTTGAGGAAGCCCAGCACCTTCGACACCACCACGAGCCCGAGCGTCAGGCTCGCGAAGAGCACCAGCGCCCACTTGAAGATGCCCACCGGCTCACCGCACCTCGAGCTCGATCTTCCGGAGCGCCTTGACGCGGTCCCTCAACTCGGCGGCTCGCTCGAAGTCCAGCCGCTTGGCCGCCTCGCGCATGGCGGCCTCCATCTCGGCGATCTGGGCGGCCAGCGCCTGCGCGCTCTCCCACGCGGGCTCCGCGGCCTCGGGCACGGCCACCGTGTAGTAGTCCCGCTCGGGCACGGTCTCCAGCAGCTCGCGGATGGATTTCTTGATGGATTCCGGCGTGATGCCGTGGACGTGGTTGTACTCGTCCTGGGCTGCGCGCCGCCGGTCGGTCTCGGCCAGGGCCTCCTGCATGGAGCCGGTGACGCGGTCGGCGTACATGAGCACCTCGCCGTTGACGTGCCGTGCGGCCCGCCCCGCCGTCTGGATCAGGGAGGTGGCCGAGCGCAGGTAGCCTTCCTTGTCGGCATCCAGGATCCCCACCAGCGACACCTCCGGCAGGTCCAGGCCTTCCCGCAGGAGGTTGATGCCGACGAGCGCGTCGAACTTGCCGAGGCGCAGGTCGCGGATCACCGCCACGCGGTCCAGCGTGTCGATGTCGGAGTGCAGGTAGCGCACGCGCAGGCCGTTCTGCTGGTAGTACTCCGTCAGGTCCTCGGCCATGCGCTTGGTGAGCGTGGTGATCAGGACCCGCTCGTCGCGCTCGGCCCGCGCCCGCACCTCGTGCATGAGGTCATCCACCTGGATTGAGGCGGGGCGCACGGTGATCCTGGGGTCCATGAGCCCGGTGGGGCGGATGATCTGCTCCGCCACCGCGCCGCCCACCCAGGCGCGTCCGCCGGGCTCGCGCACGGCGCCCGCCAGCTCCAGCTCGTAGGCGCCGGGCGTCGCGGAGACGTACAGCACCTGCGTCACGGCCGACCGGAACTCGTCAAAGGTCAGCGGGCGGTTGTCGAAGGCCGAGGGGAGCCGGAAGCCGTACTCCACCAGCGCCTCCTTCCGCGACCGGTCGCCGGGGTACATGCCGCGGATCTGGGGCACGGTGACGTGCGACTCGTCGATGATGACGAGGGTGTCCCTGGGCAGGTAGTCCATCAGCGTGGGCGGGTTCTGCCCCGGCTTGCGCCCGGACAGGTGGCGGGAGTAGTTCTCGATCCCGTGGCAGTAGCCGATCTCCCGCAGCATCTCCATGTCGAAGAGCGTGCGCTGCTCCAGCCTCTGGGCCTCCAGGAGCCGGCCCCGCGCCCGGAAGAAGGCCAGCCGCTCCCGCAGCTCCTCCTGGATGCCCCCGAGGGCCCGCTCCAGCTGCTCGGCCGGTGTCACGTAGTGGCTGGCCGGATAGATGCGCGCGCTCGGCACGATCCCCGTCGTGGTACCGCGCAGCGGGTCCAGCGTGACCAGCCGCTCGATGGTGTCGCCCCAGAGCTCGACCCGCAGCGCCTGCGAGTCGGCGGCGGCCGGGAAGATCTCGACGACGTCCCCGCGCACGCGGAAGGTGCCCCGGCGGAAGTCGTAGTCGTTGCGCTCGTACTGGATGGCGACCAGGTCCCGGATCAGTGCCTCTCGGGCCACGCTCCGTCCGGCCTCGAGCCCCACGTGCATCCCCCGGTACGTCTCCGGCGCGCCGATGCCGTAGATGCAGGAGACCGAGGCGACCACCACCACGTCGCGCCGCTCGAAGAGCGCGGTCGTCGCCGAGTGGCGCATGCGGTCGATCTCGTCGTTCACCAGCGCGTCCTTCTCGATGTAGGTGTCGGACTGGGGAATGTACGCCTCGGGCTGGTAGTAGTCGTAGTAGGAGACGAAGTACTCGACGGCGCTGTCGGGGAAGAACGACTTGAACTCGCCGTGGAGCTGGGCGGCCAGGGTCTTGTTGGGCGAGATCACCAGGGCCGGGCGCCGGAGCCGGCTGACCACGTTGGCCAGGGTGAAGGTCTTTCCACTCCCCGTGATGCCCAGCAGGACGGAGTGCGGGTGCCCCTCCCCGAGCAGGCCCACGAGGCGATCGATGGCGCCAGGCTGGTCGCCCGCCGGCATGAAGTCGGAGGCGAGTCTGAACAACGGCGTTACAGGCTGGACGGGGCGGCGACCAGGTACTTGCGCCAGGAATCCAGGAACGAGGTGGCGTGCGGGTGCCGCAGCAGGTGCGCGGAGAAGAGGAAGTGCGGGTGCACCGGCTCCCGGACCAGGCGCAGCCGCGCCTCGTCCAGCGTGCGGTTCCCCTTCAGGAGGTTGCAGCGGAGGCACGCGGCGACCACGTTCGTCCAGGTGGTCTGCCCGCCCCGGGAGCGGGGCACCACGTGGTCCACCGTGAGCTTCTCGCCTCGGCGGCTGCAGTACTGGCAGGTGTGCCCGTCCCGCCGAAGGATATTCTTCTTGTTGAACGCCACCCGTTCCAGGAACGGCTTCCGGATGTAGGTGGCCAGCCGGATGACCGAGGGGAGCGGGAAGGTGCGCGACGGCGAGCGGATGACTCGCGGGGAAGCTTCGACCCCCTCGGCCTTGCCGCTCAGGAGGAGGGTGATCGCCCGTTTGGCGTTGGTGAAGTGCAGCGGCTCGTAGGTGTAGTTCAGCACCAGCACCGCTAAGTCATCCATATACCTCCGTTAGGATATTCAGGCCGCCCCACCCTGTCAACCCGCTCCCCGCGCGCGCGGCACGCGCCGGCTACACCACGGCGCGCCACACGAGGTGGGCGCAGCCGGCCAGGAGGACGAAGGCGGAGGCCGCGAGCAGCGGGCTCCACACCGCGAGGCCCGAGAGGAAGCTCAGGAGGATGAAGCACGCGGTGTAGAAGCGCAGCTCCCGCCGGTCCACCCAGCCGCCCTTGCCGACCAGGGCGAGGCTCCGGGCGGCCAGGTAGAGCGGCGAGTAGAGGAGAAAGAAGGCCACCACGAGCCCCGACAGCGCGAGGACGCCGCTCATCGCCCCGGCGACACCCCAGATCGCCCAGGGCATGAACCATTCGGTCAGGGTCTCCCCGCCCTCGGCACGCGGCAGGTACTCGGGGCGGAAATAGGCCAGGAGCACTGCCACCGAGTATGCCGGCAGCGCCACTTCGAGCCATCGACGGTGACGAGCCCTGATCGCTATCTGCATGCCTTGCCTCCCCTCGCGCGCTGTTCGCACCTTCCCGACGAGGCATGCGTCGTGCCATGGCCTGGAGGCCCGAGAGCACCACTATATCAGGTAGTTGTGAGGCGATTCCTCAGATCAGGTGTCAGCCGTGGAACAGAGGGGCCGGACAGCCTGTCATCCACGTCACGGCTGGAAGCCGGCCCCGCGGCGCATGCAACCCTCGCCCCCGGCGTGGCAGGCCGGGACGACCGGGCCCCGCCTCGTCACGGCTCCAGCATCTCGCACAGGATCCCTTCGCGGAGCCCGCGGTCGCTCACGACCAGCGAGTCCGAGCCCAGGCGGTCCATGGCCGCCAGGCAGATGGCGATGCCCGCGATGAGAACGTCCGCGCGTCCGGGCTCCAGACACGGCAGCCGCGACCGTTCCTCGAGCGTCAGCCCGCCCAGCCGCGCCAGGAGACGCTCCACGGCCGGTCTCGTCAGCCGGTGCCCGTGAACGCGATCGGCGTCATACGCCGGGAGGCCGAGATCCAGCGCCGCCAGCGCCGTCACGGTGCCCGCTGTCCCCACCAGCGCGAGGGCTCCGGCCGCGGCGATCGCCGCCGGCACCTCGTGCGCCAGCCGGTCCACGATTGCCCGGCGCATCTGCCCGAGGCGCCTCCCGTCCACGGCGCCGGCGTCCATGAACTCCTCGGTGAGGGGCACCACTCCCAGCGACAAACTCACTGCTGCGGCGGCCCCCCCCTCGCGGCAGAGGACGAGCTCGGTGCTCCCGCCGCCGATGTCCACGAGGACGAATGGTTCGGGGATCCAGGGCAGGCTGCGGCGCACTGCGAGGAGCGTGAGCCGCGCCTCCTGCTCGCCCGAGAGGATCTCCACCGCATGGCGAGTCACCGCACGGACCCGTTCCGCGAAGTCGCCGCCGTTCGGGGCATCCCTCACGGCGCTGGTGGCGACGATGCGGATCGGCGCAGCGCCGAGCCCTTCCGCCGCTGCCACGAACTCCGCCATCACCTCGAGCGTCCGGGCCATGGGCACTTCGCAGAGCCGCCCGGCAGCGGCCTGCCCCTGGCCGAGGCGGGTGACCCGCTGGCGCTCCAGGAGCCACCGCCACTGCTGTCCCTGGGCCTCGGCCACGAGCAGTCGCACCGTGTTGGTGCCGAGGTCGATCGTCGCCAGGCGCCTCACCCGGGCGCGGTCATGCCGGGCGGCGCAATCGCAGCGCCTCGGCCACGACGGCCAGTACCCGCTCCAGACGGAAGGGCTTCACGAGCGTCAGATCCACGCCGCTCTCGCGCAGCCGGACGGGATCCAGCAAGTGCCCCCACCCGGTCACGAGGACCACGGGCGTCTCGGCACTCATGCGCTTGACGGCGCGGGCCACCTCGAGCCCCGAGCGCTCCGGGAGCGAGAGATCCGTGAGCACCACGTCGCTGGGCTCCCGCTGGAAGCGCGCGAGCCCGCTGAGCCCGTCCGGGGCCGAGTCCACGCGGTATCCGGCCTGCGCCAGCGCTTCCACCACCATCTCGCGGATCTGCACCTCGTCCTCGAGGACGAGGACCGAGGCCGCGCGGGCGCCCTGGTCCCCCGGCGGCTCCCGCCGTTCCGCGGGGTCCGCCGCAGGGGCCGGCGCTCCGGGCGCCGCGCCGGGGAGTTGCCCGGCGGGCAGCCAGAGGGTCACCGTGGTGCCCTGTCCCTGCTCGCTGCTCACCTCGATCCGACCCCCGTGTCGGGACACGATGCCGTGCACGACGGAGAGCCCCAGTCCCGTCCTGAGCGGCGAGCGCGTGCTGAAGAACGGATCGAAGACCCGGCGCCGCACCTCGTCGGACATTCCCTCGCCCGAGTCCCTCACGCTCAGCTCGACGCCCCCCTCCCGCGTCCGGGTCGAGAGCAACAGCTGTCCCCCGCGCGGCATCGCATCGATGGCGTTGAGGACGAGGTTGGTGACGGCTTCGCGCAGTTCCGCCGTGCTGCCCGCCACGGGCGGTGTCTCCTCCAGGTCCGTCGTCACCTCGATCCGGGCGCCCCGTGTCTCGGCCTCGTCCTTCCAGAGTCCGCGGGTGAGGGTCACCGCGTCGTGCACGAGGGTGTTCAGGTTCGTCGCGGCCGCGGCGTCATCCAGCTTGGTGGCGGCGAATGCCTGCAGTCGGCGGACGATGTCCGCCGCCCGCCAGGCCGCCTCCTCGACCTGCCCCAGGCCCTCCCGGAAGCTCTCCTCCGCTCCCCGGGCCAGCATGAGCTGGACCTTCCCCAGGATGATGGCGAGGATGTTGTTGAACTCGTGCGCGATCCCCCCTGCCATCTCGCCAAGCGCCCGCACCTTCTCGCTCTGAACCATCCGCTCCTGGGCGGAGCCGAGCGCCTGGAAGGCGCTCCGCACCTCCCCGTAGAGCCGCTCGTTCTCCAGCGCCAGGGCGATGAGCGAGGCCAGCACCTGCGCCGCCTCCACCTCGTCCGCCGAGAAGTCCCGCGCCCGCTCGTCGCCCAGGTAGAGGGCCCCGACCATCCGGTCGTGGATCCGCAGGGGCACGAGCAGGCACCCGCGCAGATGGAGGGCCTGGAGGAAGGCCTCGGGCGCTGCCGTCCGCTGACGGAGGTCGCGGATGACGACGGGGCGAGTGGTCGCGAACAGCTCGCGAAGCAGCCCCTCGTCGGGCAGCACTGGCCATGCCTCCGCTGCCGCCGCCGGGAGGCCCGAAGCGGCCTCGAGCCTGAGCCCGCCCTGCCCGTCCGGGACACCGAGCGCCGCCGTGCCGACCCTGAGCAGCCGGCAGGCCGTCTCGCAGGCACGCGCCAGGGTCTCGCTGCGATCCTGCCCGACGAGGGCCCGGCCCGAGAACGCCTCTATCTCTCGGAGGCGGGCCACGTGGTCCACGGCCCGGTCGACGAGGCGCTGGTGGGCGCACGCGGTGCCCACGCGGTCGGCGATCACGAGCAGCAGCTGCATGTCCTCGGCGGTGAAGAGCACGCTGCGCCCCCGGCGCCCGGCGTAGAGCACACCCCGCACCTCCCCGTCGGCCCGGACGGGAACGGCGACGGCATCGCGCACGGGGAAGCGGGCGACGAACGGATCGCTGGGGGGTGACTCGGAGGGCCGGCCGTAGCAGAGGGCGCGCCCTTCGATGAAACAGCGCCCCACGAGCCCCTCGCCCGGCGCGATGGAGACGCCACCCAGGTCGTCGCGTCGAAAGCCCCGCGCGGCCGCCGGCTCGAGTGTCCCGCGCTCGGGATCCACCAGGAACAGCATGGAGCGATCGCTCTCGAGGAGCCGGGCCGTCCGGTCCATGGCGATCCCGAACATCTCTGCGGGAGCGTACCCGCTCGACGGCAGGGCAAGGGCCTCCTGCAGGCTTCCGAGCAGCGCCGGGTCTACGGCGTCGATCGTGTCGGCGCGGGGCTCGGTTTCCTGGGGACTCTCGGGCTGGAGCCCACCGAGGCGCTGGACGCGGTCCCGGAGACTGTCCAGCGCGCGGCTGATCTCCGAGAGCGATGCCTCCAACTCCGGGGATTCCTGGTCCTGCGGCGGCTCGGCGCTCATCGCCAGTGCCGAAGTCTAGAAAGCGCGAACAGCGATGGTCATGGCTGTCGTAGCAGTCCCGTGATTAGAGCACCGGGCGTGCCAAGATATGCCCGCACCGGGCGGTTGATGCAACCTGCCGATTTCATGCCGCCCTCAGCCGAGGGCGAGGGACCCCGGCACCGCCGGCAATGGCGCTGGGCTCAAATCGTAAGATTCTCCGACGCCCGTCGTTCCCCGGCGAGCCTCTGCCCCGCTCCTCACGCGCATAGGCCGGCGGGGCCACAGCTCCAACAGGGACAGACGCGGGGGAACGCGCTCCGGGCGGATCACCGGAGGATTCGCGCCCCCCGCCCTGACGAGATCGACGGAGACTACTTTCCCTTGAGCGAGCGGATGAAGTGGACCACAGCCCAGCGGTCGTTCTCCGGCAGATGCTTCCAGGGCGGCATGGCGCCGCGCCCGCTCGAGATCTTCCAGAACAGCTCACCGTCCGTCTCGTCCTGAACCTTCTTCGAGGTCCAGTCCGCGGGCTTCGGGTTGAGGGCGGCGGCGGCGGCCCCATCGCCCTTGCCCTTGGCGCCGTGACAGGAGATGCAGTTCACCTTGGCCACCTTCTCACCCTGCTCCTCCGCCTTCTTCCCGTGGGGGACAGGGTTCTTCCTCGCCTTCTCGGCAGCGGGCGCGACCCAGGGCGCCTGGGCCCAGGCTCCCGTGCTGATGGCAAGGCCTGCGGCCAGGCCTACCGCAACGGCGCCATGTAGCATGGATCTCCTCATCGGTTTCCTCCCTGAGTTCGAGCCCTTGGCTCGTGTGATCGCCTTCAGAACCACGCCATTAAACACCGCTGCGGCTCGGACGGTCAAGCGCTTTCCGGGTCGGCCCCGCTCTCGGCTGCTCTCGCAGGGGCTTACCTTGCCAACTCGCGCCACACCGTGAGGTTCCCGGCCGCGCGCCGCCACACAGCCATGCGGAACCAGTGATCCTCAGGTCATCCCGGGAACCTGAAGACGCCGCTCCGCTCGCCGGAGGAGTGTCAGCGGGCCGCTTTCGCGGCGCCGGCGGTCACGCGGAGCTGCGTTTCCCGCGCCCCACTTCGACCAGCTCCCGCGCCATGGCCGTCACCCGGGCGGCGAGCGCCTCGCACCAGGCCATGCGGCCCCGCCCCTCCGCGACCTCGGCGAAGGGAAGCGCCATCGACGGCTCCGCCTGCGGAGGCAGGCAGACATCGCCGCAGCGCAACCGGATGCCGTAGCTGCCTCTCGCCCGGGCCCCTTCCGCGTCGACCGTGGCCTCCACGCGCGGGCTCTCGCGCTTCGCGTGGGAGAGGACGAAGTTCCGCAGCCACCGCTCCACTTCCTCGTCCTCACCCTCCGGGGACATGCCTCACCCCCGCCGGACCTAGCATTCGTTGAAGCCGCAGGACAGGCACTTCTTGCAACCCTCCTCGTAGATGAACGTCGCCTGGCCGCACTCCCGGCAGAGGTCGCCGACCTGGCGCACCCAGGGCTGTCCCGTGCGCGCCGCGCCGCTCCCGCGACCGGCGACGTCACCGATGTGCTCGCCCAGGACACGCGCCAGCGCGTCCGGCAGCGACAGCACCTTGGAGGCGCCGAAGCCCGTGGGCTGGCCGCCCCCGATCCGCGCGAGCTGGCTGATCACTTCCTCCACCCGGCGCTGCGCCGACAGCGGCGAGGGCAGCCGCAGGACCAGCGAGACCAGCCGTCCCAGCGCCTCGGCCACCGCCATGGTGTCGGAGCCCGCCTTCCCCACCTGCACGAAGACCTCGAAGGGCTCCCCGCTCTCGGTGTCATTGACCGTGACGAAGGCGGTCCCGATGGGCGTCTCCATCCGGTAGGTGTGTCCGGCCAGGCTGTGGGGGCGCGGCTTGACCACGCGCTCCCCGAGCAGCGAGGTGTCCGCCTCGCGCGGCCCGCCCGGGCCCACCCCGACATTCAGCACCTGCGTCCCCTTGCAGCCGTCACGGAAGACCGTGATGCCGAGGCAGCCCTCCTCCCAGGCCAGGAGATAGGCCTGCGCCACGTCGCCCTCCGTCGCTTCCTGGGGCAGGTTGATCGTCTTGGACACGCCGTTGTCGGTGTGGCGCTGGAAAGCGGCCTGCTGGCGGACGTGCCACCGGGCGTCGATCTCGTGCGCGGTCTTGAAGACACGCCGCGTCGCCTCGTCCACTCCCGGGATGCCCTGGATGGAGCCGCGGCGCGCCACCTCGGACATGAGCGCCTCGGAGTGGAATCCCCGCGCCCGCGCCAGGCGCTCGAAGGTCTGGTTCACGAAGGGCAGGACGCGATCGCCGTCGGCGCCCTTCACGCGATGTTCGAAGGCGAGCGCGAACACCGGCTCGATGCCCGAGGAGCAGCCGGCGATCATGGAGATCGTGCCCGTGGGCGCGATGGCCGTCACCGTGGCGTTGCGCAGCGGCCGCCCGGCGCGATAGCTCGAGCGGCTCCAGTTGGGGAAGGGGCCACGCTCCTCGGCCAGCCGCGCCGACTGATCGTGCGCCTTGTCGTTCACGAAGGCCATGAGCCGCTCGGCGAGGTCCAGCGCCTCCTGGCTGTCGTACGGAATCCCGAGCGTGAACAGCAGGTCGGCCCAGCCCATGATCCCGAGCCCGATGCGCCGGTTGGCCTTCACCATGGCGTCGATCTGCGGCAGCGGGTAAGGGTTCACTTCGATCACGTCGTCGAGGAAGCGCACGGCCAAGCGTACCACGTGCTCCAGCTCGTCCCAGTCGATGCTCCATCCCTCCGGCGCCGGCTCGCGGACGAGGCGCGAGACGTTGACGGAGCCGAGGTTACAGGCGTCGTTGGGCCCGAGAGCCTGCTCCCCGCACGGGTTCGTCGCCTCGATGAGCCCGAGCTCGGGGGTGGGGTTCGCGGGACTGGCGTTGATGCGGTCGAGGAAGATCATCCCCGGGTCGCCCGTGCGCCACGCGGCGCGCACGATGCGGTCGAACACCTCGCGCGCCGACAGCCGGCCCGTCGCGAGCCCCGTACGCGGGTTGACCAGCTCGTAGTCGCCACCGCGCGCGAGCGCCTCCATGAACGTGTCGGTGGCCGCCACCGAGATGTTGAAGTTGGTGATACCCCCGTCGAGCTTGCACTCGACGAACTCCAGGATGTCGGGATGGTCCACGCGCAGAATGCCCATGTTCGCGCCCCGGCGCATCCCCCCCTGCTTCACCGCATCGGTGGCGGCGTTGAACACCCGGAGGAAGGACACGGGACCCGAGGCCCGCCCGCCCGTGGAGCGCACGAAGTCGTTCTTCGGCCTGAGGCGCGAGAAGGCGAAGCCCGTTCCCCCGCCGGACTGGTGGATGATTGCGGCGGCCTTCACGGACTCGAAGATCTCCTCCATGGAGTCGCCCACGGGCAGCACGTAGCAGGCCGAGTACTGGAGCAGGTTCCCCTTGCCCGCATTCATCAGCGTCGGCGAGTTGGGCAGGAAGCGGCCTTCCACCATCACGTCGTAGAAGGCCGCGGCCACCTCGCGGATCGCGGCGGCGCTCCGTCCGACGCGCTCCTCGGCGGCGGCGATGGCACGGGCGACCCGCCAGCACATCTCCTCCGGCGTCTCCACCACCTCACCCCGGTCACGGGAGAGATAGCGCTCGCGCAGCACGCGGAGGGCGGCCTCGCTCCAGCGGCCGGTCTTGGCCGGCCTGTCCTCGGCTAGCGGGGAACGGTCCATTGAAGGACTCCTGCGCCCGCTGAAAGGGACGCAGGAGTAAGCGTAGCACATGGCCCTCGGGCTCCCCGCCGTTTTCCCCCGGGAACTTCGATGTTTGCGTGGGCCCGCGGAATGGCTAGAATGGGGGGCCATGGTCGTGGGAGCCCTATGAACTGCCTCCTGCCCTCCGCCCGGAGACGCGGGCACTGCAGGGCAATCCGCCTCCGGGCCCCCGGCCCCGCCAGCAGCCCGTGGGCCCGTTGAGACGCTACCGGGTCGGCCTGGCCCTGCTGGGCCTGGCGATCATCCTCGGGGTTCTCGTGGCCTCCCGGCTGAAGGATCAGCAGGCGCGCGCCGTTCAGCACCCCAGGGACGACGCCCTGGTGGGGGTCATCACGCCGGCGCGCCGCGACCTCGAGGTGAAGCTCGCCTCCACCGCCGATATCCTCCCGGCCCAGCAGGCTGCGATCTTCTCCAAGGTCTCGGGCTACATCCGCCGCATCCACGCCGACCGGGGCGATCTCGTCCGCGCCGGCCAGCTCCTCGTCGAGATCGACGACCAGGAGCTCCAGGCCCAGGTGGAGCAGGCGCGGGCCGGCCTGCTCAGCGGCCAGGCGGGGCTGCAGATGGCGCGCTCGACGCTCGAGGGCCACCGGGCGAGCCTCGAGAACCAGCGCGCCAACCTGAGCCGGGCGCGGGCCGTGGCGGCCAACGACGCCCGCCAGGCCGAGCGGATGAAGACCCTGTTCGAGCGGGGGCTGGTCTCCGCGACCGACTGGGACAATGCGCGGACGCTGGCCGAGTCCTCGCGGGCCAGCGTCCAGTCGGCCGACGCCCAGCTGCTCGTCGCCGAGACCCAGATCGCCACCTCGGAGAGCCAGGTGCGCCTGGCCATGGCGCAGGTGGAGACCTACCGCGCCACGCTCCGCCTGGCCGAGACCAACCTTTCCAACACGCGGCTCGTCGCCCCCTTCACCGGCTTCGTCTCCCAGCGCAACCTGGACCCCGGCGCCACGGTCAGCGCTCAGTCCTCGGGCACCAACACCTCGTCCCTCGGGATCCTCGTCCTCCAGGACATCGCCAGCGTGAGAGTCCAGGTCGAGGTCCCGGAGCGACAGATCGCCCGGGTCACGCCGGGGCTCGCCGTCCGCCTGGGCGTGGACCCGTACAGGGGCGAGGTCTTCACGGGACGCGTCGCCCGGATCGTTCAGAACCTCGATCCGCGGAGTCGCACCATGGGCATCGAGGTGGACATCCCCAACCCCGACGGGCGGCTCAAGCCCGGGATGTTCGCGCGGGTGGACCTGGTCGTGGACCGGCGCGCTGCCGCGCTGGTCATCCCGGTCGAGGCCCTGCGGCTCGGCGAGGGCAAGCCCTCGGTGATGGCCGTGCGCGGGGGCGCGGCGCAGTCCGTGGCCGTCGAGGTCGGCCTGGCCGACGGCGGCTGGCTCGAGGTGGTCAGCGGGCTCGCCGAGGCCGACCAGGTCATCGTCCAGGGCAAGGACCTCGTGAAGCCGGGGCAGACGGTCCGCGCCGTGCCAGCGACGGGGGGCTAGCCGCTCCATGTGGCTCACCCTCCTGGCCCTTCGCAACGGCATTGCAGTCCTCATGGCCTCGCTGGCCATCGTGCTGCTCGGCGCCACCTCGCTCAGCCGGACGCCCATCGATCTCTTCCCCAACATCAACTTTCCGTCCATCCGCATCGGCACCATCTACAAGGGGGCGAATGTCCAGGACGTGGAGCGGACGGTCACCTACCCCATCGAGAAGGCGGTCTCGGCCGTGGCCGGCGTGCGTCACGTGGAATCGCGGTCGCGGCAGGGCATCTCCGTCGTCGAGGTGGCCTTCCAGTGGGGGTACGATCTGGACGCCGGGCTCACGGAGGTGGTCCAGCGGATCCAGCAGATCATGAACGCGCTCCCTGCGGGCGTGCAGCAGCCCTTCATCCTCAAGTTCGACCTCTCGAACATCCCGGTCTGCCTCGTCACCGTCTCGGGCGGCGGGCTGGACGAGAAGCAGCTCTACGACCTCGCCTACAACACCATCGAGCCCCAGCTGGAGCGGGTACCGGGCGTCGCCTCGGCCAACGTGGACGGCGGCAAGATCCGGCAGATCACCGTGAACCTGAACCGTGACCTCCTCTACGCCAAGGCCATCTCCGTCACCGAGGTCGCCAGGGCGGTCAACGACTCCAACTTCCTCCTCCCCTCGGGAGACGTGAAGCTCGGCCAGCTCGACTACAACGTCTTCACCAACAACCAGTTCTCCGTGGTGGAGCCCATGGAGGGCATCGTGGTTCGCCGGAGCGGCGGCACGCCCATCCGCCTGCGCGACCTCGGCCGCGTGGACGACTCGTGGGAAACGCAGCAGTCCATCGCCCGCGTCAACGGCGAGCGCGCCGTCTATCTCCGGGTCAACAAGCAGCCGGGGGCCAACACGGTGGAGGTGGTGGACTCGATCAAGGCGGTGGTGCCGAAGCTGCTCGGGGTGCCCGCCGGCGTGGCCGTCAACCTCACCTTCGACCAGTCGGTCTACATCAAGCAGTCGATCCGGAGCCTGTGGCACGAGGCCGCCCTGGGCTCGGTGCTGGCCTTCCTCGTCATCCTGCTCTTCCTGCGGTCGCTGGTCTCGACGCTGATCATCTCCATCGCCATTCCGCTCTCGCTGCTCCTCACGATGATCGCCATGTACCTCCTCGGGCAGACGCTCAACGTCTTCACGCTCGGGGGGCTCGCGCTGGCCGTGGGCCGCCTGCTGGACGACTCCATCGTGGAGCTGGAGAACATCAACCGCCACCTCGCCATCGCCGACAAGCCCCGGCGGCTCGCAGTGCTGGACGCCGCCCGCGAGGTGGCCATGCCGATCTTCGTCTCCACCATCACCACGATCGTGGTGTTCCTGCCCACGGTCTTCCTCGAGGGGCAGGCGCGGCTCCTCTTCATTCCCCTCACCTTCACCATCTCGTGCTCGCTCTTCGCCTCCTTCCTCATCTCGCGGACCGTCACCCCGCTCCTCTGCCTGCACTGGCTCAAGGGGGCTCCGGAGGCCGCGCCCCGACGCCAGAACCCCTTGGCCCGGCTTCTCGGCTGGAGCTCCAGCACGCTCCTGCGCCTGGACGTCGTCTACCAGCGGGCCCTGCACTGGGCCCTCGGCCACCGCCGCCTCGTGGTGGGCGGCATCCTGGCCGTCCTGGTCGCCACCCTCGGGCTCGTGCCGCTCATCGGCACGGAGTTCTTCCCGGCCTCCGACGAGAGCCAGTTCATCATCCGGGTGCGCGCGCCGGTGGGCACCCGCGTGGAGCAGACGGAGCGCCTGATCGCGACGATGGAAGGCATCGTGAGGAGCACCCTCCGGCCGGGCGAGTACACCTCCATGGTCGCCACCGTGGGCGTGCCCCAGGGACGCTCCGGCCTCTTCTCCCAGAACACCGGCCCGCACGCGGCGCAGCTGCAGGTCTACCTGGCCTCGCCGGATCGCCGTCAGCGCAACGACCGCGACATCGTGGCCGCCATCCGGCCCAAGCTCGCCGGCCAGTTCCCGGGCACCACCTACCAGGTGCAGTTCGGCGGCATCGTGAGTCGCGTCCTGAACTTCGGCGCCCAGCAGGCCATCGAGGTGGAGTCCCTGGGCTACGAGCTGGGCGAGGCCCGCACGGTGGCCCAAAAGATCGTCACCGCGATGCAGGAGACCGCCGGCATCGCCGACGTCTTCGTGAGCCGCGAGGAGAACTACCCGCAGTTCGACATCGTGGTGGACCGCGAGAAGGCGGCCACGGCGGGGGTGAGCCAGCGGGACATCGCGCAGGCGGCCCTCGTCTCGCTCAACAGCAACATCAGCGTGAACCCCTCGGTCTTCACTGACCCGCGCACGGGCAACCAGTACAACGCCGTCGTGCAGCTCGACGAGGAGTTCCGCGCGCGGGCGGAGGATCTGGGCCGCATCTTCGTCCTCGGCGACGGTGGCCGACCGGTGCTCCTGGGGAGCCTGGCCGAGATCCGCCAGGGCGCCGGGCCCGTGATGATCGAACGGAAGTACCAGCAGCGCATCGTCAAGATCTCAGCCAACCCCGCCGGGCGCGACCTGGGCACGCTGTCCGCGGAGATCGAGGAGCGTCTGCAGGCCCTGCCTCTGCCCCCGGGGTTCTCGCTCCAGCTGGGCGGCCAGACCCAGCAACAGCGCGAGGCCTTCGGCAGCCTCCGGTTCACCGCCGTCCTGGCCCTGCTCCTCGTCTACATGGTCATGGCCTCCCAGTTCCGGTCGCTGCTGGATCCGTTCATCATCATGTTCTCGGTGCCGCTGGGGATGATCGGCGTCATCTGGGCCCTCTTCCTGACGCACACGACGCTCAACGTCACCTCGTTCATGGGCATCATCATGATGGTGGGCATCGTTGTGTCCAACGGGGTGCTCCTGGTGGAGTACATCAACGAGCTTCGCCGTCAGGGTCAGGGGCTCCTCGAGGCCGTCGTGAACGGGGGGCGGACGCGCCTGCGCCCCATCCTCATGACCACCCTCACGACACTGGTCGCGCTCTTCCCCATGGCGCTGGGCATCGACGTGGGGAGCGAGGCCAATGCGCCCCTGGCCCGCGCCGTCATCGGAGGGCTGGCGGTGTCCAGCGTGCTCACGCTCATCCTGATCCCGACGCTCTACGTTATGCTCGAGACGCGCTTCCCGCGCCGTGTCGGGGAAGCTTCCGGGTCACTGGCCCCCCAAGGAGAGACCGCATGACTGCCTTCCGCCCCCGCGCCCCCCGCCTTCTGACGGGGCTCCTGCTGGCGCTGGCGCTCTGCCCGGGGGTCGCCGCCGCGCAGCCCACGGCGGCCGATCCCATGAAGCCGCGGGAGCCCCTGCCCGCCCCGGCCGGGCTGCGCCCCTTCGCCACCCCCCCGCAGATCGCCGAGCGCGAGCTGACCCTCGAGGAGGCCGTGGCCATCGCGCTCGACAACCAGCCGCAGATCCTGGCGCGGATCGGCGACTACCTGGCGGCCCAGCAGCGGGTGGCGCAGGCGCTGTCGCCGCTGCTGCCGCAGCTGAGCGGGCTCTGGAACGGTTTCGAGAACCAGACCGTGAGCCAGAGCACGCCGAGCGCCACCGCCGATGTGCCGCTGTCCATGCGGCGCACGGTGACCGTCACCTCCCACTCGCTTTCCACCACCGCCAGCATCACGGCCTCGCAGCTCCTCTGGGACTTCGGCAAGACCTTCGCGGCCACCGACGCCGCCAAGGCCAGCGCCGAGTCCTCGCGGCAGGACGTGGAGCTGCAGAAGGACCTGATCGCCCTGGCCGTGAAGGAGGCCTACTTCAACCAGCTCTTCGCCGCCCGCCTGGTCGTCGTCAACGCCCAGGCCGTGGACCGCGCCGAGCTGAACCTCCGCAGCGCGCGCGGCTTCTTCGAGGTGGGGACGCGGCCCAAGTTCGACGTGACCCGGGCCGAGGTGGACGTGGCCAACGCGCGGGTGGACCTCATCCGCTCGCAGAACGCGGTGAGCCTGGCGCGCATCGCGCTCAACACCGCCATGGGCATCGCGATCAACGCGCCCACCCGCGTGAAGGACATCCTCGCCTACGAGGTGTTCAAGCTGGACCGGGAGGCCCTCGTGACCGAGGCCCTCAGCCGCCGGGCGGAGTACCGGCAGGCCAGGGCGAGGTTCGAGGCCGCCGACGCCACCGCCCGGCAGACCTTCCGCGACTTCTTCCCCAACGTCGTGGGCAGCGGTACCTATGGCGCCCAGCGCGCCGACATGAACGAGATCTACAGCTTCGGCGTGCAGCTGAACTGGAGCATCTTCGACGGCGGCAACAAGATCGCCAGGTACCGGGAGTCGCTGGCGGCCCGGGATGCCGCCCAGGCGCGGATCCGCGACGCGGAGCTGTCGATCTGGCAGCAGGTGGAGCAGGCCCACGTCAGCCTCGCCGAGGCCGAGGAGCGGATCGGCGCGGCCGCCAAGGCCGTGGAGTCCGCTCAGGAGAACTTCCGGCTCGGCCAGGGGCGCTTCGACGCCGGCGTGGGGACCATCATCGAGCTCACCGATGCCCAGCTGGCGCTCACCCGGGCCCAATCGGTGGAGGCACAGGCCCTCGCGGACTACCGAATCGCCATCGCCCGGCTCGAGCGGGCCCTCGGACGCCGTTAGGAATATGCGCCCGCCGCGGGGCGTCTGACACCCATGAAGCGCCGGCTCGGCCTGGCCCTCGGCATCCTCGTCGCCGCCGCGGGGATCACCGGGGCCTACCTCTACTCGCAGAGCGGCGGCAGCGCCCTTCGCTTCCGGACGGCCGCCGTCACGCGGGGGAACCTCGTCGCCTCCGTGTCGGCCACGGGGAGCCTCAACCCGGTCATCACCGTCCAGGTGGGCTCCCAGGTCTCCGGCCAGGTCAAAGAGCTGTTCGTCGACTTCAACTCGCAGGTGAAGCGCAACCAGCTCATCGCACGGATCGACCCCTCCACCTTCGAGGCGAAGGTCAGCCAGGCGCGCGCCGACGTGGAGGCTGTCGAGGCCGGCGTCCTGAACCAGCGGGCCCAGGTCGAGCGGGCCCGTGCCGATGTGGACAATGCCCGGGCGGCGCTGGCCTCGGCCCGGGCGCAGACGGCCAAGGCGGAGGTCACCCTGCTCGACGGCCGGCGGGATCTCGACCGCAAGCGGGACCTCTTCAAGCGCGAGCTCATCGCCCGCAGCGAGCTGGACACGGCCCAGGCGGTGCACGACGCGGCGGCGGCCCAGCTCGACTCCGCCCGGGCCCAGGAGCAGGCGCTGGCCTCAGCCATCCGTGCGGCGGCGGCCCAGCTCAAGGTCACGGAGGCCCAGGTGAAGACGGCGGAGGCCACGGTCCGCCAGAAGCGCGCGGTGCTCCAGCAGGCCCAGGTGGACCTGGAATACACCTCCATCCGCTCCCCCGTGGACGGCGTGGTGGTCGCGCGCAACGTGGACGTGGGACAGACGGTCGCCGCCAGCCTCTCCGCCCCCACGCTCTTCAACATCGCCCAGGACCTCACCAAGATGCAGGTGGACACCAACGTGGACGAGGCCGACATCGGGCGCACCCAGGTGGGCCAGCGCGTCACCTTCACCGTGGACTCTTTCCCCACCGAGACCTTCGCCGGCCAGGTGGTTCAGATCCGGAAGGCGCCCCGACCGATCGCCAACGTGGTCACCTACAACGTGGTCGTCGCCGTGGACAACCCGGAGCAGAAGCTCCTGCCCGGGATGACGGCCAATGTCCGCATCGTCGTGGACTCCCGGTCGGGCGTCGTCAAGGTCCCCAACGCGGCGCTCCGCTTCCGCCCGCCGGGCGAGGAGGCTCCCGCCCCCGCCCAGGCGCCCCTGGGAGCCCCCGGCAGCGGCCCGTCCGCGCAGGGTGGCGGCTTTCCCACCATCGAGCAGACGCGGGAGCGGCTGCTTCGCGAGCTCAAGCTCAACGAGGAGCAGCAGAGGAGGCTGGAACCGATCCTCGAGGAGAGCTACGCCCAGTTCCGGGCGCTGGCGCGCGTCCCCCAGCAACAGCGGCGCACGGCCGCTCTCCGCATCCGCGAGGAGAGCCGGCAGAAGGTCCGCGCCCTGCTGGACCCCGAGCAGCAAACCGTCTACGACCAGCTGCCCTCGGGCCAGCCCGCCAGGGCCGGCGGCGGCGAGCGAGCCGGACGGGTCTGGGTGGTGGGCGCCGAGGGAAAGCCGCGCGCGGTCACGCTACGTCTCGGGATCAGCGATGGCACGGCCACCGAGGTGCACGGGGGCGAGCTCAAGGAAGGCCAGGAGGTGATCGTGGGGGCCGTCACCCCGGGCGGGGTCGCCCCCTCCGCTCCGAGACCGGTACAGTCGCCCGGGGCCGCCCCGCGGGCACGGCTCTAGCGGCCATGCCGATCATCGAGACGGCGAAGCTCGCCAAGGATTACCGGCTGGGCAGCCAGACGGTCCACGCGCTCCGGGGCATCACGGTCACCGTCGAGGCGGGCGAGTTCGTGGCGGTCATGGGCCCCTCGGGCTCCGGCAAGTCCACCTTCATGAACCTGCTGGGCTGCCTCGACAGCCCCACGTCGGGGCGCTATCTCCTTGACGGCGACGACGTCTCGAGGCTCGGCGTGAACCAGCTCGCCCGCATCCGGAACCGGAAGGTGGGCTTCGTCTTCCAGGGCTTCAACCTGCTGGCGCGCGCCAGCGCGCTGGAGAACGTGGAGCTGCCGCTCATGTACGGCAGGATCCCCGCCGCGGAGCGGCGCGAGCGGGCGCGGGCGAAGCTCCGCGCCGTCGGGCTGGCCGACCGGGAACATCACCAGCCGAGCCAGCTCTCCGGGGGGCAGCAGCAACGCGTCGCGATCGCCCGCGCCCTCGTCAACAGCCCCTCCCTGATCCTCGCCGACGAGCCCACGGGGAACCTGGACACCCGGACGAGCGTCGAGATCATCGCGCTGCTCCAGCACCTGAACCGCCAGGGCATCACCATCGTGCTCGTCACCCACGAGGCCGACATCGCGCAGTACGCCGGCCGCATCCTGCACTTTCGCGACGGCGTCCTCGGGCGCGACGCCCGCATCGCGGACCCGCGCGATGCCGAGGCGGAGGCGAGGCAGCTGCCCACGGCCCAGGCCGAGGAGGCCGCGGCGTGAACATCATGGTCGGCGCGCGGATCGCGCTGCGGGCGCTCCGCGCCAACCCGCTCCGCAGCGTGCTGACCATGCTCGGCATCATCATCGGGGTGGGCGCCGTCATCGCCATGGTCTCGGTGGGCGCCGGGGCGCAGCAGCGCGTCGCCGAGCAGATCCGCGCGCTGGGCTCCAATCTCATCATCATCCTGCCGGGCAGCGTCTGGTCCAGCGGGATCCGCATGGGCCTGGGCAGCCGCCCGACCATCACCGAGGGCGACGCACGCGCTGTGGCCCGCGAGCTGGCGGCCGTCCAGTCCGTGGCGCCCGTCCGCCGGGGCACCGGACAGGTGATCGTCGGCAACCAGAACTGGGCCTCGGTGATCCAGGGCACGACTCCCGACCTCGAGGAGACGCGGCAGTGGGCGGCGGCCTCCGGGCGCTGGTTCACGCAGGAGGAGGTGGAGGCCGCCGCCAAGGTCGTCCTGGTGGGGCAGACCGTGGTCGCCAACCTCTTCGAGGGCGGGGACCCGGTGGGCCAGGTCATCCGGGTCCGCGAGACACCCCTGACGATCATCGGCGTCCTCGAGCGCAAGGGCCAGAGCAACTGGGGGCAGGACCAGGACGACACCGTCGTGATCCCGCTCACCACGGCGAAGAAACGCGTGCTGGGCCCCTCCCAGCCCAAGGCTGACTCGGTGAATGTCATCACGGTGCGAGTCCGCGACGGGGAGAACATGAAGGCGGTGGAGGAGGAGATGCGGCAGCTCCTCCGCCAGCGCCACCGGCTGCAGGCTTACCAGGAGGACGACTTCTGGATCCGGAACCTGTCGGAGATGCTCCAGGCCGAGGAGGAGTCCTCGCGGATCCTCACCATGCTGCTGGCCGCCATCGCCTCGGTGTCGCTGCTGGTGGGCGGCATCGGGATCATGAACATCATGCTGGTGTCGGTGACGGAGCGCACGCGCGAGATCGGGCTCAGGATGGCCGTGGGCGCCCGGGGGCGGGACATCCTCACCCAGTTCCTCGTGGAGGCCGTGACGCTGTCGCTCATCGGCGGGATCATCGGGATCGTGATGGGACTGGGCGGTTCCTACGCCATCGCCTACCTCGCCGCGTGGCGCACCCTCATCAACCCCCAGGCCATCCTGCTGGCCTTCGGCTTCTCCGCCACCGTCGGCATCTTCTTCGGCTTCTACCCGGCCCGGAAGGCGTCCCTGCTCAACCCCATCGAGGCCCTCAGATACGAGTGATGGCACGCCTCCTGCCGCGGCTGGGCCTCTCCCTCGCGCTCGCCCTCGGCGCCGGCGCCGCCGGCGCGCAGGTCTACACCCCCCAGTCCGCCGCGGGCCTCTCCGTGACCTTCCAGTCCGAGCGCATGGGCGCCTCCCGCATCATCATCTTCGGGGAGGTGAGGAATGCCTCGACCACACCCTACGAGCACGTGGTGCTGCTGGCCGAGGGGCTCGACGAGGGGGGCCAGGCGGTGAGCCGCGGCCGCGCCTGGGTGCCGGGGATCGTGCCGGCCCGGGGCGCGGCCCCCTTCGAGGTGCGCCTGCTCTCGGCCGGGCGGGAGCGCCGCTTCAGGGTCAGTGTCGAGGCCTACCAGGTCGCGGTGCCCGGAGGCGCCCAGAGCCCATGACCTCGGTCCCCGAGGTGGGTAGTGTCAGTCTTTTGGCAGACCTAGAACCCGCTCACTGAGGATGTTCTTCATGATCTCCGACGTCCCGCCCGCGAGGGTGTCGCCGCGGGAGCGGAGATGCCTGAACTGCCACCAGCCATCGGCCACCGCGCGCTGGCTTCCCTGCCAGAGGGCTCCGTACGGCCCCTGCAGCTCGAGTGCGATCTCCAGCAGCCGCTGCCACGTCTCGCTGAAGAAAAGCTTGGAGGCTGAGCCCTCGGGCCCGGGCTGCTCGCCCCGCAGGAGCCGGGTCAGGATGCGCAGGTTGGCGTACCGGAGCGTCTCGCAGTCGACGTAGAGCTGGGCCAGACGCTGCCGCATCACCGGGTCTCGCGAGGCCGGCGCGCCGTTGCGCTGCACCGACCGGGCCAGCTCCAGCGCCTCGGCGATGCCCTGGCGCAGGAGGAGCTGCCGCGAGAGCGTACGAGGCCCGCGCTCGAACATGAGCGTCGTGATGGCCACTTCCCAGCCGCCGTTCTCGCGGCCCAGCACGTTCTCGGCAGGCACGACCACGCTGTCGAGGAAGATCTCGTTGAACTCCGCATCGCCGCTCATCTGGCGCAGCGGCCGAAGCGAGAAGCCGGGGCTCCGCATGTCCACGATGAGATAGGTGAGCCCCCTGTGCCGGGGCGCGGTGGGGTCGGTACGCGCCAGGAGGATGCACCAGTTGGCGTAGTGAGCGTAGGAGGTCCACACCTTCTGTCCGTTGAGCACGTAGGCGCCGTCGCGCCGCTCGGCCCGCGTCTGGACCGCGGCCAGATCACTCCCGGCGCCAGGCTCGGAGAAGCCCTGGCAGAAGATGTGTTCGGCGGACAGGATCCGTGGCAGGTGAGTCGCCTTCTGCGCCTCGGTCCCGTGGGCGATGATCGCCGGGCCCGCCATGTCCAGCCCGATGGGATTGGGCAGCTCCGGAGCCCGGGCCCGCGCCATCTCCTCGTAGAAGATGGCCTGCTCCATCACGGTGGCGCCCCGCCCGCCGTAGGCGACCGGCCAGTGCAGTCCCACGTAGCCGGCCGCGTGAAGCTTCCGCTGCCAGTCGATGAGGAAGGCCGCCTGCGCCTCACGCCCGGGGAGCCTGCCCCGGATCTTGCCCCAGTCACCGGGGCTATTCGCCTCCAGCCACCGCCTGAGCCCGTCACGGAAGCGCTCTTCCGCGGCCGAGAGCTTGAAGTCCATGGCCGTGATTCTAGCCCGCCGCCTGCGCGGAGCGCAATGCTGCGCGCGCGGGCATGGGATAATCCCCCCGTGAAACCAGCGAGGACCGCCAAGCGGCCGGCGAGTGCGGCGACAGGCGCGAGGGAGCGGGCCACTGTCCCCCGCCGCCCGCCGCGGCCGTCGCCCGCCCAGGTGGTGGAGGAGCGCGGGCTCCCGGTCGTCCGCGAGCTGGCCCGGGTGGCCCGGGGCGCCGAGGCGGCCGGCGTCAAGCTGGAGGGCGCCCTCGAGATCCTCTTCGGCGCCTACGGCGAGAGCGACCCGGAGTTCTCGGACCTGCTCCTCACCGGCTGGACACGGGCGCGCGAGGACAAGCAGCACCGGCTGACCATGGCGTGGCTCCGGGAACAGAGTCGGCTGTCCCTCCGGGAGATCCTGGCCGAGGGCGTGGCGGGAGGCACCTTCCGCCCGGATCTCGACGCCGATGCCTGCGCGGCGATCATCCTCGGCGCCGCGGAGGGCTGCCTGCTCCAGGCGCCGAGCCACGGAGGCCCGGTGCCCCCAGCCCGCATCGTCGGCGCGCTCCTGGCTCTGGCAGCGCCCTCGCCGCCGCCCACCGCGGGCCGACACCGTCCCGGGTCAGCGCCCGGGCCAGCCGCGGAGTGACTCCAGGAGCAGCACGCCGATGCCCGCGACCATGACGCTGAGCCCGAGGAGGGTGGACAGGCTGTGCAGCCGCGCGAAGCGCGTCGCCTCGGGAGAAGCGGCGAGCGCCTCGGTGGCGCGCCCGGGCGGCAGCGCCAGCCGGAGCGCGTCCACCTGCGGGAGGAGCACGAACAGTGACCACGCCGTGAGGGCGAGCATCACGAGCACGAGGAGGAAGGGAAGCCGGTCGAGCAGGGCCGCCCCACCCCGTCCCCAGCGGCCGATGATCCCGCACAGCGCCACCACCCCGAGCGCCAGGCCGATCCAGTGATACCGGGGCATCACGGCCGCGATGAGGCGCCCCGCCGGCTCGCGCCCCAGCACTCCGAACGCCGCCGGGGCCGCCACGAAGGCGAAGAAGCCCAGGGCCCCGAGCCACAGGGCCGTCGAGACGATCGTGATCTGTCGCATGCGCTCCTTACCATATCGGGAGCCGTCCAGCCGTTCAAGCGGCGCCGTTGACACCTCGCCCCGGCCGACCTAGCATGAGCCGCGTGCGAGCACTCCTCGCAGCGCTCCTCGTCCTGGCCACAGCCGTGGGGGCCGCCGCCCAGTCGCCGCTGGTGGCGGAGCTCCGAGCCTGGGAGGCCCGCTACCACGAGGAGCCGGGTCGACTCGACCGCCTCTACCAGGGCCTCACGGAGGCGGTGAAGACGGACTCCCATATCGACAACTACCTCGCGCTGGCCCAGATCTGCTTCATGTGGGGGGATGTCCGCGCCCGGAGCGTCGAGGAGAAGCTCGAGGCCTATGACCGCGGCCGGCAGGCGGCCAAGCGGGTGGTGGAACTGGCCCCCCGGAACGCGTGGGGCCACTTCTGGCACGCCACCAACGCGGGGCGCTGGGGACAGACGAAGGGGGTCATGCGCTCGCTCTTCCTCGTGCCCACCGTGAAGGAAGGCATGCGCACCGCGCTGGAGCTGGACCCCAAGCTCGTGGGCGCCTACTCGCTGGCAGGCAGCGTGTATGCGGAAGTCCCCGGCCTCTTCGGCGGCGATCTCGACAAGTCCGAGGAGATGTTCCGCAAGGGGATCGAGCTGGATCCCAGGTACACAGGGCTTCGCGTGGGGCTGGCGAAGACTCTCATCAAGAAGAAGCGCCTCGACGAGGCCCGGCGGGAGCTGCGGGCGGTGCTCGACGAGAAGGCGCCACGCAATCCCGCGGACTGGACCGTCAAGGACTCCAGGCAGGCGCGTGAGCTCCTGGACAGCCTCGAGGAGCGTCGCTGACGGGTCCCCGGCCCTCTCGCTCCCGGCCGGCCATCGGCCGGATCATCGCCCGCCTCCGGACGGAGTTGCCCCGCTGGCGCCCGACGGCGCTGGCGGAGGTGGCCGAGCGCCGCCGCGACCCGTTCCGCGTGCTCGTCGCCTGCCTGCTCTCGCTCCGTACCAAGGACGAGACGACGGGGCCCGCGGCCGCGCGGCTCTTCGCCCTGGCGGACACGCCCGGCGCCATGCTGCGCCTGACGCCGGCGTCGATCGAGCGCGCCATCTTCCCCGTGGGCTTCTACCGCACCAAGGCCCGCGTCCTCCTCGGGGTCTGTCGGGACTTGCTGGAGCGCTTCGACGGCCGGGTGCCCGACAGCATCGACGCGCTCCTGACGCTCAAGGGCGTCGGCAGGAAGACGGCCAACCTCGTGGTCACCGTGGGTTTCCACAAGCCGGGCATCTGCGTGGACGTCCACGTCCACCGCATCTCCAACCGGCTCGGCTACGTGGCAACCCGTACCCCCGAGGAGACCGAGATGGCGCTGCGGGCCCGGCTCCCGCGGCGCCACTGGATCGGCTACAACGATCTCCTCGTGGCCTTCGGCCAGAACCTCTGCTTGCCCGTCTCCCCGAAGTGCTCCATCTGCCCGGTGCGCCCCCTCTGCCCTCGCGTGGGCGTCAGGCGCTCCCGCTGAGCCCCGGACGGCGGCGCGCCCGCTGCCCGCGGACCCGCTGGGCCGTCCGGCGGAGCGAGCGGAGGAGCGCCAGCGCCTCGCGGTCCGCTCGCGGCTCCGGCTCCTTCGGCGTCTCGAGAACCATCGGCACGCGCGCCCACCGCCGGTCGTTCAGCAGATGCCGGAACGCGGCAACCCCCAGCTGCCCGCGGCCGATCTGCTCGTGACGGTCGAGCCCCGAGCCCAGCGGCGCGCGCGCGTCGTTGAGGTGGAAGGCACGGACCAGCCGCGTCCCGATGAGCCGCGCGCACCGCCGCATGGCCGCCTCGTACCCCTCGGGGCGCCGCAGGTCGTAGCCCGCCGCGAAGAGATGGCAGGTGTCCAGG
The DNA here is from genome assembly GCA_016188005.1 of Candidatus Rokuibacteriota bacterium. Lineage (NCBI taxonomy): Bacteria > Candidatus Rokuibacteriota > Candidatus Rokuibacteriota bacterium. Next base: position 123,523 of record JACPIQ010000008.1, on the reverse strand, counting down.
CAGACGCCGACGCGCTCGGGCCGTCGGAGAGCGGCGAGGATCCGTCCCAGCTCCTCGAAGCTCCGCCCGACGGTGGCGCCGCCACCCGCCGTGTTCTCCAGCAGCGCCAGCACCCGGTAGCCCGCGGTCCGTCCGGTCGCCTCGTCCAGCGCCTCCGCGATCCGCCGGATGCCGCCCTCGAGGCCGGCGCCGCGGTGGGAGCCGGGATGGATGATGACGAAGGCAAGCCCCAGCGCCTCCGCGCGCTCGAGCTCGTCGTGGAAGGCCCCCACGGCACGCGCCCACTCTGCGGCGTGCGGCGCGGCGAGGTTGATCAGGTAGGCCGCGTGCGCGAACACCTCGCGCATGCCGGTGGCCTTCCACGCCGCCTTGAAGCGGGCGATCTCGTCGGCGGCGTAGGGCCGCGCCGTCCACTGCAGCTGATTCTTGAGGAAGAGCTGCACCACCGAGCAACCCACCTCGCGTCCCCGCCAGAGCGCCTGCTCGAGCCCCCCGGCGATGGACATGTGGGCGCCGAGCAGATCAGCCATCCGGCGCCTGGGTGGCGGCGAGCAGTTCCCGGAGGCGCGCCTCGCGGTGGGCGAAGAGCCGCGCGATCCGCCGTCGAGCGAAGAGCGCATGCGCGAGCAGACCCAGCGGGCCCGCCGGCAGCCGATAGGTCACGCGGTCCTCGACGAGCGTTCCCATGATCGCGCCGGGCTCGCCGCGCTCTGGCTGCTCCACGAACCGGTGCCGGTGCTCCCAGCGTGCGAACGGCCCCCAGAGCTGCGCGTCCACGAAGCGGTAGGGGGCGTCGAACTCGCGCACCATGACACGCCAGCGGAGCCGGAGACCAAGGACACGCAGCGTGAAGTCGAGCACCGTCCCCGCCTCGAGGCGCCGCGGAGGCGGAGCGCTCCACGCGAAGTGCGCCGAGGGGGGCTGGACGAGTGCCAGGTGGCGAGGGTCCGCGAAGAAATCGAAGACGACCGGGCGAGGACAGGGTAGCCAGAAGCGGGACTCGAGCACGTAGTCGGCCATGCGCGCGGCGCTATAGTACGCGGCCGCCCCGCAGGCGTCAAACGCGCAGGGCCGGCCGGGTCGGGGGCCCTCCCCGCGGAACGCGCTGAATCGCCCCCCGCAGCGATGGCTCCTGAGGAGCCACGAGACCGAGGTCCTCGGCTCCGGCATCGCGCAGAAGCCACGGTTCCGCGGGGAGGGCCCCCGCCCCGGCCCGCCTCAAACGCGCGGGGCCAAGGGACGAGCCAGACGAGGCCCGGGGGAGGCGCGAGGCGTACGCGGGTGTACGTTGAGCGCCGGCGCCGATCGAGAACGTGGCTCGGCGAGCCGCAGCCGGAGGCAAGGCGAGCGAACCTGCCCGTCAGGCGAGCACGAGCGAGCCATGGCGAAGTTCGTTGACCCGGCGCTAGCCGAGCTTCTTGACCTCGGCCAGGATCTTCTCCGGGTCGGGGAGTTGCCCCTTGGCGTAACGCTCGATGAAGCGGACGGTCCCGCCGCGGTCCACGACGAAGGTCGCGCGCACGTTGGCGTTCCAGTCGGGCCAGTACACGCCCCAGTCCTTCGCCGCGCTCCGGTGCACGTCTGCGAGCAGCGGGTAGTTCGAGATCCCGACCGCCTTCGCCCAGTTCTCATGGCTGAACGGGCTGTCCGTGCTGATACCCAGCACCTGGGTATTGGCCGCCTCGAAGTCCTTCACACGCTTGTCGAAGGCGGGCATGCAGGTGGATCAGCCGGGCGTCCAGTCCAGCGGATAGAAGAGCACGACGACGGTCTTGCCGCGGAAGTCCCGCAGGCTCACCTCCTTGAGGCCGATGCCCTTCAGCGTGAAATCGGGAGCCGCATCTCCGATGGTCAGCGTCCTCGTCTCGCTCATCCGGATCGTCCCCCCCTTGTGCGACGGACTGGGTGAGGCGTCGTCATCTTACCCGACGCTCTGTCGCTCTTCAATCGAGGCTGCATGCGCCCGGCGGGCTTCCGCGTGATCTCCCAGAGCCGCCGCCGCCGGGCCTCCAGCGGCTGGTCCGCGAGCCCGAGAAAGCCCGCCGCCGTCTGGACCCGGCCCGTCTCCCAGAGCCTCCGGAACCGCTCGGGGTAGCCGTCGTCCCGCAGAGCGTGATGGTCCATGATCACGCGGCACCCCGTGCGATCCATCACCCGCAGCAGATGTTCCACCCCCTGCTCGATGAGGGCGCGCCCGATCCGGGCCTCCAGGTAGGCCGGCGGACCCGAGAGGTACAGCAGGTTCGGCCGCTCGCGCGCCAGGTAGGCCGCCGCCACGGCGGAGAGCGGCCCCTGCACGTCGGAGCCGTGAACGAACCGGAAGCCCTCGCGGCGGTCCGTCACGGTCAACGCCACCACGTAGCCGAAGCCGCTGCCCTCGACCCCGTGAGCCAGCGGCGGCGAGGCGTGAAGCACGCACTCCGCCGTCTCGTACCGCCGGCCCTCGGCCGTGTCCAGCCGGCACTGCCCCTCCAGCGCCTTCCACAGCTCCCGCGCGCGCCCCTTCTGGCTCGGGTTGATCATCCGCGCGGGATCCTTCGCCCACACGCCGCGGTCCCGGTAGAGCGCCGGGTCGTAGCGGAAGTGGTCCTCGTGGTAGTGGCTGACGAACACCCACCCGGCGCGGGCCGCGTAGCCGGAGATGCGGTCGTTCGCCCGCTTGAGCGCCTCCCACTCCGCGTCGGCGGGGGGGAGGTTGAACCGGCTCGGCGCCAGCGAGGCGCCCGGGTCGATGATGAGCCGCGTGGCCCCGCACTCCACGTACGTCGCCACCGAGCGCACGCCCAGCGACTCGCCTGCCAGCGGGACGATCTTCATCAGATGCAGCGGCCGCCGTCCACCTCCACGCAGGTCCCCGTCACCATGGCGGCGTCGTCGGAGGCGAGGAAGAGGGCGGCTCTCGCGATGTCCTCCGGGGTGTTGAGCCGTCCCAGGGGCACCGTGGCGATGTAGCGGGCCCTCCCCTCGTCGTCCACGGCCGTCTTGCCCATGAACGTCGGCAGCATCGGGGTTTCCGTGGCGACGGGGGCGATGGAGACGACCCGCACGCCGAACGGCGCGCACTCGATGGCCAGGCTCTTCGTCATGCTCACCACGGCCCCCTTGGACGCGGCGTAGCACTGCCCGCCCGGGCGCGGGCGCATCGCCGCGGTCGAGGCGGTCACGAGGAAGACACCGCGCTTCTGACGCTTCATCACCCCGAGCGCGTACTTGGCGCCGAGGAACACCCCCTTGACGTTGACCGCCAGGATCCGGTCGAAAGTGGCCTCCTCCACGTTCTCCACCTGCGTGGGCCATTGCGGCACCCCCGCATTCGCGTAGAAGACGTCGAGCCGCCCCCAGCGGGCCACCGCGCGCTCCACCACTGCCTGGTTGTCGGCCGCCGCCGAGACGTCGCAGCGGAGCGGAATCGCCTCCCCTCCCCCCTGCTCGACCTGCTGCGCGGTCGCCTTGGCGGCGGCCTCGTCGATGTCCACCACGGCCACGCGCGCGCCCTCGCGGGCAAAGAGCACCGCTGCGGCCCGGCCGATGCCCGACCCCGCTCCGGTCACCAGCGCCACCCTGTCCCTGAGCTTCATCGTGTGTCCCCTCACCAGGCGCGGGCGCCCGGGCTGGCGCCCGCCCGCTTTCTTGACCCGGCGGGCACCCGCGCTGGCGCCCGCTTTCTTGACCCAGCGCGGGCGCCCGGGCTGGCGCCCGCCCGCGCCCGCCGGATGTTCACGCGCGTTCGCTCCCTCGCACGGCGTCAGCCGCTGTCGCCCTGCGGTTTGACGTCGACGACGGTGCCGCCAGTGGCACGGATCAGCTCGGCCGGTGTCAGCGGGAACACACACTCGGGCACGCCGGCGGCCGCGTAGACGAGATCGTATTGCTCGAGGTCCCGATCGATGTAGACGGGCAGCGCTGTCTGGTGGCCGAAGGGTGGGACGCCGCCGATGGCGTAGCCGGTGGCCTGCCGCACCGTCTCGGGGTCGGCGCGCCGCACCGTCCCGCCGGCGAGCAGGCCCACCCGGGCCTCGTCCACCCGGTTGGCGCCCGAGGCGATCACCATGACCGGGGCCCCGTTGACCGTGAAGACCAGCGACTTGGCGATCTGCGCCACCGTCACGCCCAGCGCCTCCGCGGCCTGCCTCGCGGTCCGCGCGTGCACGGCCAGCTCGATCACCTGCCGGTGAAGTCCCCGCCCGGCGATGGCCGCCTGCACGCGCTCCACCGCCGGCTTCAGAGGACCAGCTCCGCCATGGTCCGCAATGCCTCAGGCTGCCCGACCCCGCAGATCAGCGTCGTCACGCCCGCCTCCCGCCAGGCTCCGAGCCGCTCCCGGATGCGCGCCTTGGGGCCGCACAGCGCCACCTCGTCCACGAGCGCGTCGGGCACGGCCCCCGCGGCCTCGTCCTTCTTCCCCGAGAGGTAGAGATCCTGGATGCGCGCGGCGGCAGCCTCGTAGCCGTAGCGGCGAACCAGCTCGTTGTAGAAGTTCTTGCCGCGGGCGCCCATGCCCCCCACGTAGAGCGCGAGTCTGGGCTTGATCACGTTCCGGCAGCGCGCCACATCGTCGCCGACCACGACGGGCACCGTCGGCGCGACGTCGAAGCGCGGGAGCGACTTGCCGCCGCCGGCTGCGGCGAAGCCCGCCTCGAGGTGCGGCCGGAAGACCGACATCCGCTGGGGGGAGAAGAACACCGGCAGCCAGCCCTCGGCGATCTCGGCAGCCAGCGCGACGTTCTTCGGGCCCACGGCGGCGAGGTAGAGCGGGATGTCCGCCCGGCCGTGGAGAATGGACTTGAGCGGCTTGCCGAGGCCGGAGGCATCCGGCCCCGCGTAGGGGATCTGGTAGTACTCGCCCTTGAAGGTGAGCGGGCTCTCCCGCCGCCAGACGGCGCGGATGATCTCCACGTACTCGCGCGTCCTCTGGAGCGGCTTGCCGAACGGCACGCCGTGCCACCCCTCGACCACCTGCGGGCCGGAGACGCCCAGGCCCAGCAGGAAGCGCCCCCCGGACAGCTGGTCCAGCGTCAGCGCGGTGGTGGCCGTGAGCGTCGGCGTCCGCGCCGGGATCTGCATGATCGCCGTCCCCACCCGGATGCGCTGGGTCTGCGCCGCGACCCACGTGAGGGTCGTCACCGCGTCCGATCCGTAGGCCTCGGCCGACCACACGGAGTGGAAGCCCAGCCGATCCGCCTCCTGGATCAGCGGCAGGTCGACACCCGCGTTGGAGCCGGAGTAGCCGATGTTCAGCCCGAGACGCATCGCGGTGTCCTCCTCGGGAGCCCGGAGCCACCAGGGCCTCCCCAGCGGTGTCGGGAAATCGCCACGATCCCTCCTCGCACCCGGACCCCCTCCTGCTGGAGAAGAATCCGCTGGGTGAGCATGCTCTCCACGTTCGCCCGGCGGCTGATCCCGCCCCGCGCATTGACCACTCGGTGCCAGGGCACGCCGGGTGGGCAGCGCGTCATGGCCTTCCCCACCGCGCGCGCCGCTCCCTTCCGGCCCAGCAGCGCGGCGATCTGCCCATACGTCACGACCCGGCCCGCCGGGATCTCGCGGACCAGCCTCCACACGGCCCGCCGGAACTGCATCCCGCGAGCTCCGGCGGCGGCGCGGCCCGCACGGTCACCGCCGCTCGCGCCCAAGCTCGAGCTCGTACAGCCTGGCGTAGAGGCCCTGCGCGGCGAGCAGCTCGGCGTGGCGCCCGGCTTCCCGCACCCGCCCCCTGTGGAGGACGAGAATGCGGTCCGCGCTCTGGATCGTCGAGAGGCGGTGGGCGATGACCAGGGTGGTGCGCCCCTCCAGTAGCTCGCCCATCGCCGAGCGGATCAGCGCTTCGGACTCCACGTCCACGCTGGACGTCGCCTCGTCCATCGCGAGGACGCGAGGATTATAGATGAGCGCGCGGGCAATGGCCAGCAGCTGACGCTGGCCGCCGGAGAGGTTCACGCCGCGCTCGCGGATCTCCTCCGCGAGACCGCGCGGCAGTGCCTCCACGAGCCGCGCCGCGTTGGCGCGCTCCAGCGCACGCGCCAGCTCGGCGTGCGGCACGGCGCCGTCACGGCCCAGCGTCAGGTTCTCCTCGACGGTGCCGGCGAAGAGGAAGACCTCCTGCGGGACCAGGCCCACGTGCTGCCGGAGCGCCAGCAGGTCCCACTGGCGCACGTCCACGCCTTCCACCAGCACCTGGCCCCGCGTCACGTCGTAGGCGCGCGTCAGGAGCCGCGCGATGGTGGACTTGCCCTCGCCCGTGGGCCCCACCAGCGCGACGTGCTCCCCCCGCGCCAGTGTGAAGGAACAGTCGCGCAACACCCACTGCTCGCCCTGGTAGGCGAACCAGACGTCGCGGAATTCCACGGTGGGCGTGCCGGCGCCAGGGTCGGCGGGGCGGGCGAGCCCGGCGCCGGCCGGGCCCGCGATCCCGGGGGGTGTGTCCAGCAGGCCGAAGACGCGCTCCGAGGAGACCGTCGCCGCCTGCATCACGGTGTACTTGGCGCCCAGGTCCCGGATGGGCAGGAAGAACCGGTTCGTGTACTCGAGGAAGGCGACCAGCCCGCCGAAGGTGAGCGCCCCCACCACCACCTCTCCTCCCCCGTACCAGAGAAGCAGCGCCACGGCTATGGAGCCGAGGGCCTCCACCCCGGCGTAGAGCGAGGCCTCGAAGAACGTCGAGCGGAACTGCGCCCGGCGCAGGTCGCCGTTGAGCGCCCCGAAGAGCCGCGCCTCCTCCCGCTCCCGGGCGAAGAGCTGGATCACGGTGATCCCCTGGAGCGACTCCTGCAGGAAGGCGTTGAGCCGCGCCAGCCGCGCCCGCACGAGGCGGTAGCTCTCGCGGGCCTTGAGGCTGAAGTACCCCGCTGCCAGCACCAGCACGGGCACCAGCGCGAAGGTGACGAGCGCAAGCCGCCAGTTCATGGACAGCATGATGACCACCACGCCCACGAGCGTCACGATGTCGCCGACCACGGCGGCCACGCCGCTCGTGAACAGCTCGTTGATCGCCTCCACGTCGTTGAGCACGCGGGTCATCAGCCGGCCCACCGGGTTCCGGTCGAAGTAGCCTGCGTGCATGCGCTGCAGGTGCGCGAAGAGCGCTTCCCGCAGGTCGTGCATGACGCGCTGGCCGGTGATCTGGGTCACGTAGGACTGCGCGGCCCGCAGCAGATACAGGGCCACGAGCGTGAGGAGGAAGAGGCCCGCCATCCGGCCGAGCCCCACCCAGTTCCCCCTGAGGATGTGCTCGTCGATGGCCACCTTGACGAGGTACGGCTGTACCAGCTCCGCGGCCGCGGCCAGGGGGAACAGGGCCATGGACAGGAACACGAGTGGACGGTGCGGGCGCGTGACCGCCCAGAGCCGCGCCATGAGCCGCCCGTCGTAGGCCCGGCCGAGGAGCTCGTGGTCGGGCTCAGTCTGGCTCAAGCTCGCTCTCGATCTGCTGGATACGCCAGAGGCGTGCATAGGCTCCGCCCGCCGCCAGGAGATCCGCGTGCCGGCCCTGCTCGACGACCTCCCCGTCATCGAGGACCACCACGAGGTCGGCCTCCTCGGCGGCGAGCAGGCGGTGTGTCATCAGGAGGGTCGTCCGCCCGCGCCGCGCGCCGCGGAGGGCCTGCAGGATCTCCCACTCCTTCCCGGGGTCCACGGAGGCGAACGGATCGTCCAGGACGAGAAACGCCGGCTCGCCCACGAGCGCCCGCGCCAGGGCCGCTCGCTGGCGCTGGCCCCCGGACAGCGTGAGCCCGCGCTCCCCCACGACCGTGTCCCAGCCTTCGGGAAACCCCTCCACCTCGGCGGCCAGCCCGGCGGCGGCCGCCGCCGCCGACAGCCGCTCGTGACCAGCCGCCCCGTCACCCAGCAGCAGGTTGTCCCTCAGCGAGCGCGAGAAGAGGAACGCCTCCTGCGGTACGTAGCCCACGGTCCGGCGCAGCTGCCGGACCGGCAGCTCGCGCACGTCGGTGCCGCCCACGAAGAGCGTCCCGCGCGGCGGCTCGAAGAGCCGGCAGACCAGAGCGCCCAGCGTGGACTTGCCGCTTCCCGTGGCCCCCACGACCACCGCGAAGGCGCCCTCGGGCACCGTGAAGCTCACATCGCGAAGCGCGGGTGCCGCCCGCCCCTCGTAGGCGAACGACAGACCGCTGAACTGGAGGCCTCCCCTCGGCAGCCGCCGCGCATCCCCCGCCTCGGCCCCGTCCGGCTCCGCCTCCGCCGGTGCGTCCAGCACCTCGGCGATGCGCTGCATGGCACTCAGCCCCCGCTGCAAGTTTCCGAGCGTCCACCCCAGTGCCACGGTGGGCCAGGCCAGGTATGCGAGATAGCCGTTGAAGGCGACGAAGGCCCCGAGCGTGATCCGGCCATCCACGACGGCCTTGCCGCCGAGCCAGAGGATGATGAGCGTGCCCATCCCCGAGATGAGCCCCATGAGCGGCCAGAAGCCCGCCTGCGTCCGCGCCAGGCGGGCGCTCCGGGTCAGGTACTCGCCGTTGAGCCGGCCGAAGCCCGCGATCTCGCGCTGCTCCATGGTATAGGCGCGGACCACGGCGATGCCCGCGAGGTTCTCCTGGACCTTGGCCGAGAGGGCGCCCAGCTGCTCCTGCACAGCCGTCGACTGCCGCTCCACGCTCCGGCTGAAGCGGCGGGCGGCCAGGATGAGCACCGGCGAGGGGGCCAGCGCGTACAGCGTGAGCCGGGGATCGATGCTCCACATGGCGACGAGCGTGCCCGCGAAGGCCAGTGACGTGGAGGTGAGCATGGTTGTGCCGAAGCCCGCCAGCGTGCGCACCGCCGAGATGTCGCTGGAGGCCCGCGACATCAGGTCTCCCGTGCGGTGGGAGTGGTAGAAGGTCGCCGGCAGCCGCAGCAGCCGGGCGTAGAGGTCGCGGCGAAGGTCATGCTCCACCCACTGCCCGGCGCCGATCATGGTGAAGCGCGACCCAAGCCGCGCCGCCCCATGGGCCACCGCCAGCGCGACGATGATGGCGGCGTAAGTCACCATGGCGTGAAGATCCCGGCTCGCCCCGAGCGCGTCCACGGCCGCCTTCACCGTCCAGGGGATGCCCAGCGAGAACACGGTGGCCAGCAGGAGACACACGGCGCCGCAGGCGTAGCGGAGCCGATAGCGGCGCAGGTAGCGGAGCAGCCGTCGAGCGGGCGACACGCCCCTCAGTATATCGCCCGCCGCTCCTCCACTACGGGGTCAGGTCTTGCAATCCGACACGCCGCCCGGCCCCACTTCGGTTGCGTTTCCGGCGGCACCGATCGCCAAGGCGCTGACCCCGATCCTATGGAGGTTCCCACGCCTGCCGATGTCGCAATGCAAGACCTGACCCCCGCTAGGGGGGGCCGTCGAGGTGGGGCCGGAGGGCGGCGTAGACGGCGAACAGCGTCGGCGTCGGCACCCCCAGCTGCTCGCCGAGCCGCACGGCATGGCCCTGCAGCGCCTCGAGCTCCAGCCGCTTGCCGCGGGTCAGATCGTGGTGGAGCGAGGAATAGAAGCCGCCCGGCTGGCTGTCCAGGAGACCCAGCACCGTGTCGACGATCCCGCTCTCGACCCCGGCGCCGGCCGCCCCGGCCACCCCCACCATCTCCTCCAGCAGCAGCCGGTACATGCGGCGTGTCTCGGGCAGCGCCCGGATGATGCCGGCGGGACAGCGCGTGACCGCCGTCATGCCCGAGTGGGCGACGATCATCACGTACTTCTCCCAGAGCGCCCGCCTGATGTTCGCGGAGATCTCCGCCGGGATGGAGGCGCGCCGGCACGCCTCGAGGAACGCGCGGGCCCGGGGTGTCTCGCGCCCGTCCATCTCGCCGAAGACGATGCGCCCCATCACCGTGTGGGCGATGACGCCGGGGGCCTCGATGGTCGCCAGCACCTGGGCGGCGCCGCCGAGCACGTGCCCCGGCCCGAGGATCCGCACCAGCCTCCCCTCGCTCTCCATCCCGTTCTGGATGGACAGCACGCCGGTCTCCGGCCCCACCACCGGCCGGATCGCCGCCGCCGCGGGCTCGGTGTCGAAGGCCTTCACGCAGAAGAGCACGAGGTCCGCCGGCGGCAACCCCTCCAGCCGCTCCACCGCGGGCGCCGTCACGGTCCACTCCCCCTCCATCGCCGAGCGGACCCGCAGGCCGCTGATCTGGATCGCCTCCAGGTGCTTCCCGCGGGCCACGAACGTGACGTCCTCCCCCGCGCGCGCCAGCTTGGCGCCGAAGTAGCCGCCGGTCCCGCCGCTGCCCATGACGACGATCCGCATCCGCGCCGGCGCCTCCCGGGGCGTCAGAGCCACTCGACCCGCTTGAAGTGGCGGTAGAGGCCGATGCAGGTCCCCAGCATGACGGCCATGATCGCCGGGTAGCCGAGCGTCCAGCCGAGCTCGGGCATGTGCTGGAAGTTCATCCCGTAGACGCCCGCGATCATGGTCGGCACTGCCAGGATCGCGGCCCACGCAGCCAGCTTCTTCATGGACTCGTTTTGCGCCACCGAGATCAGCGAGAGGTTGGCCTCGAAGGCCGTCGTCAGGAGCTCGCGCGCGGTATCCACCATCTCGTTGATCCGGATGCTGTGGTCGTACACATCGCGGAAGTACAGCCGCGTATCGTCCGGGACCAGCTCGTCCTCGAACCGCGTCAGGCGGTTGCAGACATCCACCAGCGGCGAGACCGCCCGCTTCACCTCCAGCAAATCGCGCTTCAGCCGATAGATCCGCGCAGTGGTGTCACGGTCGAACGGCCGACCGAAGATCCCCTCCTCGAGCCCGTCGAGGTCCTCCTCGAGCGCCTCCACGACGGGGAAGTACTGGTCCACGATGAAGTCCATGAGCGCGTAGAGGACGTAGCCGGGGCCCTTGCGGAGCTGCTGGGGGGCGGCCTCGCAGCGGCCCCGCACCTCCTCGTACGACAGCGACGCCCCGTGGCGCACCGACACCACGTAGCGGGGCCCCACGAAGATGTGCGTCTCGCCGAAGTCGGCCCGCCGGGACGCCGGGTTCATCCGGGCCGTCCGGAGCGCCACGAACAGCGAGTCGCCGTAGCGCTCGAGCTTGGGCCGCTGATGGGCCCGGTGGGCGTCCTCCACCGCCAGGTCATGCAGGCCGAACTCCTGCTGGACCTCCCGCAGCAGCGCCTCGTCGGGCTCGTGCAGGCCGATCCAGACGAAGCGGTCGGGCTGCTCGAGCGCCTCGCTGATGTCCGCGATCGCGACATCCGCCACCCGCTGTCCGTCGGCGTACGCCGCGCAGTCCTCCACGCCCTTCACACGACCTCCTTGATCTGGCGCGGGCACCCTGGCCGGGGCCGGCCCGCGCCCGCCGGATCTTCGCGCTGTCCGACGTCCATCGCCCGATCTCAGCCGCCGTCACTCTGCGGGGCGCGCGCGGTGGTTGTCAAGCCGCAGCCGTGTTAGGCTCAGCGCGATATGAGAGCATCGTTCCTCGGGGTCGCCGTCGAGGCGGCCAGGCGCGCGGGGGCCTTTCTCCTCGAGCACCGCGGCGCCGCCCTCAGCGTCACCACCAAGTCGAGTCCCATCAACCTCGTCACCGACATCGACCGCGGCGCCGAGGCCCTGGTGGTCGAGACGATCCATCAGCACTTTCCTGACCACTCGATCCTGGCCGAGGAGGGCGGCGCCGTGACGCGCTCGCGCAGCCACCGCTGGGTCATCGACCCGCTCGACGGCACCACCAACTTCGTCCATGGCCTGCCGCTCTTCGGCGTCTCCATCGCCCTCGAAGTGGACGGGCGGGCGCTGGTGGGCGTCGTCTTCGATCCGAACCGCGGCGAGTGCTTCACCGCCGAGCGCGGGCGAGGCGCCCGCGTCAACGGTGTGCCGCTCCGCGTCTCGCCCACGGCGGCGCTCGGCGAGAGTCTGCTGGCCACGGGCTTCCCCTACGACGTCCGCGCCGCCGCCGACAACAATCTCGCCGAGCACGCAGCCTTGACCCGCAGGAGCCGCATCGTGCGGGAGCTGGGCTCCGCGGCCCTGAGCCTCGCCTCGGTGGCGGCCGGCCGTCTCGACGGCTTCTGGGAGCTCGTCCTGGGCCCCTGGGATGTGGCCGCCGGCGCCCTACTCGTGGAGGAGGCCGGGGGGCGCGTCACGGATCTCGAGGGCGGCCCGCTGGACCCCGCCGCCCCCGCCGTGGTCGCGTCCAACGGGACGATCCACGACGAGATCATCCGAACCCTCAAGGAGGTCAGAGCCCAGTGAGTGACAAGACGCTGCCGCTCCAGGTGCGCACCATCCGGATGGAAGCCGTCGAGTCCGGTGACGACGAGCTCGTCGTCACCGGCTCGTTGCTGGACGAGCGCCCGCGGGGCGGCCCGAAGTGGTTCGGCGTTCCAGGACCGCGGGTGGTGCACGACATGCGGGTCGCTCTGCGCGTCCGCCATCCCGAGCTGGTGATCACATCCGTGGAAGGCGCCATGCACACCCAGCCGTACACGATCTGCCCCGAGGCCCTGCCGGCCCTCCAGCGGCTGGTCGGCGTCTCCGTCGCCCAGGGTTTCACCCGCGCCGTCAACGAGCGGCTCGGCCGCCAGCAGGGCTGCTCCCACCTGACCGCCCTCATCCAGGGCATGGGACCCGTGATCCGCCAGGCGGCGGGCGTCGCCTTCAGGGACCGGAACAGCGAGGCGGTCATGGGCGGCGACGGCGACCGCTGGTTCGTCAACACCTGCCGGTCGTGGCGGGAGCACGGGCCCTTGCACAACCTGCTCAAGCGGGGCGACGAGGCGGGGCTTCGCGCGATGTCCACGTACAAGGAGCACCGCGAGCCGGTCTCGTAGCGCGCCGTCTCGGAAAGGCGGAGACGAAGCGCCGGCCCATCCGGCGCCGCGTGTCCACGCATTGCTCAGCCAGGCCACTGGCCGACCCGCTCGCGAGGCGGCGGGCGCGCCGGCCCCGGAAAGATCCGGCTAGCCGGAGGCGACGCGGGGGATGATGTGGCGGCGCCCCCGGAGCAGGAGCGCGGCCTCGCCGGTGGTCTCGTCGGTCTCCATCGCCTGCAGGAGCTGCCAGGCGGCGGCGCGGCCCAGCCTGGCCTCGAAGCGCCCGCCCTTGACGCGGCAATAGGGCACCTCTCCCGGGCCGAGACGCAGGGTGTCGAGGGCCAGGGGCTCACGGCTGCCGTCGCTCAGCACCACCCCCGCCGGGTCCTGGTCGAGCTCGACTCGCACCACGACGAACGGGGCGTCCTCCACCTCCACTGGCACCCGGAGCGAGCCCACCAGGAGGTAATACCCGGCCGCATCCATCTGGAGGCGCGTCCACAGATCGTCCAGGATCCGCGCGTGGGTGATCGTCTCTCCCTCGTGGCGCCATTCGCCGTCACGGGTGATGGACAGGCGCGGCAGCCCCGGATGGGCGGGATGCCCCGCGGCCGTCATGAGAACGCGGCGGCGCAGAAGCTCACCGCCCCCTCGGGATCGGGCCACTGGCTGTAGCGGAGCAGCCGCCCCCGGGCCCCGGGCAGCGCCCGGAGGAAGGCGTAGATGGGCGACAGCCCGCAGATCCGCCGCGCGTCGCCGTCCCGCGCCACCTCCTCGAAGAAGGCGCCAGCGTCTCCCGCCGTCACGGTCGCGAGCATCGCGCGGTCCTGGGCCTCTACGTGGCGGAGGAACTCATCGGTGTTGAGCTCGGGATCGCCGAAGCGCGGCCCCACGTGGGCCAGGTCCACGCCCGCCACCAGACAGACCCGGCGTCCCGAGACGGCCAGCGTCTCGCCCAGCGCCTCGAGGAAGCGGGGCACGCGCGCGTCCGACTCGGGCGCGCTTGCGCGCCACACCGCCTCGTGAAGGAAGGAGGCGAGCAGCGGCACGATGGTGAAGGGCCGCCGCTCCCCGAGGAGATGCTGGAGCATCACGACCTGGAACTCCACGGAGTGCTCGACGCGGTGCGCACCCTCGGAGGCCAGGAGATCGTGGCCGTATCTCCGGCCCAGGGCATCCAGAAAGTCGCCATCGGCGGCCGCCCGACCAAGCGGCGTCTCATAGGCCTTGCCCGTAGCGGCGAAGGGATCTGCCATGCCGGCATGACAGGTGCCGAGGATCACGAAGAGGTCGGCGTCGGAGTGGGCCAGCTCGCGGTAGGCCCAGGCATAGGTCGGCCCGCCGCGGTGGAAGTCGATGTGCGGCGCGATCAGCCCGCGGATGCCGGGCGCGCCGCCGGCGGCACCGTCCAGCCCGAGACTCACGGGGCCCGGCGTGCCCGGACCGTCCGCGTGGGTGAAGAACGAGCGGATCTGTTCCTGGAGTGTCCCGGGCTCGCCCGCGTAGGCCGCTCCGGCGTGAGCCGGCGGACGCACCGGGCTCAGCCGGAAGCCCTCCTCGATGCGTCGCCGCCGCTCGGCGAAGCGCGGGCTGTCCAGGAAGCCCGCCGAATCCATCTGCTCCACGATGCCGCGGATCTGCTCGGCGCTGGGGGCTTGGCCGTGGCGGGCGAGGAAGATCTCCCGCATCTCTCCGATGGAGTGCTCCCCGTCGAAGAGCGACACCAGATCCAGCAACGGCAGCGCCAGCACCGCAACCTGATCGGTGAAGCCGGCAGGGTCCCTCAAGCCCACCGCACGATCGCCCTCCTGCTGCACCGGGAAGGCCTCGAGGGCCCTGAGCCTCGGCCGCTCGCTGCTCTCGCTCATCGCGTGCCCCTCCGCGCCCGCCCGCAGCTCATGGCGCCGCTTCGGCGGCCGGGGAGCCGATCGCCCCGAACGGCCGGCGGCGAACGCCACCAGCAACCCGGGGCCCCTCGTCCGCCCACCGGGCCCTGCCCCGATCCATCCGGCGATGACACACCAACCCATGCGGAATCGCAAGGTCCGGTTGGGGGTGCGCCTGTGACGCCGAGCGGACGCCCCGTCCCCGGCGGCGCCGCCCCCGGGCTCGCGAAGGCGCCGAGCCCGCCGGGACACCTCCCGGCCCCCCAGCCAAGTCTACCAAGTGGCATTGCTGGGCGCGTCGCCCCGCTGTCGGCTCTTCTTACAACGCCCACAATTCGCCAAGCCGGTCCATGCGAATCTGGCCGAAACCCCCGCGGAATGGCGTCGGGCATCTCGCTTGCAGCCAAGAACAGGGAATGCATGCGGAAGGATCTGTGCGGGACTCTGTCCGACATACTTGACCAGGAGGGCTTCAGCATGATCCGCCGTATCATGATAGCCGTCTTAGCGGTCCTAAGCGTGCTTCTCGGGGATCCGGTCTACGCGATCACCCTCGGCGGCGACTTCTCCGCGGATTACACGGCGACGAGCCTCGGGTCCGTCCCCGGCCTGCCCCCCCTGTACGGCGGGCTGACCTTCCTCGACGGCGACACCGTGATCATCGGGGGCAACGCCAACACCGCGGCAGGGCGGATCTACCAGGTCGACGTGGTCCGCGGAGGGAGCGGGCATGTCACCGGCTTCTCGGGGGCGGCGACGCTCTACCCGGGTGCCGGCTCCACGATGGGCGCCTTCAACGATGGCGGCGTCGTCTTCGGCCCCGGGGGCGTGCTCTTCCTCTCCCGCTGGCCCGTGAACGCCCTCGGGCAGGTGAAGCCAGGCAGCCTCTCGGAGGACAAGATCATCGATCTCGCAGCGGCCGGGGTGGCCAGCTCCCACGCGGCGATCAATTTCGTGCCCGCCGGCTTCGGGGGTGCCGGGGAGGTCAAGCTCGTTTCCTGGTCCGGCGGACAGTGGTACTCGGCGACCCTCACCCCCGACGGCTCGGGCACCTTCGATCTGGCGGGGCTGGCCCAGGTGGACCTCGACCCGGCGCTGGGCGGCATCCAGAACGTCCCGGGTGGCCCCGAGGGCTTCGTCTACATCGCCTCAGGCAACCCCGGGTTCGCGGTCGACAGCCTGCTGATCTCCGAGTTCAGCGCCGGCATGGTCGGCGCCTATGATCTCGACGCCGACGGCAACCCGCTCGTGGCGACGCGACGCACCTTCCTGTCGGATCTCTCGGGGGCCGAGGGGGCGGCCATCGATCCCCTCACCGGAGACTTCCTCTTCTCGACCTTCGGCGGGGGAAATCAGGTGGTGGTGGTGCAGGGCTTCCTCGCCCCGCCCCCTCCGCCTCCTCCGCCGCCACCGCCAACCGGAGTGGCAGAGCCCGCGTCGCTGATCCTGCTCGGCGGTGGAGTTGCGGGCTGGGCAGTGATGGCGTGGAGACGTCGCCGGCCATAGCCTGAGGATCCCGTTCCCTCGCCTCGGGGCGCCGGGCGGATCATGGCTCGGCGCCCTTGGTGTCTTGCGCGCGGGCGGCGCGCGGGAAAAAGGTGATCAGGCTTGAAGGTATCTGAGAGCCGAGGCAGCGTAAATCCTCGCCGCCTCGAGTAACTCTGCGACTTCGACGTATTCGTCCACCTGGTGGGGGATGAGCCGGTTCCCGGGACCGCAGGTGACGATGGGCAGGCCCAGCTCCATCCTGAGGATGGTGCCGTCGGTGGAACCAGGCACCCCGCCCCAGCGGGGAGGCCGCCCGGTGGCCTGCCTCACCGCCAGCGCCATGGCCCGGACGATGGCCTCGTCTCTGTCCACCCTGGTCGCCAGCCTGAACTCGTTGACGGGCTCCCACTCGACCTTCAAGCCCGGCTGGTCCGCCTCGGCGGCGCGGCACAGCGAGTCCAGCTCAGCGCCGAGCTCGGAGGCACCGATCCCCGGGGTGACCCGCACGTCGAGCGTCAACTCGCCCAGGGCCGGGATCACGTTGGACTGCGGCACGCCCACGCCCCTGGGCGGGGCCTGGACAATGGTCGGCGTCACGGTGGGGGGGCGCAGGTAGCGGCTCCGCTCGCAGCGCCTCCGCAGGCGCCTCTCCAGGGCCGGCGCCTGGCGGAGCAGCCTGCCGAGCGCGGCGATCGGATTGATCCCCGCCTCGGGCATCGCGCCGTGAGCCATGCGGCCGCGCACGCGAAAGCGCGCCCACACCACGCCCCGCTGCACCAGGCACAGCTCGTTCTCCTCCGGCTCGCAGATGATGGCGGCGTCCAGCTCCCGCCCCACCTGGGTGGTCACGAGGTGGCGGACGCCGAGCATCCTGTCCTCCTCGTCCACCAAGGCCCCCAGCACGAGCTTGCCTGCCGGCTCCACCGAGGCGCGCACAAAGGCCGCGGCGGCCACCATCGCCGCGGCCAGTCCCCCCTTCATGTCGGCGGCCCCGCGCCCGTAGATCCTCCCGCCCGAGAGCTCGGCACCGAAGGGCGGGAAGGACCACTGGCCCGGATCGCCTTCCGTCACCACATCCATGTGGCCCTCCAGGAGCAGGCTCCGCTGCCCCGTCCGCTTCTCCCCGAGCGAGCCGATGACGTTCGGGCGCCCCGGCGCCACGGACTGCACCGTGACCTCGAACCCCTCGCGCCTCAGCCAGGTCTCCACGAAGTCCGCCACCTGCTGCTCGGTGGCGCCGGGATCGTCGGGGCGGTAGACGCTGGGGATGCGGACCAGGGCCCGGGTGAGCGCCACGACCTCGTCCCCGTCGATGCGGGAGAGGAGGGCGTCGAGAGCCTTGCGGAAGGACGACAGGGGCGGCGGGGACAACCCGCGGGGCTCGCCGTTACTCCAGGGGAAAGGACAGGATCACGGCGTCCAGCCGGATGACCCGATGCTCCTCACCCCCGATGTAGAAGTAGTGCCCTTCCACCTCCTCGGGGTTTTCCTCGAAGGCGACGACGGAACGGATCGGCGGCATCTCGCGGAAGGCGTTGGCGCCCTCGTCGAACCCGTCGCCCCGGCCGACGACCTCGCCGTAGCGGATCGGCGAGCCCTTGGGGCAGTGTACCCGGACATCCGCGGGAGCCTCGGCCAGGAGTCGGACCAAGAGATTGATCCCGTAGACCTGGAACTGGATGTCTGTCATGCGGCTATCCTATCACACTCACTCGATGGGCTCGGGCTCGGAGTGCCTCACGATCCACACGGTGAGCGCGAGGGCCGCGCCGACGAGCGTGAGGCCGCGCCACGGGCGTCCGAGCAGAAGCGATCCCGTGCCGAAGAGCCCCAGATACACCACGGCGCAGCCGAGCAGCCACCTGCCGAGCCCGCCCCAGCCCGGCCCCTCCTCGTCCGCGCGAC
This sequence comes from Candidatus Rokuibacteriota bacterium, assembly GCA_016188005.1. NCBI lineage: Bacteria > Candidatus Rokuibacteriota > Candidatus Rokuibacteriota bacterium. The sequence continues at coordinate 105,497 of JACPIQ010000008.1, read as the reverse complement.
CCGCCACCTCCACCCAGCCGCGTCCGCCGGGACGCACGCGTTCGTAGAAGCGCCGCAGGTGCTCCACGGGCTCGGGCGGCGTGAGGTGGGTGACGGCGAGCCATACCAGCGTCGTGCCCGCCACGGTGAGGAGCATCAGCCAGGCGAAGCTCCGCGGCGTGGCAGGATCCAGCCCGGCGCCGAACTGGAGCGACAGCGAGAGCACCAGCGCCGCCGCCATGGCCGCCACCTCGCTCCACGCGTTGATCCGCCACCAGTACCAGCGGAGCAGATAGACGAGCCCGGTGCCGGCGCCGATGGCGAGGAGGAACTTCCACGCCCCTTCCACGGACTTGAGGTAGTAGGTGATGATCCCCGAGATCACCATCAGGCCGAGGGTGGCCCAGCGCCCCACCGCCACGTAGTGGCCCGGCGAGGCGTCGGGCCGGAGGTGGCGGCGGTAGACGTCGTTCAGGAGGTAGGAGGCGCCCCAGTTGAGGTGAGTCGAGATGGTGGACATGTACGCGGCGAAGAAGGCGGCCAGGAGAAAGCCGCGCCAGACGGGAGGCAGCTGGTCCACCATCACGCGCACGTAGCCTTCCTCAGGATTCGCGAGCCCCGGATACAGCAGCATCGAGCAGAGCGCCACCAGGATCCACGGCCACGGCCGCAGCACGTAGTGGGCCACGTTGAACCAGAGTGCGGCGAGGAAGGCGTGACGCTCGTCCTTCGTGGCGAGGATGCGCTGGGCGACATAGCCGCCGCCGCCAGGCTCGGCGCCGGGGTACCACGAGGCCCACCAGTTCACGGCGATGTACACGAAGAAGGTCAGCGCCGGCATCCACGCCTCGCCGAGATCCGGCAGGAGCGCCGTGGGCCCGGGGGCCGCGAACCTGGCCGCGAGCCCCGCCTGGAGCCCGCCCAGTCCACCCACGGCTCCCAGCGCGAACACCGCCAGCGCCACCGAGCCCGCCATGGCGAGGATGAACTGGAAGAAATCGGTGGCGACGACACCCCAGAGCCCGGAGAGCGTCGAGTACAGGGCCGTGATGGCGAGGAGCGCCACCGTGGCCTGCCACTTGTCGAGCCCCACGGAGAGCCCGAGGATCGTCGCCATGGCGTGGGTGACCCAGCCCATGATGATGCAGTTGATGGGGATCGCCAGGTAGCAGGCGCGGAAGGCCCGCAGGAAGGCCGCGGGCCGCCCGGCGTAGCGCAGCTCCGTGAGCTCGGCGTCCGTCATGACCCCGGCGCGGCGCCAGAGCCGCGCGTAGAAGAAGACCGTGAGCATGCCGCTCATCACGAAGGACCACCAGAACCAGTTCCCGGCGATCCCGTGCTTCACCGTGAGGCCCGTGACCGCCAGCGGCGTGTCGGCCGCGAAGGTCGTGGCCACCATCGAGGTGCCGGCCAGCCACCACGGCAGCTTGCGGCCCGAGAGGAAGAACTCCTCGGCGCTCTTCCCCGCCCGCCGCGCGAAGAGGAGCCCCACCGCGAGAGAGAGCGCGAAGTACAGCGCGATGACGACCCAGTCGAGCGCCGTGAGGATCACGCGGCCGGCTCCGGCAGCCCCGCCTGCTCCCCCTTGCGCTCGATGCCCTCGAGCTTGGCCTCGAAGCGGGAGAGGTCGCGGTCGGCGTCCGCGAACTGCTTCTGCGCATTGCCCAGATGCCCGCCCAGTTTCTGCATGTGCTCCCGCACCCGCTCGAGATCTCCCCCGAGGCGGATCAGGTCATTCTGGATCTCGCGGGCATTGGCCTCGATCCGCAAGCCCCGGAGCCCCAGCACGATCACCTGGAGATAGGCATACAGGCTATTGGGTGACACCGGGATCACGCGCCGGCCCAGCGCATAGGTCGCAATGGGCTCCTCCTCCGCGTCGTCTCCCTTGATGATGATCTCGTAGTAGACGTTCTCCGCGGGCACGTACATGAGGGCGAAGTCGAAGGTCTCCTCGTCCGGCAGGATGTACTTCTTCGCGATCTCGTCCACGCGCAGCTTCACGTCGCGGACGAAGGCGCGGCGGAAGGGTCGCCGGCGCTCCTCGTCCGGCTCCTGCAGCAGGCGGCGGAAGTTCTCCAGCGGGAACTTGGCGTCCACGGGGACCAGCCGCCCGCTGATGCGGATGGCGGCGTCCACCCGATCACCGCTCTTGAAGCCGTGCTGCAGGTCGTAGTGCTCGCGCGGCAGCATCTGCGCCAGGAGCTGCTCCAGCAGCGTCTCGCCGAGCCCCCCGCGGATCTTCGGCGACTTGAGCACCTGCTCGAGGCCGTGGATCTCCCGGCCCACCTCCACCACCCGCTGGGTGGCCTCGCCGAGCCTGCCGAGGCTGCCCTGGACGTCGCCGACCACCTTCGCCGCCCGGTCCAGCCGCTCCCCCATGGCGCCCTGGGCATCCTGGGCGAGCCGCATGCCCTCCTGAAGCTGACGGGTGACCTCTGCCGTGACCCCCTTGAGCTCCCCCGCCACGGCGAGCCTCAGCGCGGCGACCTCGTCCCGCACGTGCGCGCCGAGGTCCCCGACCTCCTGCCTGAGCCCTTCCTGCTGGCGACGCGTCGTCACGAGTCCCCAGGCGACGGCGGCCAGCACCACGAGCAGCGCCCCTGCGGCGACCAGCGCCAGCTCGCTCATCTATCCGCTCGGCTCGCCTGCGGCTGCGCCTCGCCCCCTCGCTCCGCGCGGGGGATCTCCGTATGCGCTCGGCTCGCCTGCGGCTGCGCCTCGCCAACCTTGCCAGTGGCGGCAGACGGGCTTGAGGTCGCACGGAGCGCAGACGACGGCGTCCCGCCGGTCGAGGCAGTCGCCGGACATGCGCTTGTGGCAGAGGGCGAAGTCGTACTTCACCGGATCCTCCGGGTCCAGCACGCGCAGGCGCGCCGTGATCTCCTCGACCATCTTCCAGTTGCGGCTCCGCCGCCGCGTGAGCCTCAGCGCGCGCGCCATGTGCTCCACGTGGGTGTCCACGGGCATGAGGAGCGCCGAGGGCGGGATGGCCGTCCAGAGGCCGAAGTCGGGGGCCTGGCGCCTCACCATCCAGCGGAGGAAGAGGTGCAGGCGCTTGCATGGGCCTCCGGTCGACGGCCGCGGGAAGAGATGGCGGAAGCCGCGGGAGAGCCGGTTGCGCGGGAACACCGCGGAGAGGTCCTGACCGAGGAAGCCGTCCACGAAGCGCTGCAGCGCCGGTCCCACGTCAGGATCCCCCGGCGAGTATCCCCTGGCGAAGAAGGCCCCCAGCGAGTCGTGAGCGAGGAGGATGCGCTGGGTCGCGAGGCAGAAGGCCGCGAGATCCCGCGGGCGGTTGAAGCGGTAGCGGAAGCCGTCGAAGCGGGCGCCGTCCTTCCTCGGGTCGAAGCCGAGGACGAAGCGCCGCGGCGACTCTCCCATCTGGCCGAGCGCCCAGTCCACCTGCGGGCCGAAGAGGTCCACCCGTCCGTATGCCAGGCATGCCGCGAGGAGCCCCGCCACCTCCCGGTCGCCCGGATCCGCGTAGCGGAGGGGATGGCGAATGGCGTCCTGCGGGGTGCGGCCGGCCCAGTCGAAGCCGCGGTGGAGCCGGTCCAGCGCCGCCTCGAGCGGCGGCGGCGACCGCACCAAGCGGCCTCTCGCGTCACTGCGTCTCGCGCGGCGGCGTCTCACCCGGGGGCCTCTGGCCCGGATTCTAGCACGGCGGTTGCCCGCTCACCCTCCGGTTGCTATGATGTGGCCGCTCTCGCAGTGAACGCCAACTCCTCGGAGGAGTCCCCATGCGCAAGGTCGTCTCCCTCGGCCTCCTGCTCGCCCTCGTGCTCGTCGCCGCGGCGTCTCTGCCCGCGGCCTATCCCGATCGGCCGGTGAAGCTCATCGTGCCGTGGGCTGCCGGCGGCGACACCGACAACATCTTCCGCCCCTTCGTGCCGGGGTTGCAGAAGGCGCTGGGCGGCACGGTGGTCATCGCCAACGTCGGCGGCGCCTCCGGGACCGTGGGCGCGCGCGAGGCGAAGAACTCGCCCCCGGACGGCTACACGATCTACGCCGTCCACGACTACATCCACTCCACCTACTACACCGGCGTCTCGGACGTGAAGTACACGGACTTCGAGCCGGTGTGCCTGCTGTCGTCGACTCCGTCCGTCCTCACGGCCAGCCCCAAGACCAAGTGGACCTCCTGGCAGGAGCTCCTGGGTGATGCCAAGGCGCGCCCCGGCCAGATCTCCGTCGGCGCGACTCTCGGCTCCACCAGCCACTTCTTCCCGGCGCTCGTCGAGAAGGCCGCGGGCATCAAGTTCAAGTACGTCTCCTACGAGGGGCTGGCGCCGCGCATGAACGCCATCCTGGGCGGCCACATCGACCTCACCGACTCCAACCTGACCCAGAAGGGCAAGGTGGACGCGGGGCAGCTCAAGTTCCTCGCCATCGCCACGGAGAAGCGCAGCCCCGAGATCCCGAGCGTGCCCACGCTCAAGGAGCTGGGGGTCAACGTGGTGTTCTCCGTGGAGCGCGGGCTCATGGTGCCCAAGGGCACCCCCGCCGACGTCGTGGCCAAGCTCGACTCGGCCTGCGCCCAGGCGAGCAAGGAGCCCGCCTTCGCCGAGTCCATGAAGAAGCAGGGCACCGAGGTGCGCTACCTCGGCCGGAAGGCGTACGCCGAGTACCAGAAGAAGCTCGACGACCTGAACCGGGACCTCGCCAAGGACCTCGGGCTGCTCAAGCGGTAGCGCCTCCGTGCTCGGGCGCGACGGCTGGGCGGGGCTCGTCTGCCTCGGGGGGAGCCTCGGGCTCCTGGCCCTCACCCGCGGCCTCCCCCAGCCCGCGCTCGTGCCCATCGGCCCTGGCTTCTACCCCCGCCTCGTCCTGGGCTCCACCGCCCTCCTGAGCGCGATGCTCGTCATCGCCGATCTCCTCGCCCGGCGGCGCGAAGGACGCACGCGACGGGGCAGGGCCCCTGGCCCCGGACCCGCCGCGCGCTCGCTCGTCCCGGCGGGCTGGGCGCTCGTCCTCACGACCTTCGGTCTCTTCGCCGCCTATGTCCTGCTCCTCCCCGGTCTCGGCTACCGACTCGGGACCTTCCTCTTCGTCGGCGCGCTCCAGACCGCGCTGGAGCCGCCCGGCAGGCGGCGCTGGCTCCTCATCGTCGTCGTGGCGGCGGCCACGGCCTGGGTGACACACCTGGTCTTCGAGAGCTATCTCTCCGTGCTCCTGCCGCGCGGGCGCTGGACCGCCTTCTAGCCATGCTGGAGCTCCTCGGCGCTGGCCTCCTCAACATCCTCCAGGCGAAGTACCTCCTCTCGCTCGTGATCGGGACGCTGGCCGGCGTGGTGGGCGGGGCGCTGCCCGGTGTCACGATCACCATGACCATCATCCTGATCCTGCCCTTCACCTTCGGGCTCGATCCGCTCCAGGGGCTGGCGGCCATGACCGGCGTCTACGTGGGAGGGTCGGCGGGCGGACTCGTCACCGCCTGCCTCATCGGGATCCCGGGCACGCCGTCGGCCATCGCCACCACCTTCGACGGTTTCCCCATGGCGAGGAAGGGCCAGCCCGGCCGCGCCGTGTGGCTCGGGGTCTGGGCCTCGTTCTGGGGCGGGCTCCTCGGCGGCGTCTTCCTCATCGCCACCACGGGCCCGCTGGCCGCCTTCGCGCTCGAGTTCGGCCCGTGGGAGTTCTTCTCCCTCTTCCTCTTCGCCCTGGCCATGGTGGCCGGGCTCACGGAGGCCTCGCTCCTCAAGGGCCTCATCTCGGGCGCCATCGGGCTCATGGCCACCATCATCGGCGCCGACCCGATCATGGGCGTGCCGCGCCTGACCCTGGGCTCGGAGTTCCTGCAGGGCGGCTTCCAGTTCCTGCCCATCCTCATCGGCGTCTTCGCCTTCGCCCAGATCATGACCGACATCGAGAAGATGGGCGGTCCGGCGCCGGCGGGCACGGTGGCCCGCGTCGCGCCGAGCCTGTCGGTCTCGCACCTCAAGGTCATCGCCGAGATCCTGGGCCGGCCCTTTCTCCTGCTCCGATCCACCGTGATCGGCATCCTCATCGGAGTGCTCCCCGCCATCGGCGGCAGCGCGGCGAACATCATGGCCTACGATCAGGCCAAGAAGTTCTCCCGGCACCCCGAGCGCTTCGGGACCGGCACCCCCGAGGGGATCATCGCCTCCGAGGCCTCGAACAACGCCAACGTGGGCGGCTCGCTCGTGACCATCATGGCCTTCGGCATCCCCGGCGATGCCGTCACCGCGGTGATGCTGGGCGCCATGATCATCCACGGCATCCAGCCGGGGCCGCTGTTCGTCAGCCAGGAGCCCCGTCTCGCCTACGGGATCTTCGCGGCCTATCTGCTCGCCCATCTGATCATGGTGCTCCTCGTGGGCGCCGGGGCGCGGCTCTTCCTGCGCATCGTCACGGTGCCCAAGCCCGTGCTGATCCCCGTGGTGCTCGTCTTCTGCGTCATCGGCGCCTACGCGCTCAACAACATCATCGAGAACGTCTACGTGCTCCTGCTCTTCGGGGTGCTCGGCTACGCCATGGTCAAGCTCGGATTCCCGCTGGCTCCGCTCATCCTCGGCGTCGTCCTGGGCGACCAGATCGAGGTCAACCTCGTGCGGGCCATCATGACCGACGCCAACCCGTGGCTCTTCCTCACCCGCCCCATCTCGGGCACGCTCATCGGGCTGTCGGTGGTCTCGGTGGCCTTCGCCGTCTGGCAGCACTACCGGACCCGGGCACGCCTGGCGGAGACCGCCGAGCCCGACGTCGACTTCTGAGGCGTCTTTCGCCGTATCCTGCTTCGGGGGGCCGTGTGATCAGGGTCGGGGTCGTGGGCATGGGAGTGATCGGGCGGGCGGTCGCCCGCGCCGTGACGGCGGGCATCCCGGGCATCGCGCTGGCCGGGGTCAGCGTGCGCGATCCGGCGAAGGCCGCCGGGTACCCCGCCCTGCCGCTGCCCGAGCTGATCCGCCGCGCCGATCTCGTCGTGGAGGCGGCCACTCAGGCGGCGCTGCGCGACTTCGGTCCCGACGTGCTCCGGGCTGGCAAGGATCTCATGATCCTCTCCGTCGGCGGCCTCGTCGGCGTGCTGGACGAGTGGGCCCGGCTCGCCTCCGCGCACCGGTGCCGGATCCTCGTGCCCTCCGGGGCCATCGCCGGCCTCGACGGAATGAAGGGCGCCCGCGAGGGCGCCATCACGTCGGTCACCATGGAGACCCGCAAGCCGCCCCGGGGGCTCGCGGGGGCGCCCTATGTCGAGCAGCACGGGATCGACCTCGACGCCATCACCCGCGAGACGCTCCTCTTCGAGGGATCGGCCACGGAGGCCGTGCGCGCCTTCCCCGCCAACGTCAACGTGGTGGCCGCGCTCTCGCTGGCCGGCGTGGGGCCCGAGCGCACCCGGATCAGGATCTTCGCCGTGCCCGGGCAGGAGCACAACCGGCACCGGGTCGTCATCGAGGGGGAGTTCGGGCGCCTCGCCGTCGAGATCGAGAACGTCCCCTCGGAGAACCCGCGCACCGGCAAGCTCTCCTATCTGTCCGCCATTGCCATGCTGAGGGAACTGGGTGCCTCCGTCCGCGTCGGGACCTGAGGAGCCAGGTGGAGGCAGCACCCCCCGGGCCGACGCCTGACGGCCGTCGCGCTAACGTCCCAGGCGCCCCGGGCCGGGAGGCCCGGATGGCGGACATCCACCGCGAGGCTCACACGAGCAGGAGCAGCGTCGGGCACGCCCTCCAGTATCCGGCCCGCTTGGCGGCCACGTCGAAGTGGGGAGAGCCCCAGTCCTCGACCAGCGCGGATCGAGCGTTCCAGCGGACTCTGCGGTCCAGTTCCTTGAGGTAGGCCTTGCAGCGCCGGCAGGCGACGATCGCGTAGCCCTGGTCGCGCTCCTCCAGCCCGAGACGGACCAAGTCCGCGCTCTCCTCGGTCCCGCAGTGCGGGCAGCGCAGCCTCCCGAACGTCCAGCCACCCCCGCACAGGTGGCATGCGAGCCGTCGCTTGCCGTCCTCGAGCACGTCGGAGAAGCCCGGAGGGCCTCCGCAGAACGGGCAGATGCCGAGAGCCCAGATGTGCTCGTCCAGGTGCGGCCGGCACCCCGCGAAGTAGGGCTCGAGCGCCGGCCGCAGGCTCCCGTAGGCGAGGAACGACAGCAGGTCAGCGGGCAGCCCCGACACTTCCTCGAGCGCGGGCGCCCCCACCCTCCCGGGTCCCGGGAACAGGGCGGCCGGGCCGATCTCCCCCCGGTCCCACGCCGCCGCCACCCGCCGCAAGCCCGGGGTCGCATCCTCCCTGGCCGCCGCGAGCCGCTCCATCACGCCGCCGAGAAGCTCCTCGAGGTCGTCGGCGCGGATCGTCGGGGGGGCCTCGGCGAGCAGGGGGACACCACGCTCCCACCGGGCGCGGCACTCCGCTGATCCCCAGCCGAGCCGCGCCGGGCGCTCCGCCGACCACTGTGCCCACTGGTCGACGATCTCCCCGTACGCTGTGAGCGCCGCGCCGAGCTCGGTGCGGCGCGCGAGCAGGTCCGCCCACTCTTCCCGGAGATCGATGGCCACGCGCGCAGGCTCCCCGGCCTCGGGACGCGACGCGAGGGGCCCGACGCCGGGCCCCTCGCCGGTCGGCACCGGGCGACCCGGTCAGGTCTGGACGGACATCACCACGACGTAACGCAGCACGAAGCCACCGACGAGCACCAGGACAGCCGCGATCGCCGCCACGGCCTTCACGCGCCGGCCGACCAGCTCGAGCAGGAGCGGGATGACGAGTCCCACCCCCACGAGCCCCCCCCAGAAGAGCGGCGCAAGGCGGCCCGTCGTGATCGGCTGGGCGGCGGACCCGAGCAGGCCCAGGAAGACCGCCAGCAGGACGAGCTCGATGATCATCGAGTACCGATCGGCCCGCTTCACCTTGGCCAAGCCCTCGCCGCCGGAGCCGCTGCCGAGCCACATCAGGAGCGAGATGGCCGCCAGGCCGGTCGACGCGCCGGAGGCCAGGAAGAGCGCGCCCATCAGCCGCGCGTCACTCCAGAACGGCAGCGCGGTGTTGCTGAGGAGCACGCCCGTGTAGGCGGCCAGGAAGAACCCGAAGATGCTGCCGACGAGGCTGCCCTTCCGGCGGAGCGCCAGCGCCCGCGCCGAGCTCGAGAAGCTCAGAACGGACGACCCGAGCGAGAAGAGCCCGAAGATGCCGATGCCCCACGCCCCGATGGACATCGGGTCCCAGAACTTGAACGTGCCCAGCATGTTGAGGAACCGCGTCGGCACCCCGAGGTCCACGATGAGCAGGATGCCGCAGGCGGCGGCCAGCGGGAGCGACAGGAGGTAGCCCACCTTGGCCACCGCCCGGTCACGGGCGCTCCCGAAGTTGTCGGCGATCGCCGCCGTGAAGTACGCCCCGCCGGCGATCCCGCCGAGGAAGAAGTACCAGACGATCAGCATCTCCCAGTGCGGGGCCTTAAGCATCGCCGCCTCCCTGCCCGCGGCCGCGGAACGCGAGCAACGCACCGAGCCCGACCAGGACCCCCGAGGCGATGGACAGGAGGGAGTCCGCGACGACATTCCGCTGCGGCACCTTCGGGCTGTCGGGCAGGTTGTAGGTAGAGGGCTTCGACAGGAGCAAGAAGAACGCGTTCAGGCCGCCGAGGAAGCCCTTCGAGTCGGCGCCGTAGAGCTGGGCGTCCCTGAAGCCCATGCCCTTGAGCGCCTCGACACGCTTCTGCGCCTTCGCGACGAGGTCGTCCCGGAAGCCGAACTGGATCGACTCGGTGGGGCACGCCTTCGCGCACGCCGGGCCAAGCCCGTTCTGGATCCGGTCGTTGCAGAACGTACACTTCTTCGCCGTGCCCGCGGTCTTGTCGAACGCCACCACGCCGAACGGGCACGAGGAGACGCAGTAGCGGCAGCCGTTGCAGACGTCCTGCTTGATGTCCACCGTTCCGTACTGCGTCCGGTAGATCGCGCCGGTCGGACAGGCCTCGAGACAGCCGGCCTGGGCGCAGTGCTTGCAGACGTCCGACATGAGCAGCCAGGCCAGCTCGCCCGTCGGCCGCGCCTCCTCGACGAAGCGCACGAGGCGGTAGGTCTGGTCGGTGAAGTGCGGCTGGTTCTGATAGGTGCCGGTCCACTGCGGCGTCTCCATGCCGAGCTCGTTCCACTGCTTGCACGCGACCTGGCAGGCGCGACAGCCGATGCACAGGGAGGTGTCCGTGAACATCGCCAGCGTGCGGGCCATGGCTAGACCACCCCCTTCTTCACGTTGCAGAGGAAGGCCTTGGACTCCTGGATGAAGACGTTGGGGTCTCCCACGTTGGCCGACAGGTCGTTGGTGATGTCTCCCTTGCTCCCGGGGAGTGCCGGGACGCCATTGTAGCCCCAGTGCCACGGGATGCCGATCTGGTGGACGGTCCTGCCGTCGATCGTGAAGGGCTTGAGCCGCTGGGTCACCATCGCCTTCACGTGGATCTTGCCCCGCGGCGTCATGACGGTCACCTTCTCGCCGTTCTGGATGCCGAGCTCCTTCGCGAGCTCCTGGCTCATCTCGACGAAGTGCGACTCGTACAGCTCCGCGAGCAAGGGCAGGTTGCGCGACATGACGCCCGAGAGGTGATGCTCGGTCAGCCGGTACGTCGTGATCACGTACGGGTACTCGGTCGACCCGACCCCCGCCAGCTCGTTCCGCTTCTCGCCCACCGTCCAGCGCTTGGCCGTCGGGTTGTTCTGCGTCTTGGAGAGGAGGTTCTTGACCGGCGACTCCATCGGCTCGTAGTGCTCGGGGAACGGCCCGTCGACCAGCGGGCCGAAGAACGCCCCCTTGCCGTCCGCCCGCATGATGTACGGGTTGTCGCCCCCCTTGGCGTCGGGCGCCAGGAAGGCGTTGAAGTCGGGCACGTCGAAGCCGACCCATCGGCCCTTCTTGTCGGGCACGTTGGACGGCGCCTCCGGGTCCCACCAGAGGAACTTCTTCTTCTCGCTCCACGGCCGGCCGTCGGGTGCCGCCGCGGCGCGGTTGTAGAGGATGCGCCGGTTGGCCGGCCACGCCCAGCCCCAGCCGTGGGCGAGGTAGTCCTTCTCGTCGGCCTTCTTCCTGCTCGCGGCGCGGTTGACGATCTTGCCCTCCGCGTCGGCGACCGTGACGCCCGTGTAGATCCAGATCCCCGACGCCGTGGTGCCGTCGTCCCGGAGGTCGGCGAAGGTCTTGAGCGGTTCGCCCTTCTTGTAGAGGACCTTTCCGTCCTTGTCCTTCAGCTCCTCGAGCGCGACGCCGTTCATCTCGACGAGCACCTTGAGGATGCTGGGATGCGTGTCGCCGTACTCCCAGGTCAGCGCGAGGATCCCCTGGTCACGCTTGGCCTTCGAGCCGGCATAGAGCGCCTTCAGCCGCCGCCCGAGCTGGTAGATGTGCTCGGCATCCGAGCGCACGTCCCCCGGCGGGTCGACGGCCTTGTCATGCCACTGGATGAGGCGCATCGTGTTGGTGAGGGTCCCGTCCTTCTCCGCCGCTGGCGCCGCCGGCAGGAAGAAGACCTCCGTCTTCACGTCCTTCGGGCTCACGGCCGCTCGCGAGGACGAGGCCGGGGCCTTCCAGACCTCGGCCGTCTCGGTCAGGAAGATGTCCTGGACGACCAGCCAGTCGAGCTTGTGCAGCGCCTCACGCACCACGCGGGTGTTCGAGCCGCCCACCGCGGGATTCTGGCCGATCACGAAGAACCCCTTGAGCTTGCCGTTGTACATGTCCACGAAGGTGTGCTGCTGGCTGTAGGCGTCCGCGGCCGCGCGCTTGGGGATCCAGTCGAAGCCGTAGTCGTTCTCCTTGGTGGCCCTATCCCCGTACCACGCCTTCAGCAACGAGACCACCCACTTCGGGCGGTTGACCACGAAGCCGGACTTCGGCGTGGTCTTCTCGAGGTAGGTCTTGAGGTCGGGGTGCGCGTCGCGGAGCGGCGTGGGGTGGTAGCCCGGCAAGTCCTGGTAGAGCACCGCCAGGTCGGTGGCGCCCTGGACGTTCGCGTGGCCGCGGAGGGCGACGACGCCGCCGCCGGGCCGTCCGGCGTTGCCGAGCAGGAGCTGGAGCATGCAGAGAGAACGGATGTTCTCGACCCCGTTCGTGTGCTGCGTGAGGTTGAGCGCGTAGGTGATGGTCCCCGTCTTCTCGGGGCCGCTCGCCTCGCAGAAGAGCTTGGCGGCCGCGATGAACTTCTCCTTCGGGATGCCGCACACACGCTCCACCATCTCGACGGTGTAGCGGTCGTACTGGCGCCGCATGAGCTGGAAGACGCTGTGCGGGTCCCGGAGCGTCAGGTCGCGCTTCGGGTTGCCCTCGGCGTCGAGCTGGTACTTCCAGGACTTCTGGTCGTAGGCCCGCTTCGCCTCGTCGAAGCCCGCGAAGAGCCCGGCGAGGTCCGTCGCCGTCTTGAACTCCGGGTCGATCAGGAACGACGCGTTCGTGTAGTGGACGACGTAGTCCTTGAAGTAGAGGTTGTTGTCGATCGCGTACTTGATCAGCCCCCCGAAGAACGCGATGTTCGTGCCGGAGCGGATCGCCAGGTGCATGTCGGCGGCGGCGCTCGTCCGGGTGAAGCGCGGGTCGACGTGGATGAGCTTGGCGCCGCGCTCCTTGGCCTTCATCACGAACTGGAAGCCGACCGGGTGGTTCTCCGCCATGTTGGACGTCGCGATGATGACATCCGCGTTCTGGATGTCGATGAGGTTCGTCGTCATCGCCCCGCGGCCGAACGTGGTCCCCAAAGCTGGGACCGTGGCGGAGTGTCAGACGCGGGACTGGTGCTCGAGGTAGACCACCCCCAGGGTCCGCATGAGCTTGGTGACGAGGTAGCACTCCTCGTTGTCGATGCACGCGGAGCCGAGGTTCGCGAGGCCCTCGGTCCGGTTCACGACGACGTCCTTGCCGTCCTTGCCCTTCTCGACCTCGACGAACGTCGCGTCCCGCGTGGCCTTGACGCGCTTGGCGATCTCGTCCCACATCCACTCGAGCGGCTTCTCCTCCCACCGGTCGGATCCCGGCGCGCGGTAGAGCGCCTTCGTCGGGCGGAGGGGGTTGTTGGACAGCTGGATGGTCGCAGCACCTTTCGGGCAAAGCCGCCCCAGCGTGTGGGGCGTATCCGGGTCGCCCTCGATGTCGATGATCCGGTTGTCCTTCGTGTAGATCAGCTGGGCGCAGCCGACGGCGCAGTACGGACAGACGCCGTGGACAGCCTTCGCCTCCGTGATCTTCAGCGTGGTTGCCGCGGCCTCGACCGGCGCCAGGTCGAGCCCGCGGCCGCCGCCGACGACGCCGGCGGTGGCGGCGCTCCCGACCTTCAGGAAGTCACGTCGCGACAGACTCATCGGGAACCTCCTTGCCGCCGACGGCGGCGTGGGAGCGCGCGGCCGGGTAAGGTCAGGGGCCCGCGCGCGGCCTGTCTAGAGCTCCGGACTCGTCAGCTCTTCCCAGACTCGACGGAGGACCACGACGCGCTGGGGCTGGCCGGGCGCCGACTCGACTCTGACGATGTCGCCCGGGTTCAGGGTGTGGAGGGTGGCGGCGGCCTCATCGTCGGCCACCACGACGGTCGCCTCGGAGCATGCGATGTCGGAGCAGGCCTCTGCCTCTCCCTTCACCCGGAGGCGCCCCGTGCGCGTGTCGACCTCGACGACCATCAGGCGGCTCTGCTGAAGCCAGTCGGTCAGGCTCTGCGTCATCGCGGGCCTCCTATGGGATGGGGCTTGCCGCACCGAGCCACCCGAGCACACCAGCCATTTCGCGCGCTTGCGCGTGGCCGGCCTGTTCGGGGCTCGTTAGAGGTCGCGGACGGGGTCTTGATGAGCGCGGATCGTATGGTGGTCGGACCAGCTTGTCAAGACGCGGCGCGCGAGAACACCCGGGGCAGCACGCGCGGCCGGCAGCCGCCTCCCGCGCCGGCCCCGCCCCTCAGTGACCGAGGCCCTGTGCCTCCAGCCAGCGCTCCGCCTCGAGGGCGGCCATGCAGCCCGTGCCGGCCGCGGTGACGGCCTGGCGATAGGTGAAGTCCTGCACGTCGCCGGCGGCGAAGACGCCGGGCACCGAGGTCTGGGTCGTGCCGGGCGTGACCTTGACGTACTCGTTCGCGTGCAGCTCGAGCTGGCCCTTGAACAGCGCCGTGTTGGGCTGGTGCCCGATGGCGACGAAGAGGCCGTCCACCGGCGTCTCCCACACCGCGCCGGTCTTGAGGTTGCGCAGCCGGACGGCTGTGACCTTGCCCTGGGCGGGATCCAGCACCTCGCTCACCGTGGCATCCCAGATGAACTTGATCTTGGAGTTCTTGAAGGCGCGCTCCTGCATGATCTTCGAGGCGCGCAGCGCGTCCCGGCGGTGCACCATCTCGACCTGCCGGCCGAGCCGGGCCAGGTACAGCGCCTCCTCGACGGCCGAGTCACCCCCGCCCACCACCATGATGTTCTGGTCCTTGAAGAAGAAGCCGTCACAGGTCGCGCAGGTCGAGACGCCGCGCCCCATGAGCGCGGATTCGCTCGGGAGCCCGAGGAGCTTCGCCGAGGCGCCCGTGGCGACGATGACCGTGTGGCCCTCGAGCTTGACGTCCCCTCCGGTGACCCTGAAGGGGCGCTGGCCGAAGTCCACCGCCGTCACGTCCTCCTCGATCATCTCCGTGCCGAAGCGCTCGGCCTGCTTCCGGAAGTTGTCCATGAGGGGCGGCCCATCGATCCCCTCGATGAAGCCCGGGTAGTTCTCCACCAACGTCGTCAGCATGAGCTGGCCGCCGGACTGCACGCCCGTGAACATCACCGGGGCGAGGTTGGCGCGGGCGGCGTAGATGGCGGCGGTGTAACCGGCCGGCCCGGACCCGATGATGATCACCTTGCGCGTCGCTCCCATGGCGCTCCTCTCCTCCCCGTCGTTCACAGCTCAGTATGCACGACCCCGCGCCCGGAGTCCGCGAGCGGCCCGCGGGGCGGCTCCCGGCGGGGCGGTTCAGCCGCCGACGATCCGACCCAGCTCCGCCAGATCCTGGATCTCGAACTCGGCCCGCGGGGCCCCCGCGGGCAGCGCCTCACGGGCGCGGTTGATCCACACCGCCTGCATCCCCACGCCGTGGGCTCCCGCCACGTCGATATCCGCCCGGTCTCCCACGAAGAGGGCGCGCCCCGGCGGCACGCCGAGCGCGCCGAGCGCGCTCTCGAAGATCACGGGCGTGGGCTTTCGCCAGCCCACCGCGTCCGAGATGACGATGGCCGCGAAGAGGGACGCGATGCCCTCGCGCTCGAGGACCAATCGCGTCGTGGGCGTGTAGTCGAAGTTGGAGACGACCGCGAGCCGGTGCCGCGCCCCCAGCGTGACGAGCACCTCGCGATGGTGGCCGGGGAACACTACGGCCTTCGCCAGGGCCTCCATGTGGGTCGCGAGGAGGATGGGCAGCGCCTCCCGCGCCATCGCCGCCGGGTCCAGGCCCAGACGGCCGAAGAGCAGGGCGAAGCGCTCCGCCGCCGGCACCTCCCGGTGGCTCTCGCCGCGGACACGCTCGGCCTCCTGCCAGCTCCAGAAGAGCGCCGAGACGAACTCCTCCAGCGACACGCCGGGGGCGAAGGGGCGAAAGACCTCGTGCATCTGCCCGGCGGTGGAGCGCAGCGCGCGCCCGTTCACGTGGATCTCGGGCAGCCGCTCCCGGTCGAAGAGCACCAGCGTGTCGAAGAGATCGAAGAGGAGCGCGTCCCACCTCCCGTACCTCATGGCAAGGGCTTCCGCTGGGCGTAGCCGTCGCTCATCCGATGCCAGAAGCGCACGGCGTCCTCGCCGTGCTTCCAGCAGAGGTTGACGGGCTCCTCCCCCGCCGCCTCGCGCACGAGCCCCGGGAAGTCCACGAGCCCCAGGTCGAGATCCTTCACCACGCCGCCCAGCTCGGTGATCGCCGTCACCGCCTCCCGTACCTCGATCGTGAGGCCGTCGAGCCGCTCGGCGCGCGCCTTCCACTCGCGCCGGTTCACCACTCCGCCGCCGGAGCGCCCGATCCGCTCCCGCTCGTCCTGCAGCATCCCGGCGAGCGCCGTCGCCTGGCGGTGGCGCTCCATCGCGGCACCCATGAGCTCGGTGAGCCGCGGGATGAGGGCGTCCACCTCGGCCGCGGTGAAGTGACGCTCCGTCACAGCGCCTCCACGAAGACGGCGTGCACGTCCTTCGGGCCGTGGACGCCGCGGGTCAGCGTCAGCTCGATGTCCGCCGTGCGCGAGGGGCCGGTGATGAAGTTGATCATCGCCCCGGTCATGTGGCGCGCCGGGTCGGCGTGCAGCGCCTCCAGCATGATGCCGACCTGCTCCAGCCGCTCGAGGAGCTGCCGCCTGCCGAACACGGCCACGTGGGTGTCCGGCAGGAGCGAGGTCGAGCGCGGCCGCCCCGCGCCCGAGACCAGGATCAGCGTGCCGGTCTCGGCCAGCGCCCAGTCCACGCCGGTCACCCCGATCTGGGCGCGCGCGGCGGCCTCGCGGTGGGCGAGCCGCGCCGCCTCCCCGCCCCCGGCCGGCGCCGCGGTCACGGCGAGGCCCGCCGCGCCGAGCGCCGGCCCGAGGTCGACACCGAGGGCGGCCGGCGCCCACGTCACCAGCTCCCGCGCGCCCATCGTCCGCGCCAGATCGGCGACGAGCCCGCTCACCGCCTCCAGGGCCGGCACGCGGTGGAAGACACCCGCCACGCCCTCGAGCTCCCGCTGGAAGCGCGCCAGCGCCCCGGGCCAGCGCTCGGCCAGCCCCCGCCGCAGGGCGGCCGCGGCCTCCTCGGGGCGCGCCGGCCGCGGCGCCGGCTCCGCCTCGAACAGCGCGGGGGCCCGCCGCACCTCACGGCGGACGCGATCGAGGAACTCGGCGCGCGTCGCCATCAGCGCCCCAGATCCGTCCAGCGCTCGCTGAAGGGGCTCGCGGCCACCGGCGGCAGGTCGCGGCTCCGCGTCCACCGTCCGAAGAGGAAGGGCAGGCGCCGCATGCGGCCGTTGCTGACGAAGGGCCGCTGCGCCAGACGCCCGATCCGCCCCGCAAGCCTGAAGAGCGTCGGCGAGCCGAGCACGCGGCCGAGCGCGCCGAAGAGCACCCGCTCGCCCCACGAGGCAATGCGGGCGCGATCCAGCTCTTCCCGCAGTCCGATCAGCATCCGGGGAATGTCGATGCGCACCGGGCACACCTCGTGGCAGGCCCCGCACAGCGACGAGGCATGCGCCAGCTCCTTCACGGACCGGTCGCCCTTGAGCATGGCCGTGAGCAGGATGCCGATCGGCCCCGGATAGGTGTGCCCGTAGGCGTGGCCCCCGATCTGCCGGTACACCGGACAGACGTTGAGGCAGGCGCCGCAGCGCAGGCAGTACAGCGCCTCGCGCAGGGGTCCGGCGATCTGCGCCGAGCGGCCGCTGTCCATGAGGACCAGGTGGAACTCCTCGGGCCCCTCGAGCTCTCCCGCATGTCGCGGGCCGCGGACCAGCGTCGTGTACACGGAGAGCTTCTGCCCGGTGGCGCTGCGCGCCAGGATCGCCAGGAACAGCATCAGGTCCGTCATCGAGGGGATGACCTTGTCGATCCCCATCACCGCCACGTGGATGCGCGGCAGCGAGGTCACCATGCGCCCGTTGCCCTCGTTGGTGACGAGCACGACGGTCCCCGTCTCGGCCACGGCGAAGTTGGCGCCCGTGATCCCCATGTCGGCCGCGAGGAACTTCTGGCGCAGCTCCTTCCGGGCCGCGGCGGTGAGCGCCTCCGGCTCGGCCGGGAAGCGCTGGCGCAGCTCGCGCGAGAAGAGGTCGGCCACCTGCGCCTTGGTCTTGTGAATCGCCGGGGCGATGATGTGGGAGGGCTTCTCGTGCGCGAGCTGGATGATGTACTCGCCGAGATCTGTCTCCACGGGCGTGACGCCGGCGGCCTCCAGCGCCGCGTTCAGCTCGATCTCCTCCGTCGCCATGGACTTGGACTTGACGGCGGTGCGCACGCCGCGCTCCCGGCAGAGACGGAGGATGATCTCGCGCGCCTCCTCCCCGCTGGCCGCCCAGTGCACGTGCCCGCCGAGACGCTCCACGCTGTCGGCGAGCTGCTCGAGATGAGCGTCGAGCCGCTGGAGCGTGGCCTCCTTCACGGCGCGCGCGCGGTCGCGCAGCGCCTCGCCCTCGGGGAAGCCGGCGAAGGACTCGCGCCTCAGCGCCATGAACTTGCTCGTCGCGATCGTGAGCGCTTCCTGCAGGTGCGCGTCGCCGAGCGCGGCGCCGGCCCGGGCTGCGAAGGGGGTGCGGAGCGCCTCGTCGCTCATCTGACCATGTTGCCTGAATGTGGATGACATCGGGCCGCGGTTAGGCCTCTTCGCCCTGACGGGCCTCTCTCCATCTCGCCTGAATGTGGATGACATCGGGCCGCGGTTGGGCCTCTTCGCCCTGACGGGCTCATCGGGACGTGCCGTCAGGGGAGAGGACCTGGGCCAGGTGCAGGGGCTGGACGCGCGAGCCCGCGCGGGAGAGGGCGCCCCCCATCTGCATGAGGCAGCCGGCGTCACAGGCCACGACACACCCGGCGCCGGTCTGCTCGAGGCACCGGACCTTCTTGCCGAGGATGGCGGCCGACACCTCGGGGAGTCGCACCGAGAAGGCGCCGCCGAATCCGCAGCACTCCTCCGCGCCATCGAGCTCCACCAGCTCGAGGCCTCTGACCCCGCGGAG
Organism: Candidatus Rokuibacteriota bacterium; assembly: GCA_016188005.1. Taxonomy (NCBI): domain Bacteria; phylum Candidatus Rokuibacteriota; species Candidatus Rokuibacteriota bacterium. The sequence continues at coordinate 86,887 of JACPIQ010000008.1, read as the reverse complement.
CAGGCTCCGCGGCGCGGCGGCCTCCCCGAGCCCCCGGAGCAGGTGGCAGGAGTCGTGGTAGGTCACCCGGCCCTGGAAGCGCGAGCCGACATCCGTGACGCCCAGCACCTTCACCAGGAACTGCGACAGCTCCCATGTCCGCGCCGCGAGCGCCCGCGCCGCCTCCGCGGGGCCGCCGTGGCGCGCGAGCAGCGCCGGGTACTCCTGCTTGACGAGCCACGCGCAGGAGCCCGAGGGCACCACCACGTGCTCGGAGCCTTCGAAGAGGGACACGGTCCGCGCCGCGACCCGCGCGGCGGCTCGATGGTAGCCCGAGTTGAAGAGCGGGAGCCCGCAGCAGGTCTGTCTCGGCGGGAAGTCCACCGTCACGCCGAGCCGGCGCAGGAGCGTCACGATCGCGACCCCGACCTCGGGGAAGAGCATCTCCCCGAGGCAGGTGATCATGAGCGAGGCCTTCACCGGACCCTTCACCGCGCGCCTCCATGGCTGTCGAGCGCGCGGGCGAGGAGCGTCACGGGGTGCAGCACCTCCACCGGGAGCCCCAGGCCGCGGCACGCCTGCTCGATCTGCATGATGCAGCCCGGGTTCCCCGCGGCGACCAGGGAGACGCCGCTCTCGCGGATGCGCTCGACCTTGCGCCGGCCCAGCTCCGCCGCCATGCCGGGCTCCAGCAGGTTGTAGACGCCGGCGCTCCCGCAGCAGAGGTCGCTGTCGGCCATCTCCACGAGCCTCAGCCCGGGGATGCGCCCGAGCAGCAGCCGAGGCTCCGCGCGCACCTTCTGGCCATGGGCCAGGTGGCAGGCGTCCTGATAGGTGACCGTCACCGGCAGCGGACCCAGCGGCAGCTCGGCGTCCACGAGCACCTCGGAGATGTCCTTCACCTTCTGCGAGAAGGCTTCCGCCTCGGACCCCTCGAGCCAGCGGCCGTACTCCTTGAGCGCCGACCCGCACCCGGCGGCATTGGTCACGATCACGTCGACGTCGGCCGGGAAGGCGCGCATGAGCTGCCGCGCCAGCACGCGGAAGTCATCGAGGCGCCCGGAGTGAAGGTGCAGCGCCCCGCAGCACCCCTGCTCACGCGGCGCGACCACGTCGTACCCCGCCGCGGCGAGGAGACGCGCGGTCTGCGCATTGACGTCGGGGAAGAAGTGGCGCTGGACGCAGCCCACGAGGAGCCCCGCCCGCCCCCGCGCCTTGCCCCGGGCCGGCGTCACCTCCGGAAGCGCCACCGCGGCTGGCAGGCGCGGCAGCAGCGCCTCCATCGCGCGAAGACGCCTGAAGGGGGCAAGGAGGCCGAGGCCGCGTACCAGCCGCTGGAGCCCCGACGACTGGTAGAGACGGAGCCACGGCAGCAGGGCGCCCAGCCGGCCCGGGTACGGGAACCACTGCAGCAGCATGGAGAGGCCGCCGTGATCGCTCCCTGGGGCCCGGACGCCCTGCCGCTCGAGCTGGCTCCGGGTCGCCTCGAGCAGGGTGCCGAAGGGGACTCCCGAGGGACAGGCGCTCTCGCAGCCCCGGCAGCCGAGGCAGAGGTCCAGGTGGCGCGCAAGCGTCGGCGTGAGGCCGATGCGCCCCTCCGCCGCCGCGCGCATGAGATAGAGGCGCCCCCGGGGTGAGTCCATCTCCTCGCCCAGCACGCGGTAGGTCGGGCATTGCGGCAGGCAGATGCCGCAGTGTACGCAGGCCCGGAGCCCGTCCAGGGACGGGGCATCCGCGATGAAGGGAGCCGTGGCCCCGGGGCTCACGCCCCCCCCACGAAGCGGCCGGAGTTGAGGATGCCGGTGGGGTCGAACTCCCGCTTGATCCGCTTCATGATCGCAAGGGAATCCGCTTGGATAGGCCCCCATACATCGAGATGATCCTTAAGGCTGCGGGGCGCGCGCTCCACCACCAGGTTTCCGCCCTCACCCGAGAGCGCCTCGCGCAAGGTGCCGACGGCGCCGGCAAGCCAGCCGCCGTCAGCCGCGGCCCTGCCCAGCGACAGCCACAGCACACCGCTCCCCGCATCGCCAAGCGCCGAGACGGGCACCGAGGCCTCGCCCGCCAGACGCTCCACCTCCGCCAGCCAGTGGCATAGCCGCGCGGGCTCCCCCGAGAGCTTGAGCCTCACCGGGCCGGCGAGCGCCGCACCCAGCTCGAGCCACACATCCTCCGGGACATCGCTTACCATGGCTCCGTGCTCCCGCCCCATGCGGACGAGCTCGCTCCCCTGACTCCGCACTGCCTCGGCGATGCTCCCCACCGACACCGCCACCGCGGCCGGCGCCGCGGGCCGCGCGGCCGCCCTGAGCGCGCCCGCGTTGGCCACGACCAGCCGCTCCGGCTGGAGGGTGGAATCGAGCATCGCCCCGACGAAGGCCGCCGCCGCGCCGGGGGTGCGGAAGGACAGGAGCCAGGAGCCCGAGGCCGGCGGCATCGGATGCAGCCTGAGCGTCGCCTCGGCGATCACCCCCAGCGTGCCGAGCGAGCCCGCCAGGAGCTTGGGGACATCGTATCCTGTCACTGACTTGACCACCTTCGATCCGCCCCACGTGATGCTCCCATCGGCCTGGACGAAGCGCACCCCGAGCAGCAGGTCGCGGGCCTGGCCGTAGCGGAAACGCAGCGGGCCGCTGGCCCCGGTGGCCAGGACGCCGCCAACGCTGCGCGAGGCCCCACCCACGGGATCCACCGGGAAGCGCTGGCGGTGACGCCCCAGCGCCGCGCCGAGGGCCGCCAGCGAGAGGCCCGCTCCGACGCTGGCCACCATGTCCGCGGGGGTGTGCTCCACGATGGCGTCGAGCCGCCGGCAGTCGAGGAGCAGGTCCACGCGGGCCGGCGGCGCGCCGAGATCGAGGCAGGAGCCGCTGCCCCGCGGCACCACGCTCCACCGCTCGCTCGAGGCCAGCGCCAGGAGTCGGCTCATCTCCTCCACCGAGCCGGGGCGCGCGGCCCAGCGCGGCGTCGCGCCGTCCACCGCGAGCCCTTCCAGCGCCGCCGGCTCACTCACGACATGGGCGCTCCCGACGATCTCGGCCAGGGCGCCGCGAGCCGCCTGAACCGACACCACCACGGGCTAGACCCAGCTCCCGCCGGGCAGGGCCGCGGCCGGTCTGAATCCCTCTGCGCAAGCCGGGTGATCGGGCAGGAGCTTGCCGGGGTTCATGAGCGTGTCGGGGTCGAAGACGCGCCGCAGCCGCGCCATGAAGTTGAGATCCGCCGCGGCGAACTGGTAGGGCAGCTTCTCGGCCTTGTCCAGTCCCACGCCGTGCTCGCCGGTGACGCTGCCCCCCATGGCGAGGCAGGCGTGCATGAGCGCCTCGTTCGCCTGCTTGGCGCGCTCGAGCTCCCCCGGCACGCGGTCGTCGTAGCAGATGATGGGATGCAGGTTGCCGTCACCGGCGTGGAAGACATTGGCGAACACGAGCCGATGCCGGGCGGAGATGGCGAGCATCTCACGCATGATCTCCGGCAGCCGTGAGCGCGGCACGACGGCGTCCTGGAGCAGCCAGTTGGGGGTGAGCCGGCCGATGACGCCGGCGGCCTCCTTGCGCCCCTTCCAGAGCAGCGCGCGCTCGGCGTCGTTCTGCGACACGCGCAGCTCCAGCGCCAGGTGCGCGCGACAGATCTCCTCGATGCGCCGGGCCTGGGCCTCGATCTCGGCCCGGGGGCCGTCCAGCTCGATGAGGAGCACGGCGCTGGCCCCCTTCGGGTAGCCGGCGTGGATCCCCTCCTCGATGGCGCGGACCATCGCCTCGTCCAGCATCTCCAGCGCGGCGGGGATGATGCCGTCGGCGATGATGGCTGACACGGTCTCGGAGGCGTCCTCGATGCTGGAAAAGGAGGCGAGCAGCGTCTTCACCCCCTCCGGCACGTGGAAGAGCCGCACCATCACGGCCGTCACCACGCCGAAGGTGCCCTCGGCCCCCACCATCACTCCGGGGAGGTCATAGCCGGGCCGGTCGTGGGCCTTGCCGCCCACCCAGACGAGCTCCCCCGCCCCCGTGGCCATCTGCAACCCCAGCACGTGATTGACCGTGATGCCGTACTTGAGGCAATGCGGCCCGCCGGCATTGGTCGAGGCGTTGCCGCCGATGGAGGAGACCATCTGGCTCGACGGGTCGGGGGCGAAGAAGTAGCCGTGGGCGCGTGTGGCGTCGCTCAGCCACAGGTTGATGAGCCCGGGCTCCACCGTGGCGCAGCGGTTCGGGAGGTCCACCTCGAGGATGCGGTTCATGCGCGTCATGGCCACCATGACGCCGCCCCGCGGGGCCATCGCACCGCCGATGAGCCCCGTGCCCGAGCCGCGGGGCACGACGGGGACGCGCGCCTGACGGCAGAGCCGGACCACGGCCGCCGTCTCGGCCGCGGAGGTGGGAAGCACCACGACGTCGGGCGCCCCCTTGTAGAAGGTGTGCATGTCGCACTCGTAGGTGAGCCGGCCCTCGGGCGTGGCGACCACGCCGGCCCGCCCCACGATGCCCTCCAGCGCCGCGATCAGCCCCGCGTCCACACTCACGCCTCGAACTCCTCCCTGGGCACCCGGCTCTGACGGATGATCGAGACGAGGGTCCCGAGGGCAAGCTCCCGGTGATCCGGGACCGGCACCGTCACGGTTCCCTCCGGGGTCCTGCGCTGCATCACCATGTGACTTCCCCGCCCGCGGACTTCCGAGAACCCATGCCCTTCGAGAACGCGGCGAACTTCGCGTCCCGAGAGGATACGAAGCCTACCCATGCGTTGCTTCAAACCGCGTGACGAAGACCTCGCTGTGCAACCGCTGCTTGATCTCCTCGGGATCGGCGCACTCGAGGAAGAGCTCCACCGCCTCCTTCAGATTCGCCGTGGCCTCTTCCACGGTCGCGCCCTGACTCGCGACGTCGAGCTCGGGGCATAGCGCGACGTAGAGGCCGCCTTCCTTCTCCAGGATCGCAGTATAAGAACTCTTGGGCATTCGGTTACCTCCATCGCTACGGTATCAAAGAACCGCCGGCTCCTGGCTGGGAGCCGGCGGTCTCCACGCCGTCGGTCACACCCCTCACCCTGCACCCTCTCCCCGTGGACAGAGGGAGGGGTGAGGGGGCAGGACATCGGCGGCTACTTGATGGTCCAGGTCTCGCCGGAGCCGAGCAGGGCCGCGATGTCCCCGGGGCCCCGGTCGGCGACGGCCTTGCGCTCCTGGGCGAGCAGCGTGTCCTCGTAGACGGGCACCGTCTCGTCGCTGGTCATGACGCCCAGCGGGACGGGGTACTCCGGCGCCCAGAGCTGGGCCAGGACGAGGCCCGTGGCCCGGTCCCGCTCGTCGTGGACCCACAGCGCGCTCTCCGGCACGTCCTTGACGCGCACCACGCGGGGTTTCACGCCGTCCAGCACGAGCCCGCGCCGGTCGTCGGCCGGGCCGAAGACGAGGCGCTGGCCGTGCTCGAGGCGCAACTCGGCCAGCACCTTCGACTCACGGTCGTAGAGCACGTTCCACGCCAGGTCGTTGTAGACGTTGCAGTTCTGGAGGATCTCCACGAAGGCGGCGCCCCGGTGCCGGGCCGCGCGCCGGAGCACCTCCTCCATGTGGCCAACGTTCCGGTCCACGACGCGCGCCACGAAGGTGGCGCCCACGGCCAGCGCGAAGGAGCACGGGCTCACCGGGCGCTCGGCCGAGCCGAGCGGCGTCGACTTGGTCACCTTCCCCTGCTCGCTGGTGGGCGAGTACTGCCCCTTGGTGAGGCCGTAGATCCGGTTGTTGAAGAGCAGTACCGTCACGTCCACGTTGCGCCTGAGCACGTGCATCAGGTGGTTACCGCCGATGCTCAGCCCGTCCCCGTCGCCCGTGACGACGAAGACCTTGAGCTCGGGCCGGGCCAGCTTGAGCCCGGTGGCGATCGCCGGCGCCCGCCCGTGGATGGTGTGGAAGCCATACGTGTTCATGTAGTAGGGGAAGCGGCTCGAGCAGCCGATCCCCGAGATGAACACGATGTTCTCCCGCGGGATGCCGAGATCCGGCATGGTCTTCTGCACCGCGGCGAGGATCGCGTAGTCCCCGCAGCCGGGGCACCAGCGGACGTCCTGGTCCGACTCGAAATCCTTCTTCGTGTAGTGCGGACCGCCCTGGGCCGCCTTGCTCGCGCCCGCCATCGCGGTCACGGCCGGGCCTCCAGCAGCTGCGTGATGGCCTCGTAGATCTCCTGCGTCTGCAGCGGCATCCCGCGGACGCGGTGGAAGCCCACGGCGTCCACGAGGTACTCGGCGCGCAGGATGCGGATCAGCTGGCCGCTGTTGATCTCCGGCACGAGCACCCGGCGGTACTGGCGCAGGATCTGCCCGAGGTCGGGCGGCAGCGGGTTGAGGTGGCGGAGGTGGATGGAGGCCACGGCCTTGCCGGCGAGCTGCGCCTCCTCGGCGGCCGCCGTGATGGCTCCGTAGGTCCCGCCCCAGCCCACCACCAGCACATCGCCGCCGTGCGGGCCGTTGATGGAGGTCGGCGGGATCTCCTGGGCGACGCGCCGCACCTTCTCGGCGCGCATCCTCACCATGTGGTCGTGGTTCTCGGGCTCGTAGGAGATGTTGCCGGTCACGTCCTCCTTCTCGATGCCGCCGATCCGGTGCTCGAGCCCCGGCGTGCCCGGACGCACCCACGGCCGCGCCAGGGTCGCCGGGTCCCGCAGGTACGGGAAGAAACCCGCCGTCTCCGTCCGGAACTTGACGGGGATGTCCGGCAGGGTCGCCGGGTCCGGGATCAGCCAGGGCTCCGAGCCGTTGGCGAGGTACCCGTCGGAGAGCACGATCACCGGCACCATGTACCTCACGGCGATGCGGATCGCCTCGTAGGCGACGAAGAAGCAGTCGCCGGGGCTCGCCGGCGCCAGCACCACCACCGGCGCCTCGCTGTGGCGCCCGTACATGGCCTGCATGAGGTCGGCCTGCTCGGTCTTCGTCGGCAGCCCCGTGCTCGGCCCGCCGCGCTGCACGTCGAAGACCACCACCGGCAACTCGGCCATCACCGCCAGCCCGATGGCCTCGCCCTTGAGCGCGATGCCCGGGCCGCTACTGGCGGTGACCCCGATGGCTCCCCCGAAGGCCGCGCCGATGATCGCGCCCATGGCCGCGATCTCGTCCTCGGCCTGGAAGGTGCGGATGCGGAAGCGCTTGTGCAGCGCCAGCTCGTGGAGGACATCGCTGGCCGGCGTGATCGGGTAGGCGCCGAACACGACGGGCAGCTGGGTGCGCTGCGCCGCCGCCAGCACGCCCCAGGCGAGCGCGCGGTTTCCGGTCATGCTCCGGTAGACGCCCGGCGCCATCTCGGCCGGCTCGATCCCGTAGTGCTCGCCGAACATCTCGGCCGTCTCGCCGAAGGCATGCCCGGCCTTGAGCACCCGGATGTTGGCCTCGACGAATTGCGGGTTCCTCGCGAAACGCTTCCGGATGGCGTCCAGCGTGGGCTCCAGCGGGCGCGTGTAGATCCAGGACACCAGCCCCAGCGCGAAGAAGTTCCGGCAGCGGTCCTTCTCCTTCGCGTTGAGCGGCAGGTCCTCCAGCGCCTTCTTGGTGAGCCCCGTGATGTCCACCTGGTGGACGCGGTACTTCTCGGCGAGCCCCGGGTCCCCGAGCGCGCTCTTCTCGTAGCCGGCCTTGGCCAGGTTCCGCTCCTCGAAGGCCGCCGCGTTGACGACGAGGATGCCGCCGGGCTTGAGGTCGCCGAGGTGCACCTTGAGGGCCGCCGGGTTCATGGCCACCAGGGCGTCCAGCTGGTCCCCGGGGGTGTACACGCGCTGGCTGCCGAACTGGAGCTGGAAGGAGGAGACGCCGAAGAGGGTCCCGGCCGGGGCGCGGATCTCGGCCGGGAAGTTGGGCAGGGTCGCGATGTCGTTGCCCGCCCACGCCGCCTCGGTCGTGAACTGCTCGCCCGTGACCTGCATGCCGTCCCCCGAGTCCCCGGCGAAGCGGATCACCGCCCGCGTCAGCGTCCGTCGCGGCTTGGCCGCGACGGGGGCCGAGGCCGTCGTCTCGCTCATGCAGTCTGTCCTTTCCTGCTCTCCCGCTGCGCGCACTCCCTCGGGTCGCGCCGCGACCGGTCACACTCCGGGCAGGGGGAGCCGCGGATCAGTTTGCCATCGGAGAGCCCTGCGGGAGGCCACGAGAGCCCAAGGGCCATGCTACCCAAGCGGACCTGGATTCGCAACTTGGGGGTCAGGTCTTGCAATCCGACACGTGGCCCCGGCCGCGCCGCTGCAGCATGACCCATGCCCTGACGCATGTCGTAATGCAAGACCTGACCCCTAGGCGCCCCGCCGGGCCTCGTAGTGGATCACGGGGTTCGGCTCGCGGGCCACCTCGTCGAGATTGGCAATGCGTAGCTCGCCCCGCTCGAACAGATACTCGACGTGCGCCCCCGCCTCCTCCAGTGCCAGGATGCGGCTGTAGCCGGCCTGGTCGCCGAAGAGCGTCCGGGACACGCCCGCCAGCGAGCGGGGCTCGCCACAGATGTCGAGCACCCGGTCGAGCCGGCGACGGTGATGCGCCACGATCTCCTCGATGCGCCCGGCGAGGTCCTCGATGGGCGCCTCGTGGCCCGGGAGCGCCACCGTGACGCCCTCGATGCGCCGGATCCGCTCCAGCGAGCGGAGGTAGAGCTCGAGCCCGCAGAAGGGCGTGATGGAGGCGGGCGACTGGTGCGGCGTGATGCGCGCCAGCACGTGATCGGCGGTGAAGAGCAAGTCCTCCACCTCGAGGCAGATCTGCCCCGGGCAGTGTCCCGGGACGTGGTGCACCCGGTAGCCGTTGATGATCCGGTCGCCGTCACGCACCGGGTGTCGGATCTCCACCGACTTGAAGAAGTCCTTGGAGAAGCGGTACATCTCCTCCAGCGCCGCCCGCGCCTCGGGCTTGACGCCCGCCCGCTCCATGAACACGCGCAGGTCCTTGGAGGCCAGGACCAGCCGCTCCTCGAAGTTGTTGAGCACGCGGGCATCCAGCTCGTGCACGTACACCTCGGCCCCGCCCGGCCGGGCAAAGCGCCCCGCCCAGCCGAAGTGGTCCATGTGCGCGTGGCTGATGACCACGTGCTGCACCTGCTCGAGCGTCACGTCCTCGCGGAAGCGCTCCCGCACCTCGCCGATGCGGCGCTCGAGCCCCTCGTTGGACATCTCCAGGCCCGAGCCCACGTCGAGGAGCGTGACCTGGCCACCGTCCAGGATCAGGTAGATGTTGTTGACGTGGCCCGGAAAGGTCTCCACGGGCAAGAGGTAGGCGCGGATCCCCGAGGCGGAGACGAAGCGGGTGACGTCCATGCCCCTACGCTACCACGACCCATCGGCGGCGCGCTGCCCCGGAAGGCAGCACGCGTGCCCGTTCCCCTCGAGAGCCCGGGTACCGATCACGCGGAGGCAGAGACGTCGCCGGCCCGCTGCAGGGCCTCGATGAAGCGCGCCACGGCCGGCGTCAGCCGCCGGCCCCGCCGGTGGATGATGGCGATGGGGCGCACGAGCTCCGGGATGCCCAGCCGCACGGCGGCCAGGGTACGGATCTCCACCTCCTTGAGCACGGTGGGGCGCGGGAGGATGCTGAGCCCGGCGGCAATGCCGATGGCCTGCTTGATCGTCTCGACGTTGTCGAACTCCATGACGACGCGCACCCGGACCCCGTGCTGCTTCAGGGCGCGGTCGATGGCCCGGCGCACAGCCAGGTCGTGGTCAAAGGCGACGAAGGCCTCGCCGGTGAGGTCGGCCGGCGCCACGAGCCGCTTGCGCGCGAGGCGGTGGCTCGGGTGCGTGACCACCACCATGGGCTCCGAGCGCAGCGGCAGCACCTCCAGGGCGCGGGTCGCCGCCGGATAGGAGAGGACGCCCACATCCGCCTCGTCGTTGAGCACGGCCTCCACCACCTTGTGCGGGTGCAGGCACTCGAGCAGCACACGCGCCTGCGGGTGCGCGGCCATGAAGGGCTGCAGGTGGCGGCTCATGTCGTGGAGCCCCACCGAGTAGATCGCCGCCACCCGTACCGTCCCCTCCACCCGCTGGCGCGAGGCCGCCAGGTCGGCGCGCGCCTTGTCGAAGCCCTGGAGCAGCGTCCGGCAGGCCTCGTGGAACCCCCGTCCCTCCTCGGTGGGCAGCAGCGGCCGGCGCGAGCGGTCCACCAGCACGGCGCCCAGCTCCGCCTCCAGCTGCTGGATCGCCTGGCTGGCGGCCGACTGGGAGACGCCGTTGGTGGCGGCGCCCCGGGAGAAGGAGCGGAGCCGGACCACGTCGCAGAAGAGGCGCAGACCATCCAGGTTCATCGCCGTCAGGATACACTATCAGCATGCCTTATGGAATGTTGTCGTATATTGAGCCTTGGCTAATGCCCGGATCTGGTGTACCGTCTCTGCTCAACATGATGGAGGCGGCGCGATGACAACTCCCGGCTGGCCCGAGGCCCAGGGCCTCTACGACCCGCGCCACGAGCACGAGGCCTGCGGCGTCGGCTTCGTCGTGGACATGAAGGGGCGCCGCTCCCACGCCGTGGTGAGCCAGGCGCTCACGGTCCTCAAGAACCTGCTCCACCGCGGCGCCTGTGGCTGCGAGGTCAACACGGGCGATGGCGCCGGCATCCTGATCCAGATGCCGCATGCCTTCCTCGCGCGCGAGACGGAGCGCGCCGGCTTTCCCCTTCCCGAGCCCGGGCACTACGGCGCGGGGCTCGTCTTCCTGCCGCGCGATCCGGCCCAGGCCGACGCGTGCCGTCAGCTCCTCGCCGAGGTCGTCCGGGAGGAAGGGCAAACCCTGCTGGGCTGGCGCGAGGTGCCGACGGACTCCTCCCCGATGGGACCCTCGGCCCGCGCCGTGGAGCCTGTCTTCCAGCAGGTGTTCATCGCCCGCGCCGCCGGGGTGCCGGACCGGGCGGCCTTCGAGCGCAAGCTCTACGTGATCCGCAAGCGCGCCGAGCATGCCGTCCGGCGCTCGGGCCTCTCCGAGCGCGCCTTCTTCTACCTGCCGAGCCTCTCCGCCAACACGCTCATCTACAAGGGCATGCTCTCGGCCGACCAGATCGAGCCCATGTTCCCCGACGTGACGGACCCGCTGGTGGACTCGGCGCTGGCGCTGGTCCACCAGCGCTTCTCCACCAACACCTTCCCGTCCTGGCCGCTGGCGCACCCGTACCGGATGATCGCCCACAACGGCGAGATCAACACGCTGCGCGGCAACATCAACTGGATGCATGCCCGCGAGGCGCTCTGCCGCTCCACCGTCCTCGGGGACGACCTCGCCAGGATCCTCCCCGTCGTCGTGGAGGGCGGCAGCGACTCGGCCACCTTCGACAACGTCCTGGAGTTCCTCGTCATGGCCGGCCGCCCCCTGCCGCACGCCATCCTCATGATGATCCCCGAGGCGTGGAGCGGGCACGAGTCCATGAGCGAGGAGCGGAAGGCCTTCTACGAGTACCACGGCTGCCTCATGGAGCCCTGGGACGGCCCCGCCTCCATCGCCTTCACCGACGGCACCGTGATCGGCGCGGTGCTCGATCGCAACGGCCTCCGCCCCTCACGCTACTACGTGACCAAGGACGATCTGGTCGTCATGGCCTCCGAGGTCGGCGTGCTCGACATCCCGGCCGAGCGCGTGCTCCTCAAGGAGCGGCTGCACCCGGGCCGCATCTTCCTCGTGGACACAGCAGAAGGCCGCATCATCGATGACGCCGAGCTCAAGCACGCCTTCGCCAGCCAGCACCCCTACGGCGAGTGGCTCAAGACCCATCTCCGCCCGCTCGAGAGCCTGCCCGAACCGCCCCACGTCCATGAGCCGGACCACGACACGGTGCTGCACCGGCAGCTGGCCTTCGGCTACACCCACGAGGATCTGCGCATGCTGCTGGCCCCCATGGCCACAGCCGGCGAGGAGCCCATCGGCTCGATGGGCACGGACACCGCGCTGGCCGTGCTCTCGAACCGGCCGCGGCTCCTCTACGACTACTTCAAGCAGCTCTTCGCCCAGGTGACGAACCCGCCGCTGGACGGCATCCGCGAGGAGCTCGTCACCCAGATCGCCACCAGCATCGGCCCCGAGGGCAATCTGCTGGAGCCCACGCCCGAAGCCTGCCGTCAGATCAAGCTCAGGAGCCCGATCCTCGACAACGAGGAACTGGCGCGGATCCGGCACGTGGACCTCCCCGGCCTGCGGACGGCCACCGTGCCGATGCTCTTCCCCGTGGCGGAAGGGGTGGCGGGGCTGGCGCGGGCCGTGGAGGCCCTTTGCCGTCGGGCGAGCCAGGCCATCGCGGAGGGGCACAGCTACCTGATCCTCTCCGACCGCGGCGTCAACGTGGAGCTGGCGCCCATCCCGTCGCTCCTGGCCACCGCGGGGGTGCACCACCACCTGGTGCGCGAGGGCACTCGCTGCAAGGTGGGGCTCATCATCGAGTCGGGGGACGCGCGCGAGGTGCACCACGCCGCCCTCTTGCTCGGCTACGGCGCGGGCGCCATCAACCCCTACGTGGCCTTCGAGACGCTGGACGACATGGTCCGCCAGGGGATGCTCCCGGGGCTCGACCACAAGACGGCCGTCAAGAACTACATCAAGGCGCTGAACAAGGGGGTGCTCAAGGTCATCTCCAAGATGGGCATCTCCACCATCCAGTCCTATCGCGGGGCCCAGATCTTCGAGGCCATCGGGCTCGACCAGCCGCTCGTGGACCGCCACTTCACCTGGACTGCCTCGCGGATCGGCGGCGTCGGCATCGAGGTGATCGCCGAGGAGGCGCTCCGGCGCCACCGCCGCGCCTTCCCCGAGCGCCCCGTGGGCGAGCCCGAGCTGGACTGGGGCGGCGAGTACCAGTGGCGCCGCGACGGCGAGTATCACCTCTTCAACCCCGAGACGGTCGCCAAGCTCCAGCACGCCACGCGCGCCGGCGACTACCGGATCTTCAAGGAGTACACGGCGGCGGTGGACGACCAGAGCCGTCACCTGGCCACGCTGCGCGGCCTCTTCGAGTTCAAGGAGGCGGCGACGCCCCTCCCCCTCGAGGAGGTCGAGCCGGTGGAGTCGATCGTGCGGCGCTTCGCCACAGGAGCCATGTCCTACGGCTCGATCAGCCAGGAGGCGCACGAGACGCTGGCCATCGCCATGAACCGCCTGGGTGGCCGCTCCAACACGGGCGAGGGCGGAGAGGACCCGGCGCGCTTCGTGCGCGACCCCAGCGGCGACTGGCGCCGCAGCGCGGTCAAGCAGGTCGCGTCGGGCCGCTTCGGCGTCACCAGCGAGTACCTGGTCAACGCCGAGGAGCTACAGATCAAGATGGCCCAGGGCGCCAAGCCAGGCGAGGGCGGCCAGCTCCCCGGCCACAAGGTCTACCCCTGGATCGCCCGCGTGCGCTACGCGACCCCCGGCGTGGGGCTCATCTCCCCGCCGCCGCATCACGACATCTACTCCATCGAGGATCTCGCCCAGCTCATCCACGATCTCAAGAACGCCAACCCCCGGGCGCGGATCAGCGTGAAGCTCGTGGCCGAGGTGGGCGTGGGGACGGTGGCTGCCGGCGTCTCCAAGGCCCACGCCGACGTGGTCCTCATCTCGGGGCACGATGGCGGCACCGGCGCCTCCCCGCTCACCTCCATCAAGCACGGGGGGGTCCCCTGGGAGCTCGGGCTGGCCGAGACCCAGCAGGTGCTCGTGCTCAACAAGCTCCGCGACCGCATCATCGTGCAGGCCGACGGGCAGCTGAAGACCGGTCGCGACGTGGTGATCGCGGCCCTGCTGGGCGCCGAGGAGTACGGCTTCTCCACCGCTCCGCTGGTGGTGCTGGGTTGCGTGATGATGCGCGTCTGCCATCTCAACACCTGCCCCGTGGGCATCGCCACCCAGGACCCGAAGCTCCGCGCGCGGTTCACGGGTCGGCCGGAGCACGTGGAGACCTTCTTCCGCTTCCTCGCCCAGGAGGTGCGGGAGCACATGGCGCGCCTCGGCTTCCGCAGCGTGGAGGAGATGATCGGCCGCGTGGACCGGCTCGATGTCAGGCATGCGGTGGACCACTGGAAGGCGCGCGGGCTCGACTTCTCCTCGGTCCTCCACCGCGCGCCGGTGGGGCCCGAGGTCGCGGTCCGCAAAGTGGTGGAGCAGGAGCACGGACTCGACCGCTCGCTGGACCTGACGACCCTCCTGCCCCTGTGCCGCCCGGCGCTGGAGCGGGGCGAGACGGTGGACGTGCGCCTGCCCATCCGCAACGTGAACCGCACCGTGGGCACCATCCTCGGCTCCGAGATCACGCGGCGGCGCGGCGGCGAGGGGCTCCCCGACGACACCATCCGCCTGCACTTCACGGGGTCGGCGGGGCAATCCTTCGGCGCCTTCGTCCCGCGCGGCGTCACGCTGACGCTCGAGGGTGACAGCAACGACTACCTGGGCAAGGGGCTCTCCGGGGGCAAGATCGTCGTCTACCCGCCGCGCGAGGCCACCTTCGTCCCCGAGGCGAACATCCTCGTGGGCAACGTGGTGCTCTACGGCGCCACAGGCGGTGAAGCCTACTTCCGCGGCGTGGCCGGGGAGCGATTCGCGGTGCGCAACAGCGGCGCGCTGGCCGTGGTGGAAGGCGTCGGCGACCACGGCTGCGAGTACATGACGGGCGGGCGCGTGGTGGTGATCGGCGGCACCGGGCGCAACTTCGCCGCCGGCATGTCGGGGGGCATCGCCTACGTGCTGGACGGGGCCGGCGACTTCAAGCGGCGCTGCAACACCGGCATGGTGGACCTCGAGCCGCTCGTGGACGTGGAGGACGTCGAGACGGTCAAGGACCTCCTGGCCCGCCACATCCGCTACACGCAGAGCCCCGTCGCGGCCCGCTTCCTCGTCAACTGGGAGCAGAGCCAGCAGAAGTTCGTCAAGGTCATGCCGCGCGACTACAAGCGCGTGCTGGCGGCCATCAAGAAGGCGCAGGAAACCGGCATCCCGGTGGACGAGGCCGTGATGGCCAGCGCGCACAGCTAGGGGTCAGGTCTTGCAATCCAACATTTCCGGGATTGTGTCGTAATGCAAGACCTGACCCCGGCGTAGCATGGGCAAGGCGACCGGGTTTCTGGAGTTCACGCGGGACAAGCAGCCGTACCGCCCCGTGGCGGAGCGGGTGCGCGACTTCCGGCAGGTCATCCTCCCCTACCCCGAGGCGGCGCTCCGGAAGCAGGGCGCCCGCTGCATGGACTGCGGCATCCCCTTCTGCCATCAGGGCTGCCCGCTCGGCAACCTCATCCCCGACTGGAACGACCTCGTCTACCGGGAGCGCTGGCGGGAGGCCATCGACCGCCTCCACGCCACAAACAACTTCCCGGAGTTCACCGGTACCCTCTGCCCCGCCCCCTGCGAGGGGGCCTGCGTCCTCGGCGTCAACGACGACCCCGTGACCATCAAAGCCGTCGAGCTGGCCATCGTGGACCGGGCGTGGGAGGAAGGCTGGATCAGGCCCGAGCCCCCGGTGGTCCGCACCGGCAAGACCGTCGCCATCGTGGGCTCGGGTCCCGCCGGCCTGGCCGCCGCGCAGCAGCTGGCCCGGTCGGGTCATGCCGTCACCGTCTTCGAGCGCGACGACCGCCCCGGCGGCCTCCTCCGTTACGGCATCCCGGAGTTCAAGCTCGAGAAGCGCGTGCTCGACCGGAGGCTCCGCCAGCTGGAGGCCGAGGGCGTGGCCTTCGTCACGGGCGCGCACGTGGGCGTGACCGTGGAGGTGGCGCGGCTGCGCGCCGACTTCGACGCCCTCGTGCTCACGGGCGGGGCCTGCGCGCCGCGCGATCTGCCGGTTCCCGGCCGCGAGCTCGCGGGCATCCACGTCGCCATGGAGTACCTCACGCTCCAGAACCGGCGCTGCCAGGGCGAGGCCATCTCCGACGAGCGCTTCATCAGCGCGCGCGGCAAGCGCGTCGTCATCATCGGCGGCGGCGACACCGGCGCCGACTGTCTCGGCACCGCCCACCGGCAGGGCGCCCGATCGGTCCACCAGCTCGAGATCCTGCCGCGCCCGCCGGAGCACCGCGCCGCCGACAACCCCTGGCCGCAGTGGCCCAACGTCTTCCGCGTCTCCTCGGCCCATGCCGAGGGCGGCGAACGCCTCTTCGCCGTCTCCACCAAGCGCTTCCTGGGTGACGAGCAGGGGCACGTGGGCTCCCTCGAGGCCGTGGAGGTGGAGCTGGTCCGCGACGGCGGCCGCCTGACCTTCAAGGAGAGGAACGGCACCGAGTTCACGCTGGCCTGCGAGCTGGTGCTGCTGGCCATGGGCTTCGTCGGCCCCGAGCGCCCCGGCATGCTGGAGGCCCTCGGCGTGCGCCTCACCGAGCGCGGCACCGTGTGGCGCGACGCCCGCTGGATGACCAGCCTGCCCGGCATCTTCACGGCGGGCGACATGCAGCGCGGCCAGTCGCTCATCGTCTGGGCCATCGCGGAAGGGCGCAGCCTCGCCCGGGGCGTGGACCTCTACCTCATGGGCCGCTCCGACCTTCCCTCCCCCCTCTAGGGGGTCAGGTCTTGCAATCCAGCACGCCCGCCACGCGCCGCGATCCCCGACGGCTCCCGGCGGACCCTCCGGAGGTCGCCCCCGGGACTACAGCCGGTGATGCGCGGTGCTCGCCATGTTGGTGAACCAGAAGTAGGGGAACCAGTTCGTCTGCGGCCACGGCATCCCCTTGGCGCCGTACGCCTGGATGACCGCGTTGGTCTCGTCCATGCAGTTCTTGATGACCACGATGTAGCCCGAGCCCACGAAGGAGTCCGCCTTCGCGCGGGCGCCCTCGTAGTCCGGATCCAGCACCGCGATGCGCTTGACCTCGGTATACTGTGCGTCCTTGGTCCCTTCGCCCCAGCGCCGGAAGTAATCCGTCATCGCCTTCTCGGTGGGGAATTTCTCGATCCAGTGGTACCCGCGGTCGTCCTGCGAGGCGATGTAAGGCGCGATCCCTGTGCCGTCCACCGCGCCCGCGCGGAAGCTGCCGTCGGCCTGCTGATAGCCCCAGCCGACGTGGCCGGCGACCAGCGGCATGTTGGGGCGGAAGAAGGCGTAGGCGAACCCGAGCCGCCGGCCGACGAACCACTGCTGGTGCCGGGCCGCCGGCCACTTGCAATCCCAGAGCACGAGCCTCGCGCCGGCCGCCATATTTTCCTTCTCCACGTCGAGGCACCGGCCGTTGATCCCCTTGATGCGTCCGTCGCCGTCCGCCGCCCACCGCTGGTTGGCTCCTCCGGTGCAGTCCCAGAGCAAGATGGCGTCCCCGTTCCGGCCCTGGCCGCCGCGGGCGTCGACGCACTTCCCCTGGAACTTGAGCGCGCCGTCGACGAGCTCGAAGCGCTGGTCCGCCTGACCCGTGCACTCCACCAGCTGCAGCGCCGCGCCGCTGGTGGACCCCATCGGTCTCACGCACTTGTTGCTCGCCGCCCCGAGCAGGACGACGCCCTGGCCCAGGGTCTCCCGCGCGCCCTGGAGCACGGCCTGGGCGGTCTCGCGGGCGGCGAGCTCCACGGCCTTCCGCCCGATGCCGAGGGTATTCCAGTAGTACTGGCGGACCCCGGGCTTCCCCAGGTAGGTCGCGATCCCTTCTGCGCCGCCTCCTTCGCGCCCTGCCCGCAGATCCACCAGCGCCGTGCGGTAGGGCGGCTGCCCCTCGTCCACGAGATAGGCGACCAGCGCGGGCCGCGAGCGCACCTCGCTGGCGAAGGCCGCCGTCAGCGCCTCACGGACCGCCTCCCGCTCCTGCAGCGCGTACTGCTGCACGATGCCCAGCGCGCTCCAGTAGTAGTCGCGGACCCCGGGCTTCCGCAGATAGGCGGCGATCCCCGCGGCCCCGCCCCCCTCGCGCCCCGCCCGCAGATCCACCAGCGCCGTGCGGTAGGGCGGCTGGCTCGGGTCCAGCAGGTAGCCCATGAGGCCAGGGAACAACCTCACCTCGCGGTCGAATGCCCCCTGTAGCCCCGTCACCACCGCGTCGCGCTCGAGTGTGGCGACGCGGCTGCCCACGCCATGAGTCTGCCAGTAGCGCGCGCGCACCTCCTGGCGCGCGAGCCAGCGCCGGATCCCGTCCGGTCCGCCGCCCTCCTGGCCCGCCCGAAGGTCGGCCAGCGCTGCCTTGAGCGGCGGCCGCCGATCCTCGCGAAGATAGCTCGCCAGCGCCGGCCAGCGCGTCACCTCGGCCGCGAAGCTCGCCTCCAGCGCCGCGGCAGCCGCCTCCCGCTCGAGTCGCGGAAGATCGGCCACGTCCTGGCGCACCTGCGGGTGGGTCTTCAGCCACGTCGCCAGCCCGTTGATGCCCTGCACGGTGCCGCGGTCGACCTGCCCCCGGGCGAGCTTCCACGTCCGGCTCCCAGGATCCAGGAGGAAGGGGCCCAGCGACCCCTGTGACTTCAGCTCGGCCTCGAATGCCCTCTGGATGGCCCAGGTCACGGTGCGATCCCGCAGCTGCGCCCGCAACGATGACTCGTCCAGCTCCCCCCGCGCCATGGCCTCGGCATGCCGCTTGACCCAGACGTCGTCCGGCAGCCACTGCGGGATCTCCGCCCAGCCCTTGAAGACGATGCGGCCGTGACGGGGGTATCGCTTGTCGACCCGGTCGAACAGCTGCACGCTGGCGCGGACCGCGCCGTCGGTGCCAGCCCCGATGCTCCACGGTCCCCCCAACCCCACGTGGAAGTTGATCTCGTCCTGAGTGGGCTCCCGGTTGAGGACCTGCCGGTAGGTCGTCCGAACGCGCGCGGCGGCCTGCGTGGCCTTGCCCTGCAGTCGCTCGCGCCGCGCGCATTGCTCGACGCTCTCACCCTCGCGGCACTGCCGGGAGGGGCGGCCCGCCTCCGGCCGGGGCACCTCCGCCAGCAGCACCCCCACGGTCAGGACGGCAGCGGCGATCCTGGCGGCCGACAGTAGACCTGTCATGACTTCCTCCTCGGCGACCTTCCGCCCGTCACTCTGTGCATCCCTTCTGCGCGTACCGGGGCAGCCGCGGGTCGCAGGGCTTCCCGGCGGCGGCTCCCGCTGGCTCGGCGCGTGCGGGCGCGACGGCGTCTCTGGGCGCGGGCGCGCCACTGTCCCGGCGCGCGGCCGGGGCGGGCGCGTTCACCGTCAGCGCCACCGGCCCCGCTGGCGCGCGCAGATCGATCGTGCCCACCGGCCAGCGGTGCAGCCCGCTCGACACGTGCACCGTGTAGACATGCCCCGCCTCCACCGACCGGAACGAGGCAGCCACTGACCGCTTGCCATCCGTTCGTCCCAGCGCCTCGGGGCCCGTCGTCCCGCCGGCCGGGATCAGCGCGACGCTGTTGATCCAGCCCACCGACCCGTCCGACGCGGCGAAGCGGATCGTGAGCTCCACCGGCACCCGCGACGGGGCCGCCGCCGGCGGGGCCGGCGTCGCGGGGGGCGCCGCGACGGTCCGGGCCGGCGCGCCGGCCGGCGCATCGGCGCCGGTGCCGTCCTGACGGAGATAGGTGACGCGATGAGGCTGGCCGTTGTAGACGTACTCGAAGACGATCTGGTTGCCGGACTCCAGCCGCCCCGCGCCGCGGACGGTGGAGCCCGCGAGCAACACCTGGCTCCCGCGCAGCGTCCAGCTGCCCCGCGTGCTCGATTCCTCGTAGGTGCCGTCGGCGCGGAGGATGATCGGAGGGGAGGTGCGACAGCGCCCGCCGGCCCCACCCACGTTGAACATCCAGCAGCGGTAGGTCCCCGCCGCCGCGGCCAGCCCCGCCGGCGGTGCCGCCGGCCTCGGAGTCGCCACGGGCGGCCTCTCCGGCCTCGCGGCCAGCGGCGCCCCCTGGTCCGGAGAGGAGAACTCGGAGGCCGCCGGGACCACGATCTCCCCCGCGGCGCTCCCGCGAACCACAGCGAGGCGGCTGCGCTCGCCGCGCATCCGGTGGGCGAGCGCTGCGAGCATCTCCTCCGACGATCGGACACTCTGGCCGTTGATCCGCGTCACCACATCCCCGGGGCGCAGCCCGGCAACCGCGGCCGCACTGTCCGGAAACACCTCGCGCAGCACCGCACCCTCGCTGGCGCCCGTGCCCAGCGACCGCGCCGCCTCGGCGGTGAGGGTCTCGACCCGCACGCCCAGCCGGCCGGTCCGCGGCGCGAACTGCCTCGGGTCCGGCGCGCTTCCTGCCGAGGGCGATACCGGAGGGGTCGCGGGGACGGGTTCCGGCGGCATTGGCGAGGGGCCCTCAGCGGCCGGAGCCGGCGGGACCTCGGGCAGCGCTGGCGGCGCCGGGCTGCCGAGGATGGGCTCGGGTGGCGGACCGACCTCGCCGCCCGCGTCTTGCCGTCGTTCCGCCTTGCTGCCGGTGCTCGCGACGAGATCGGCGATGCTCTTGAGCGCGCCCAGCAGTGCGCCCAGACCATCCTGCGCGTCGGCGGCCTGCGGAGCCGCGCTGCCCGCGGCCCACGCTGGCGGCGGGGCCATCGGCGGCGCCTCTCCAGCTCCGGACGGCGGCAGGAGCGCCTCGCTGCCCGGGAGCTGCGACATGGGCCCAGGCAGACGCGGGCCCGCCGGGGGGTCCCCGAGGTGCGAGGACGGTCCCGCAGGAGCGGGCGCGCTCGAGCCTGCGTCCGGCGCAGCGCTGCCCGTCGCCACCATGGCTTCCAGGATCCGATCCGAGACGCCAGCCTGCTTCAGCGCGATCAGCGCGTCGGCGCGCAGGTCCAGCGCCGAATGCCCCGAGCGGAGCTTGGCGACGATCACCGACTCGGGAAGCCCGGCTCTTGTCATGGCCACCACCGACTCGTTGGTGATCACCTCCTGCGCCCGGGCCGGTCCTGCGCACAGCCCCGCCGCCAGGACCAGGACGGCCGCCATCAGCACCAGACGAGAGGCGAGCCTGCTTCCGCGTCGCAGCCGGATCGTCATCGGCGATTCCTCCCCGAAGCCATGGATCGTCACGGTGTCCCCCGCAGCCACCTCGGGACCATGAGGACCTGCACAGCAACCGCCTTGCCAAACCTCAGGCACCGTCCAAGTTGGCTTCAGAATTCACCGGAGCTTCGTCATCGTCGCCGGCGGTACCCGCATCTGTCGTGACAGCCTGGCACGGGCGTGGCACAACGCGGCCGCGTCCAAGGCGTGTCCGAGATCCCGCGGGCTCAGGCTCCGATCGGGAGCGGGCTGGTGGCCGCCCCGTCACTCCAGGTGCTCGCCACCCGTGACGCCGCGCGGTGTCCTGAGGAAGCTCGCCGCCACGGCGCAGGCGATCGGCAGGAGCGCCAGCAGCCGCAGCGTGGCCGCGGCGCTGCCCGTGAGGTCGAAGGCGAGCCCCACGGGTAAGGGCCCCAGCGCGGCCCCGAGGGCGCCGATCATCTGGCCCATGCCCTGGATGCTGCCGAGGTGCCGGCGGCCGAAGTAGCGCGGCCACATGTAGCCGAACATCGTCATCGTCGAGGCATTGTTGATCCCGAAGAGCATGCCGTAGAGCACGGCCGTGGCGACGTCGTGGACGAGCGTCACGCCGACGAGCGCGCCGGCGCTGACGAGCAGGCCCCCGGCGAAGACGTGCCGCGTGCGCCACCGATCGAAGAGGCGGCCGACGAAGGGCATGGCCAGCACCATCGTCAACGCCGACACCGGGAAGACCCGCGCGGCGATCTCCGCGGCCACCCCCTGCGCCCCCAGGATCGAGACCTGATAGAAGTGCAGGGTCGTCGCCATCATCGTGGTGGTGAAGAAGCCGGCCCCGACGATGTAGAAGGCGGGCGTCCCGAGCGCCGCGCGCAAGGTCAGTCCATTCGGGGCGGTCGTGGCGGGGCTGTCGGCCCCGGCGACTGCGGGCTCGGGCGGATCGCCGTCCGGTCGAAGCCCCTTGTCCTCCGGCCTGTCGTGCACGAGCAGGACGATCGGCGGCAGCAGCAGCACCCAGGTGAGAAGACCCAGGATGACCCAGGCCCGCCGCCATCCCAGCGTCTCGGCCAGGTACTGGCCCAGCGGCGGGTGAATCGCCATCGAGGCGGCGAAGCCGAGCGCCATCAGGCTCAGCGCGAGGCCACGGCGGCGGCTGAACCACTGCGAGACCAGGTTCGTGCAGGCGAGCATCAGCGCGCCCATGCCGAGGCACCGGAGCGCCGCGAAGCCGGCGGCGAGCCAGACGATGTTCGCGGCGCCGCCCAGAGCCAGGCAGGCGGCGCCGAACAGCAGCACCACCACGGCAATCGTACGGCGGGGCCCGAAGCGGTCCAGCAGCCGGCCCATGTACGGCAGACAGAGGGCCGCCACGAGGGTGGCGAGGCCGTACGCCGATCCGATCGCAGCCTTGGACAGGCCGAGGTCCCCGCCGATGGGCCCGCTGAAGACGCTGAAGATATGCGACTGGCCGGCGCCGCTGGCGAAGATGCCGAGACCGGCCACGGCCAGGACAGTCCAGCCGTAGAAGCACCGCCTGCTGATGGCGGCGAACAGCGCCGTCCTCACCCCGCCATCGGCCACGTCGGGCTCCCCGGGAAGCCGGTGCAACCTGCGCCTCTTCCCGGCCGCCAGTCTACCCGCGATGCGCCCCCGGGCGAAATGCCGAACGGAGGTCTTGCTCGTTCCTGTGCCATGTGGCTACAATGGCCACCAGGGAGGGGCGGCCATGGGCAGCGTCGGCGTCCGGGAGCTTAAGAACCGCCTCGCGGAGTACCTCCGTCGGACCAAGCGCGGCGAAGAGGTTATCGTCACCGAGAGGGGAAAGCCGATCGCCCTGCTCCAGCCCATCCTGTCGGCAGAGACCCCCGTGAGCCTGGAGGCGCGACTGGCGAAGCTGGCCGCACGGGGTGTGGTGACCTTGCCCACCCGGAAGTTGTTGAGGCGCGTCCGGCTGGTCCGGGTTCGCGGCAAGCCGCTCTCCAGGACGATCCTCGAAGACCGGAGATGAACTATCTCGATACCAGCGCGCTCATCAAGCGCTTCGTCGACGAGAGGGGAACCCCGCTCGTCCAGGCCATCCTGGCCCGAGAGGGACTGTTCGCGACGGCGAACATCGCCTACGCCGAGGTGTACGCCGGACTCACACGCCGTCACCGGGAGCGCGACCTCTCGCCTGCCGAGTACGCCGGGTCCTGTCGCCAGTTCGAGCACGACTGGCAGGGCTGTCTCCGCGTCGACCTCTCTGGCCCCGTCCTCGATGTCGCCCGCCAGCTCATCCAGCGTCACCCGCTGAAGGGGTTCGACGCCATTCACCTCGCCTCGGCGTGCCGCCTTCACACGGAGCTGGGCGAGCCCATCACCTTCGTCGCCGCCGACAATCGGCTCCTCCGGGCGGCGGAGGCCGAGGGCCTCACGGTCATCAACCCCGAAAGCCCAGCCGCGCACCGGCGTTAGCCGACACCCCCGCCGCGCAAAGGAGGACTCATGGACTTCGGCGCACACATCTTCGGCGTGGGACCCCTCGCCGAGCCCGAGACGCTGGCGCGCGTCGCGCGCCGGGCCGAGGAGCTGGGCTATCACTCGGTGTTCCTGGCCGATCACATCATCGTCCCGCGGCGCCTGGCCTCGACCTACCCGTATTCCCGGGACGGCAGCTTCCCGTACGACCCGGACCTGGACTGGCTCGATCCCATGGTCGCCCTCGGCTACCTCGCCGCCCACACCACGACGATCCGCCTCGGCACCAGCATCACGGTGGTGCCCATGCGGCACCCCATCGTCACCGCCAAGCAGATCGCCAGCGCCGACCACCTCTCGCGGGGGCGCGTCATCTTCGGGGCCGGCGTGGGCTGGATGGAAGAGGAGTTCACCCTCCTCGGGGCCTCGTTCCACGACCGTGGCCGCCGCATGGACGAGTACCTGCGGCTCATGAAGGTCCTCTGGACCGAGGAGCACCCGCGCTTCTCGGGTCAGTACTTCCAGGTCGAGGACTGTGGCTTCGCCCCCAAGCCCGCGCAGAAGCCGCACGTGCCTCTCTGGATCGGCGGCGAGAGTCCAGCGGCGCTCGGCCGCGCGGCGCGGCTCGGGGACGGATGGCACTCGGCCGCCACCTCGGCGGCCGACCTGCCCGGCAAGCTCCGCCTCCTCCGCGAGGCGCTGGACCGGGCCGGACGCACGGAGGCGGAGTTCGTCATCAGCGCCTCGCCCACGGATCGGCTCACGCTGGATCTTGCCCACCACTTCGCCGCCCAGGGCGTGCGGCACCTGCTCGCGCCGGTGTTCAGCCTCGATCGCGACAAGGTGCTCCAGCGCCTGGAGTCCATCGCCACCCACGTCATCGCGCCGTACCGGCGCGACGCCGGATGAGCCCGGGCTCCGCCGGCGGCGACCGTCGCTCATGCCCCGCGCATAGGATCGATAAGGATTTTTCGTTGGTGAGCTTTGCCTGCACGACCACGGACGACCGGAGATTCGGATGCGGCAGCAATACCCCGAGCACGGGGATTACGCTCGACTTGGCTACAGTGCCGGAGCCTTCGACGCTGATGTTGCTCATTTTGGGGTCCGGAGTGGTGCTCGGGTTCAGCGTGCACGCGCGGTGGCGCCGTGCGGGCATCTGACACAGGTGGGCCGTACGAGAATCCGCGGGCGTGAAGGTCCAGAGCTTGCTGGCCAGAGGACCGATCGGCTCGAAGCCCTCGAGGCTCAGCCCCAGACTGTCCCGGTCGGCAAGAGGACGGCGGAGGAGGTTCCATAGGAAGTGGTCCCGACTGGGACCGGTACAAGGGCAACCAGCCGTCCCTGCTCTGAGACCGCTACGCCGGCCGAAGGAGGGGCTGGAACACCCGCTCAAGGGCGACGCCCGTGATCGGCTTCGTCGCCTGCCAATCGAAGCGGGTTTCGCTCTGGGAACCCGTCGGGAATCCTTACAAGGTGACGAGCCCGGCATGCCGGCGATTCAGCCGTGGGTGGGATTCCATTCGTTGTTTCAACTGGATGGGTGACAGTGCCCGTGTCTGGCACGGCGTATGCTCGGTGGCCAGGTCGCGACAGATCTGCAGGTTGAATGTCGCTTGGCCCGCTTTGGGTTCGCTTGGGGAAACATCCTTCCCCGGGAGACCAGCCATGCAAGGACCACTGTCATTTCATCGCGCGGCGTTTTTCGCCACGGTGCTTTTCGCCTGCGCGCAAGTCGCGCCGGCGTCCGCCACGTCAGTGCCCGTTCCCGGCGGCAGCCGCGACTGTTCCAAAGACGTCTCCCTCGTGGAGCAGAATTTCGGCGGCGCGGCGAAAGAGTTCACCGTTCACATCACGGATGAGAAAGGCCGGGACATCGGGCAACGTGATCTTGGCGTCATCCCGGCCGGCGGCTCAAGGACGCTGTACATCAAGGCCGGCGAATTCAACAGAACGAATTGCGACGCCTTCAACACGACCAAGGCGCCGAACGCCGGCGGCGGCCCCGGGCCGAATCCGTTTGGCGGCGGGGGCGGCGGACCGCTGCCGGGCGGCGGCGGCAATCAGCCAGGCAACGGCGCCGGCGCGCTCCTGTGGATCGAATCCTTCTATTTCGACACGGGCAGCGCGGAATGGACTATCGAGAGCAATTCCGATTTCATTCACCAGAGCGTCGGCAATGACGTGCCCGTCCTCATCCCGGATTTGTGGGCGGTGGACAGTTTCTTCGACATCTTCACCGACGTGACGCTCTACAGCCTCGTCAATCTGGAGGAATTCATGGCCGCGCCGGGCGGCATCCCAAGCTTTGCCCCGAACCAGGTCTTCACCGTCCTCAATGGCCAGGTCGCCGCGCTGCCGGGCATGACCTTCAGCTGGGCGCCCTTTGCCTTCGACCCGTCCACGGGCTGGACGACGACCGGGCCGCTCTACGGCAGCGCCGAAGACGGCGCGCCGGAGGGACGGCTGGCGATGGCGCAGACGGATCATGAATTCACCGCGGTGCCCGAACCGGCGAGTCTCTTGCTGCTCGGGGCGGGTCTTGGCGGCCTGTTCGGGCTGCACCGGGCGCGCAGGCGCGGGTAACGAACACCGAAACGCCGGCTCGACGAGGCCGGAGGCTTTCAGGGCGTTCTGGAGGCCCGCTGCATGCGGCCGCGTGATGCGAACCGGCGTTAATCTTTCCTAGCGCGGCCTCGCGGCCGCAACCAGGCCGGGCGGCTCGGCTGCGCCGCTTCGCCTCGGACCGACCGGGCATCTCAGAACGTCCTCTGGGCCGAAGAGCACCCGCGGTCGCGGGTCAGTACTTCCAGGTCGAGGACTGTGGCGTCGCCCCCGAAGCCCACGCAGAAGCCGCACGTGCCTCTCTGGATCGGCGGCGGGAGCCCCGCGGCGCCTGGCCGCACGGCGCGGGCTTGGGGACGGATGGCACTCGGCCGCGACCTCGACAACCAGCCTGCCCGACAAGCCTCGCCTCCTCCGCGAGGCGCAGCGCCCCTCGGGATCTTGGGGAATCGAGCCGTCCATCATCCGGCTGTTCAGCTCCACGGAGCTCCTCCTGTCCGGTCGCGCCGCCGAGCGGCGCCCGGAAGTCCAGGGGCCACTCCCCCCGGCGTGCTCCGCAGTCTGGCACTCGGCGCCCCTCCATGGCATGCCCGTCCCGGGTGCAGCCTCCTCAGCCCCCTCAGCGCGGGGCACTTCCCCGCGACAGCCTCGCATGTCACGCTCCGCGGCGCACTGGACCCTGGCCGTCACCGTGATCACGATGTCACTCGTCTACGGCACCTGGTACGCCTACACGGTGTTCCTCGTGGCCTGGCTGCGCGACTTCGGCTGGAGCCGCTCTGCCCTGGCGGGCGCCTTCTCGGTGTTCACCCTGGTTCACGGCGCCATGAACCCCGTGCTCGGCGGGCTCTGCGACCGCCTCGGGCCCCGTCGCATCATCGCGGCCGGCGGCCTCCTCCTCGCCATCGGGCTCTGGGCCGACAGTCTGGTCAATACCCCCTGGCAGCTCTACCTGGCCTTCGGCGGTCTCACCGCCGCCGGCGTGGCCACGGCCGGCTGGACCCCGACGGTGGTGCTCGTGCAGCGCCACTTCAGCGAGCGGCTGGGGCTGGCGCTGGGCATCGCCGGCGCCGGGATCGGCCTCGGCATCTTCCTCGTCGTGCCGCTCTGCCAGGCGCTGATCGGCTCCTTCGGCTGGCGCTGGGCGTTTCGCGTGCTGAGCGCGCTCTCTGCGGTGTGGATCCTGCCCGCGACCTGGCTGCTCGTGCGGGAGGCGGCCGCCCCGCCCCTCGCCGAGCCACCCGCGGAACTGGCGAGCGCCCCTGGGGCGCCGGTGCCGGCCGCCGCCCCGTCGCTGGCGGCCGCCATGCTCACGCGGCCCTTCTGGGTATTGGCCTCCGCCACCTTCATGGGGAACCTCTGCTCCCAGAGCCTGCATGTCCACCAGGCCGCCTTCCTCGTCGATCACGACGCGACCCCGATGGTGGCCGCATCGGTGGTGAGCGTGGTCGGCGCATCGAGCATCATCGGGAAGACCGGCGGCGGCTGGCTCTCTGACTTCTTCCCGCGGGAGGCGGTGTACGTACTGGGCATGGCCTTGATGCTCGCCGGCGTCGGCGTGCTCCTGGGCATGACCGCGAGCCCGACTCCCTGGCTGCCGTACGCCTACGCCGTGCTGTTCGGCTCCGGCTACTCGGTCACCGCCTCCCTCATGCCCGCGATGGTCAGCGATCGGTTCCGGGGCCGGAACTTCGGCGCCATCTTCGGCGTCACCCAGATCGGCGGGGCCGCCGGCAGCGCCCTCGGGGCCTGGCAGGCGGGGCATCTCTTCGACGTCACGGGCAGCTACGTCCTGGCCTTCACCCTCGCCGGCGCCTCCGCCCTGGTCGCCACCATCGCCGTGTGGGCCGGGCGACTGCCCCGGCGTCCCCATCCCTGAGTGGAGGAGCATGCGCATGCGCGGCAAGCAGGTCCTCATGGACACCCTGGTGGCGCAAGGGGTGGAGTACATCTTCGGCAACCCGGGTACCACCGAGAGCCCGCTCATGGATGGCCTGGCCGGCCATCCCCGGCTCCGGTACATCGTCGCCCTGCACGAGGGCGTCGCCCTCGGAGCCGCCGCCTACTACGCCCATGCCAGCGGCCGCACCGCCTTCGTCAACCTGCACGTCGCGCCGGGCCTGGGCAATGCGCTGGGCATGCTCTACGCCGCCGCGAAGGCGGGGGCCCCGCTGGTGGTGACGGCCGGCCAGCAGGACACCCGCATGCGGCTGCGCGAGCCCCTGCTGGGCCATGACCTCGTCGCCATGGCCGCGCCCCTCACCAAGTGGAGCGTGCAGGCCGAGCGCGCCGACGAGCTCGCCCTCTGCCTCCACCGCGCCTTCAAGATCGCCAGCGACCCGCCGTCGGGCCCGGTGTTCGTGGCGCTGCCCATCGACGTCCTCGAGCAGGAGACGGAGCACGCGGCGATTCCGCCCGGCGGACTCTACCGCGCGACCCTGCCCGACCCGGCCGGCGTCGAGGAGGCCGCGGCACTCCTCGCCGGCAGCCGGAGCCCCGCCATCGTCCTCGGCGACATCGCGGGCAACGCCCGGGCGCAGGCCGAGCTGCTCGGGCTGGCCGAGGCCCTCGGCGCCGCCGTCTGGTACGAGGGGGTGCACCTCGGGATCGCCTTCCCCACCTCGCACCCGAACTGCCGGCTGCGCCTCGGCTTCGACGCCGCCTCCATCCGCCGGGCCCTCGACGGGTCCGACATCGTGCTGCTCGTCGGCGGCCGCTGCCTCGAGGAGGTGTGGTTCGCGCCGGGCTCACCCTTCCCCGACGGCGCGGCGCTGATCCAGATCGCCGATGCCCCCGAGCGGCTGGCCCGCAACTTCCCGGTGCAGGTCGGTCTCCTCGCGCACCCGGCCCAGGCCCTCGCCGCCCTGCGCGCGGCCATCGAGCGCGTCGCCGGGGCGGCCGGCCGGGAAGAGGCGGCGCGGCGCAACGCCGCGCTGCGCGCCCTCAAGGAGCAGGACGCGGAAAGCCAGCGCGCTCGCGCGGCCAGGCGCTGGGATCGCGAGCCCCTCTCCATGCCCCGCGTAATGGCCGAGCTGGCCGCGGCGCTGCCTGCCGACGCCATCGTCATCGACGAGGCCATCACGGCCGGACCCGACCTGGCGCGGACGATCCCGTTCACTCGACCGGGCGACTACTGGGGCGCCCGCGGGGGCGGCATCGGCCAGGCTCTGCCCGGCGGCCTCGGCGTCAAGCTCGCCGAGCCGCATCGGCCGGTCGTCGTGGTCTCGGGGGACGGCTCCGCCATGTACAGCATCCAGGCGCTCTGGACGGCGGCCCATCACGATCTCGCGGTGGTGTTCGTCATCCTCGACAACCGCGAGTACCGCATCCTCAAGCACAACATGGACACCTATCGCCAGCGCTTCGGCCTCGGCGCCGAGGGCCCGTACCTGCACATGGACCTGGAGCAGCCGCCGCTCGGCTTCACCGAGCTGGCCCAGGGCATGGGCGTCACCGCCGCCCGTGTCAGCCGTGGCGCCGACCTCCGCCCCGCCCTCGACGCCGCCCTCCGGGCGAAGCGCCCCTACCTCCTCGACGTCGCCGTAGAGGGCCGCCCCTGACTGGGGTCAGGTCTTGCAATCCAACACGGCCGCTGTGGTGCGCGGCGCCTCGCCCCGCGCCAACGCGCGGCTGACCGTCGCACAGTGGACGCCGAGAAACGCCGCGACCGCGTTCATCGTCTAGCCGTGGTCGCGGACCGCGCGGGCGCAGCGGGCATCTCGCTCGTCCCTCGTGATAGCGGGCGACCACGGAGGTGAGCGCGGCCAGCAAGCGCTCATGGTCGGTGTCATCGGCGAAGATGGGCTGGCGCCCGTTCCCACGGGCTGTCACGTGATAGAGCGCGCCCGGGAACTGCACGCGAAGCGGCCGTGCCATGCGCCGACGCTACCGCGGGCGCCACCTCCCACTCAAGACGTACGCTGGCAGATACACCCGGTCACTGACCGATGTCGGATTGCAAGACCTGACCCCCCTGCCAGAGGGCGTGACCGACGAAGAAGGGGCCCAGGCTCTGGATGTACTCTGAGGTCTGCGCCGTCTTCCGCATGGTCTGCACGAGGTGAGAGAGCGGGTGGAGGGCGCGCCCCACGAGCCCGATGAGGAAGTCATTGTCGTGGGTGTCGAGCCCGTGGCAGGCGAGGCGGATGTCGTGGCCGAGATCGGCCTCGCCATAGGCGCGGCCGAGCACGGCGTGCTCGCGCAGGATCGCGCTCTGCTCCTCCGGCGACAGCCGCGCGAAGGCCCCCACCCGGCGCAGCGGGTACCAGATGGCCCACGGCCAGGCGGGGTTGAGCACGGTGCGCCGCGGCCGGTGCAGGAGCCAGTCCTCGAGGTCTGCCTCGAATCCCGAGGAGTAGGATCGCCCGATCATGGTGAGGGCTGGCTTGAGCTCGAGCGCCGCGAAGGGCTCGCCGCCGAGCGTCTCGCGCAGGCGCGTCACGAAGAAGGCCGGGTCCTCGGCGAAGGCCAGCAGCCCTACCCCCCGCGGATCGCCCACCTCGGCGTACAGCACGGCCTCGATGCCGCCGGCCTCCAAGGCCCGCGCCAGCGGCTTGGGGTCGGCGCAGCCGCCGAATACCTGGAGCTGCATGAAGAGCCGGCGGCTCGAGGTCTGCCCGCGGGCGCCCCGCTCGAGGACGTCCACGCTCACCTCTCCCGGAGGCTTCCGTTCCTGCCCGTCAGGTCGTGTCGTCATGGCCCAAGCCTATCAGCGCCGCCCAGCGTTGACAACGCGCCCCGCCTGGCTGGCCGCGCACCCAGCGGGGGGGATGAGGCTCATCGCCCGCTCGGCCAGTGCGCAGATGGTGAGCGCCGGGTTGACGCCGGGATTGGCGGAGACGGCCGAGCCGTCGACGACGTAGAGCCCGTCGTAGCCGAAGACGCGGTGGCGGGCGTCGATGACTCCCGCCTCCGGGTTCTCGCCCATGCCGCAGCCACCGAGAAGATGGGGTGTGGTGGGAATACCCATGACGGTCTCGGTGACGAGGCTCATGGGCAGCCCGCCGATCTTCCGCGCCACGCGCTGCGCCAGCGCGGTGGCCTCGGGCCTGAAGGCGGTGGGGACGCGCCCCGCGCCCGGCACCGTGGTGAGCTCCCGGCGAAAGCCCCGCGCGGCGCGGCGGCCGAGACGGAGCCTCAGATACTCCTCGAGCGTGCGCATGTAGATGAGGACGATCGTCTGCCTGGCCTTTCGACCGACGGTCCGACCCCCCGTGAACCTCGCCCGCTTCGGCGGCGGGCGCCTTCAGCTCGCGCCGCGCACGCGAAATCCCTCGCGCTCGGCGGCCACGGCCTGCCGCTCGTCGAATGTGACGAACTCCAGCGCAGCGGGGTCGTCGCCGGCGGCGACGAGCGCCGCGCCGATCTGCAGCGCGTCGGCGGCCTGGATCGCATGGGTGTCCACCACCCGCTCCGCGTGGCGCCGAACGACCTCCACCGCGGTCACCTCGGACCAGCGCGGCCAGGCCGCCAGGATCTCGCGCTTGGCCCCCAGGAGCCGCCGCGCGGCGGCTGGCTCCTCGCGCCGCCGGCGCGCCAGCGCTGACAGCAGCTCGACACGGGTCAGGGCCCAGACCACAACGGCGGGGTCCTCACGGAGGAGGCGCTCCGCCAGCGTGGTGCCGCGCTCGGCCACCACCAGCGGGATGAGGGCCGAGGTGTCCCAGAACCTCACCAGCCGGCCCGTCGCTCGGCCAGCAGATCCCTGAGCACGCTGCCCCGCAGGCGGGGGGGCTTGCGCTTCCCGAGCCACTCGGGGAGACCTCCGGACCCGCGCCGGATCAGGCCCCGCCGCTCCAGCCGCGCCAGCCGCTCGTCGTGGCCGCGCGGCCCCCCGCTCGGGCCCACGAGGGGAACGATCTGCGCAACGGGCTGGTCCCGGTCCAGCACCAGCACCGACTCCCCGCTCCGGACGTGATCGAGGTAGCGGGACAGGTGGTTCTTGAGCTCGGCGATCTTGGCCTTCTTCATGTGGCCATGTTAGCCATGTCGGGAGCGCCGGTCAAGCGGACCCTGGCGCTTGGGAGCGATCTCCCTGAAGCTTGCACCGCCCTTGGATCCCCTCGTCGATCGGCTCCGCGCCATCGACAACCGGCACCTCGTCGAGGGGCCTCTCACCCGCCTGCCCCGGCACCTCATGACGCGCGTCGCCGAGGCCGTCCGCGACGTCCTCGGCCTGCCCGAGGCGTGGCCGAGCGCGAGCGACGCGGAGCGAGAAGGAGCACCCCCGCGCGCTTCCCCGGAATACGCCTCCTATCTGCCGAGCACCACGTCGATCCCGCCCAGCACCTGCGCGACGTGCTTTGGTGGCAGCCTCGCCACCCGCTCGGCGAGGAAGGCTCTATCGAGAGCAATGATCTGTGATGGATTGGCCACCGAATCCTTCGGGAGGCCCGCGACGTTGGCTGGGAGGAGGACGTTCCCGGGCGCCCGCGCCCAGGTCAGATTGCTCGTCAACGGAACACAGACCACCGTGGCGATCCGGCTTCGGTTCAGGGGATTGCCTTGCACGATCACCACGGGCCGTCGGAAACCGGGGCCAGAGCGAGCGGGGTCAGGCAGATCGGCCCACCAGATCTCGCCCTGCGACACCTCTACCACTCGCTGCGCTCCAGGATTCGCCGGGCAGCGGCCGTGACGAACGGGTCGGTGGTCTCATTCAGCTGGTCGACGACATGGTTCATCGCCTCGGTGACCTCGTCGGGCGCATGCCGCAGGAGGTACTCCGAGAGCGCCTCCGCGTAGAGCTGGCTTCGTGACTTCCGCGCCCGGCGCGCCTGCCGTTCGGCGGCCCGGAATACGTCCTCTGGAAGAGACACGGCTGTCTTCATACTCTTAGTATAACCGGTATCGTCTCCCGGGCGACCTTCGGTGCCGGCCCCCGGTTCAGGCTCGCCGCCGAGAGAGCCGCCGTGGACGCCCTCGGCGGCGGGCGAAGGCGTGGCTCAGGCGACGGTCGAGAGGCCCTCCCCGCCGCCCCGCTGCAATGCGGTCCGTCCTTGACCAATGTTGGAATGCAAGACCTGACCCCGTGCGACCTCGTGGGGAGAGCCCACGGCGGTGAAGAGGTCGCGGGCGCGGGCGAGATGCGTGGCGGCCTCGTCGAGCCGGCCGGCGGCCAGCGCCACCTCACCCAGCGCGCGCTCGCCCAGGCCCGTGCCGTAGGCGAACCGGGTGGTGCGGCACATCTCGAGGCCGGCAGCCACCGACCGCCTCGCCTCGTCCAGCCGGCCCAGCCCGAGGTAAGCCTGCCCGCGGAAGACCAGGAAGCGCCCCTCGACCCGCCTGTTCGTGAAGCGGCGGGCCTGCTCCACCGCCCCCTCGAGCCAGGGAATGGCGCCAGCCGGGTCATGGCGCTCGAGAAAGGCCAGCCCCAGCGTGCCCATGGCGCTGGCCCGCGTGAAGGGATCGCGCGCGCACTGAAGCGCCCGCTGGCAGGCGGCGCTGGCCGCCTCCCCGTCGCCGCGGGTGGCGAGGATCCACCCGGCGGCGGAGGCGGCAATGCTCTGGGTCCAGGCATCGCCCGAGGCGGCGCCCAGCGCCTCGGCCGCGCCAACCGCCTCCAGCGCTCCGTCGAAATCGCCGGCCCCGAACCGCGCGAGCCCCAATATGCGGCGGCTCCGGGCGAGCCAGTGAGTGTCGCCGACGCGCGTCAAGCACAGCACCGCGTGCCGCGCGTTCTCCATGGCCGCCCGGTACTGCCCCAGGGCCCAGTCGGCCACCGCCGACACGAATTGCGCCCGGCCGATGATCGGCTCGTCGCCGCAGCGCGCCGCCTCGTCCACGGCTCGCCGCCCGGCGGCGCGCGCGGCCTCAGGCTCGCCGAGGTAGGAGTGGGCAAGCGCGAGCTGGCAGTGGTAGAGGCCCGTGAGATGTGGCTCGTGCAGCCGCTCCACGCGCTCGCGCTCCGTGCCGAGCAGAGCCCGGGCCTCCCCGGCCTGGCCCAGCCACGCCAGCACGCCCGTCAGCCGGAGGAGCAGCTCCACGTGAGAGCGGTCCCGCTGCGAGCCAGGCAATCGCTGGGCGTGGCCGAGCGCCTCCGAAAGCGTCTCGGCGGCCTCGGACAGACCTGAGGCGCCCAGCAAGACCTCGGCGAAGCCCGTCAGGTGCTCGATGGCCTTCCGGGGGTCCCCCGCCCTCGCGTAGTGATAGGCGAGCTGCTCGCAGCCCCCCCCGCGCCGCGCCCCATAATGTGCCTCGAGTGCCTGACCGGCGGCCGCATGCAAGGCCTCGCGCTCGGGGAGGGGCAGGCCCTGATAGACCACCTCGCGGGCCAGGGAATGGCTGACGGCGTACTCGGGCGGCTCGGTGCCCGGCTCCTCCCGCGCGAAATCGAGCCTCTCCAGGGCGTCGAGCCGCTCCGCGAGTTCCGGGGTGTCGCCCGCCACCGCGGCCAGCACCGGCAGCGGCACGGAGCCCCTGAACACCGACAGGCACTGCAGGAGCCGCCTCGGCCCTTCGGCCAGTCTGTCCATGCGACCGACGATCACCTCGCGGATCGTCTGCGGAATGGACGCTCCGGGCTCGTCGGGACCGGACTGGCCCGCCGCCTGGGCCAGCTGCTGGAGGAAGAGCGGATTGCCCTGGGCCTGCTCGATGATCCGCTCCCTCAGGGGCTCGCCACGTGCCGGCGGCAGGATCGAGCCGAGCATGGCCAGGCTCTCCGCCCGCTCCAGCGGGGGCAGGGCGAGCTGGCTGGCGGAGTGAGCCGCAAGCCAGGCTGGCCGGTAGTCTGGCCTGTAGGTGCAGAGGAGCAGCACGCGCGAGGCGGGCAGGCCCCGGACGAGGAACTCCAGGAACTCCTCCGAGGTCTTGCCGAGCCAGTGGGCGTCGTCGAGGGCGAGGACGAAGGGCTGGCGACGGCTCCGCTCGACTGTGAGCCGGCGGAGGCTGTCGAAGATGCGCGCCTTGCGGGCCTCGGGCGACAGCGCCGCGAGCCCGCCGTCCCCTCCGGACATCCCCAGCAGCAGCAGAAGACTCGGCGCCCACTCCTGCGCAGACAGCCCCTTCGCGCCCAGCCCCTCCCGCACCTTCCCGACAACCGCCTCCGCGTCGTCCCCCTCGCCGATGCCATAGGCCTGCCGCAGCAGCTCGAGCATCGTGGACTGCAGCGTGGCCCGCCCGCCGGGGGCGCAGCGGCCCTCGTAGACGGGGATCCCGCAGGCGCTGAGACGCCGGCGCAACTCGTGCAGCAGCCGCGACTTGCCGATGCCTGGCTCGCCCATGACGCCGACCACCTGGCCGCGCCCCGCCTCGGCGCGCGCGACGAGATCGAGGAGCGTGTCCAGCTCCCGCCCCCGCCCCACGAAGGGGATCAGCCCTCCCGACTCGGGATCGCCCGCCTGCCGGCGCCCGAGGACGCGATGGGCGGCGCCTGGCGCAGCCTCGCCTCCACCCGCCACGGCAGGCTCGAGCCTGAAGTGCCGGGAGAGGAGCGGGGCCATCGCCCCGGAGACAACGATGGAGTTGGGGCCGGCAGCCTCGAGCAGGCCGCCCAGCACGGCCTCCATCCCCGGCCCGTCCTGGGCGCCGATCCGGGCCTCGCCGTTGTCACGCCTGACCATGGCCTCGGCCGTGTGCGCGGCGATCCTCACCGTGACACGCGCGCCCGCGTCGGCCCCCGCGGACTCGCCGAGCTTGACGATGGCGAGCCCGGCCAGGAGCGCCCGCAGAGCCGCGTGCTCGGCCGACCGAAGGCCGAAGGCTGCCACGAGCGTGGCGCCCTCGACCGACTCGACCCGGCCGCCGAAGGCGCGGGTCTTCTCCGCGACGATCTCCATCGCCCCCGCCAGCAGTCCCGGCTCGGAGGGCCCGGCGGCCGGGGAGAGGACGACGCCGAGCATGGTGACGGGGCGCAGCTCCCACTCCGGCGCCGAGGCCGGCCCCTGGCCGCCTGCCGCCGCAGCCCCGCCCGCAGGCCTACGGGCGGACCCCCGTCTCGGCCGGGACACCGGCCCCGGCGTCCTGGCCGCCGGAGCTTTGGCGGAGGCGGCGGGCTCCGCGGTCGAGGAGGTCGAGGAGGTCGAAGAGGACGAGACGTCGCGAATCGGCCGCGGCCTCCCCTGGGCGCCGGCGTCAGCCGGCGGGCGCAAGCGGAGCCTCCCGATGCGGTACCGGAGGGTGTTCCGCGGCACCCCGAGGCGCAAGGCCGCCAGGCTGACATTCCACCCCGACTCGCCCAGGGCTGAAAGCAGGCGATCGCGCTCGAAAAGATCCACCGAGGCTCGCAGAAGGTCCGGCCGGGTTCCGGCACCGCCTGCGGAGCCGGCCGGGACCCCTGCCGGAAGCCCGAGCCGATCCGCCGTGACGGCCGACCCCTCGGACAGGAGGATCACGCGCTCCATCAGGTTGGCCAGCTCGCGGACATTGCCCGGCCAGCCGTAGCCCAGCAGGGCCTCGCGCGCATCCGGCGCTAGGGTCCGCGCCGTCAGGCCATACTCGTGGCAGGCCCGCGCGAGGAAGTGCTCGGCCAGGAGCAGGATGTCCTCCCCCCGCTCCCTCAGGGGCGGCAGGCTCAGGGTGACCGCCGCCAGCCGGTGATAGAGGTCCTCCCTGAACCGACCCTCGTGGGTGGCCCGCGCGAGGTCCTCGTTGGTGGCGGCGATGATCCACACGTCCACCAGCTCGCTCCGCGTGCTTCCCAGCCGCCGGACGCCTCGCTGCTCCACCACTTTCAGGAGCTTGGCCTGCAGCGGCCGCGTCAGGAGCCCCACCTCGTCCAGGAGCACCGTGCCGCGATGAGCGGTCTGGAAGAGGCCCGCCTTGGCGTGGCGGGCATCCGTGAAGGCCCCGCGCTCGAAGCCGAACAGTTCTGATTCGAGGAGAGTCTCAGGAATGGCCGCGCAATCCACGTCCACGAATGGCTCGCTGGCCCTCAGACTCCCCGCGTGGATAGCCCGGGCGAGAAGCCCCTTCCCCGTGCCGGTCTCCCCCTGGATGAGGAGCGGTGGCAGGCGACTCCCCGGCACCTGATGCTCGAGGAGGCGCCCGACCTGCTGCTTGAGCCCGAGAAGCGCCGGGCTCTGCCCGACCAGACCAGTTCCGGCGTCGTCCAATCCATTTCCCTCCGCGACGAATCAGGGACGGGAACTCGCCATCGGCGCCAGCTCTCCGGCGACCGCAGCATAGAGCCTGGCACGCGGCGTGCCATCGGGGCGATGCGCCCGGTCCCGGCACTCAGTAGTTATTCCTAGGCGGGCGCCGGCGCTGGCAATTCATCGCTCTGCGGCATCACCGCTATCCCCGGCGATGTCGCAGCAGCTTGCGCATGTGTAAATCGTCGCGACAAGCTCCTAGTGCATCGCGGACCAACGGCTCAGCTCCTAACCCGCCGAGATCGCAGGACCACGCTTCCCCGCCGTCGAGGAACTTGACAGAATGTCGGTGGAAACACCTTTCGCGGCTGTCTTCAATCGGTCTCCGGCCGCGCGTTGCCTTCCCGCGAACCGTCCACCGCAACCAATTGCAGCGTCACGGCACCGGTCAATCACCCGGGTCACCATCCCTGAACATCCTGATATCCCCGCTGGGGCGAACCTGGCATGTCGCCGTAACTCCCACTCACATCGAACGCCCCGGGGCGGGACGATGCGCAAGCGCGACATCCCTCCGGGGTAAACCACGCACGCGCCGGGACTCCACCGCCGTGGCCCGCGGGCGATGCGAAGCGGGGCAAGTTCCCCGGCGGTCCAGTCGGCAAACTTTACGTTTCCAGGAGCATGCGCCGCGTCGCGGAGGGGCGCGCCCGGGCGGGGGGCTGGAACCGGACTTGCGTGGCTGATCACTCGCCTGCACCTCGGCACGCAAGCGCGATCACAGTGAAGGCCACATTCCGGTGAAGCGAAGGTCACAGGACGAGGGAGGACCGCCGCCGGCCCCGGAGCCCCGAGCCATGCCCGACGAGAGTGCCAAAACCCGGCTGGTCCTCATGGTCGAGGCCGATCCGGTCACGCAGCGCCATCTCGCGAGCCTCCTCGTCAACCGTGGCTACGAGCCCGTGCTCGCCGGCAGCGTGGACGAGGCTCTCGCCGCCCTGGCCCACAACCAATTCATCTTCAGCCTCCTCGACCTCAACCTCGACGGCGCCGACGGGGCCGAGCTGCTGCGCCGGCTCAGGATCCAGGGGGGCGCCCCGGGCCCCATCATCCTGCTGGCCAACGGCAATGGCGGCAGCGGCATGCAGCGCATGGCTGAGGCCACGGCGCTCGGGGCCGACGACTTCGTCCAGAAGCCCTTCACCCCAGAGGAGCTGGAGAACGCCATCAAGAGCGCGCTGGCCCGCCCGCGGCGCTCCTGGGGCCGGGCCCCGGAGGAGGAGCCGCGGGCCCGTCTGGCCCAGGAGCTCGACCTCTGGCGCAGCGCGCGGATGAAGGAGGCGCGGGACATCATCGACCAGGCCGCCCGCGTGGACGTCACCGTCCTCATCTCCGGCGAGACGGGGGCCGGCAAGGACCTGGTGGCCCGTGCCATTCACGACCACTCGGCGCGTCAGTCGGGGCCCTTCGTCAAGGTCAACTGCGCCGCGGTGCCGCGCGAGCTACTCGAATCCGAGCTCTTCGGCCACGAGCGCGGGGCCTTCACGGGGGCGCATGCCCTCAAGATGGGCAAGTTCGAGTCCGCCAACCACGGCACGATCTTCCTCGACGAGATCGGCGACCTCCACCCGGCGCTCCAGGGCAAGCTGCTCCACGTGCTCCAGGACGGCCAGTTCTCCCGCGTCGGCGGCCGCAACACCGTCAAGGTGGACGTGCGGGTGCTGGCCGCCACGAACCAGAACATCGAGCAGGCCGTGGCCGCCGGGCGCTTTCGCGAGGACCTCTTCTACCGCCTCAACGTGATCCAGATCGAGGTGCCGCCGCTCCGGGAGCGTCCGGAGGAGATCCCGCTCCTCGCCGAGTACTTCGTCCAGCGCTACGCCAAGCTCTATCAGCGGGATGGCTTCACGCTGCCGCCCGAGACCGTCGAGCGGCTCCACCACCACCGCTACCCCGGCAATGTCCGTGAGCTGGAGAACGTCATCAAGCGGATGATCGTGCTGGGCGATCCCGGGCTGACGCGAAGCCCCTTCCCCGGCGGCATGCCCAATGGCGAGGACCGCCCCGCCCCGCGCCCGGCCGCCCCCGCGCGCGTGTCGCTGAAGGACATCGGCAGGAAGGCCGCCCAGGCCGCCGAGCGCGAGGCCATCGTCCGCATGCTCGAGGAGACGCGCTGGAACCGGGTGAAGGCCGCGAGGGCGCTCAGCATCTCCTACCGGGCCCTCCTCTACAAGCTCAAGGACGCCGGGCTCCAGCCCGGGCGCCCGGCCAGCCAGCAGCCATGAGCGCCGAGCCGCGATCTCTCATGGAGGGCGAGGAGCCCGCCCAGCAGAAGGGCGCCGGTCTCGACCGGCTGCGCGCGGCCTGGAGCCGGCGCAAGTGGCTGGCCATCCTGGTCTTTGCGCTCCCCGCCACGGCAGCGGTGAGCGTCATCGCCGCGCTACCTGTCCTCCACCGCTCGACGGCCACCGTGCTCGTGGAGCGCCAGCAGGTGCCTGAAGCCTTCGTCCGCCCCACGGTGACGAGCGAGCTGGAGACCAGGCTTCACACCATCAGCCAGGAGATCCTGAGCCGCTCGCGGCTCGAAGGGCTCATCGCCCGCTTCGGCCTCTACCCCGATCTCCGCTCCCGGATGTCGGGCGAGGAGGTCATCGAGAGCATGCGCAAGGACATCCGCCTCGATCTGAGATCCACCGAGACCCGGGGCCGGGCCGGCGCCACCACGGCCTTCGCGCTGTCCTACCAGGGGCGGGACCCCCAGACGGTGGCGCTCGTCACCAACACGCTTGCCTCCTTCTATATCGAGGAGAACCTGAAGGTCCGCGAGCGGCAGGCCACGGGCACCGCCGAGTTCCTCAAGTCGCAGCTCGGCGAGACCAAGAAGCGGCTCGACGAGCAGGAGCAGCGGGTGAGCGACTTCCGCAAGCGCCACATGGGGGAACTGCCCCAGCAGATGCAGGCCAATCTGGCCACGCTGGAGGCGCTCCACACCCAGCTCCGCCTCAACAGCGACAACCAGGTGCGCGCCGCCGAGCGCCGCGAGGCCCTGCAGGGCCAGATGGCCGAGGCGGCCTCGCTGGTCCGCCTCCCCGCTCTGGGGGCGCCGCCCGGCATGGGCCCCGACGGCTTCACCGCGCGCGAGCACCCTGCGGCCCGGATGCTGAGGCTCCGCCAGGAGCTGGCCGCCGCCCGCGCCCGCTACACCGAGGAGCATCCCTTCGTGGCCCGGGTGCGCCAGGAGATCGCCGCGCTGAAGGAAGAGGTGCCGGAAGCGCTCGCCGACTACGAGTCGACATCGACCCAGGCCCAGCCGGCCAAACCGGGCCAGCCGGCCGCGCCACCCCCTCCGCCCAACCCCTATGCCCTCCGTGTGCGCGAGGCGCTCCAGGCCACGGAGGCGGAAGTCAAGATCCTCCAGGCCGAGGACAAGCGGCTCCGCGGCGCCGTCGCCGCCTACCAGGCGCGCGTCGAGAACACGCCACGTCGCGAGCAGGAATTCCTCGAGATGTCGCGCGACTACGACTCGACCAAGGAGCTCTACCACTCGCTGGTCAAGCGTCACGAGGAGGCACAGCTCGCCGAGAGCATGGAGCAGCGCCAGAAGGGCGAGCAGTTCCGCATCCTCGACCCGGCGGTGCCCTCGGCGACCCCGGTGGCGCCGAACCGGCTCCGGCTCCTCCTCGTGAGCCTCGGGCTCGCGGCCGGCCTCGCCGCCGGCGCCATCGTGCTGGCGGAGATGCTCGACACCTCCTTCCACTCGGTGGGCGAGCTGCGCGCCTTCACCAGCATGCCCGTGCTGGTCAGCATCCCCCGCATCGCCAGCGAGGACGACAGGCGGCGCCGGCGCCTCCGCTTCCGGCTCGCCGCCGCCTCCGCCACACTCGGCCTCGTCCTCGTGGCCGGCAGCTCCTATGTCGTCGCCCACGGCAATGAGTCCCTGGTGCGCCTCCTCGCGCAGGACGCCGCGACGAGGGCCACGCGGTGACCCTCGACTTCTTCGGCCTCGCCGAAAAGCCCTTCGGCCCCACGCCCGACCCCCGCTTCCTCCACCTCACGCCGGGGCACCGCGAGGCTCTGGCCCAGCTCGTCTATGGCGTCCAGGAGCGGAAGGGCTTCGTCCTCCTCACGGGAGAGGTGGGCACGGGCAAGACCACTCTGGTCCAGGCACTCCTGAGACGCCTCGACGGCACCACCGCTGTCGCCTATGTCGCCAACTCGCTCCTGCCCTTCGAGGGCAT
Source organism: Candidatus Rokuibacteriota bacterium (assembly GCA_016188005.1). Classification (NCBI taxonomy): domain Bacteria; phylum Candidatus Rokuibacteriota; species Candidatus Rokuibacteriota bacterium. The sequence continues at coordinate 45,806 of JACPIQ010000008.1, read as the reverse complement.
CCTCGAGTACGCCCTCGGAGACCTCGGCATCGCCAAGCCCGCGGAGTCCCATGCCCAGCGGCTCTTCGCGCTCCAGAACTTCCTCGTCGAGCGCAGCCGCGCCGGACAGAACACCGCCCTCATCCTGGACGAGGCCCAGAACCTCCAGCCCACGACCCTGGAGCAGATCCGGCTCCTCTCCAACTTCGAGACCACCTCGGAGAAAATTCTCCAGATCGTCCTCATCGGCCAGCCCGAGCTGCGCGACAGGCTGGACCTGCCGGAGCTCCGCCAGCTCAAGCAGCGCATCGGGCTGCGCACGACCCTGCCGCTCCTCACCGCCGAGGACACCGGGAGCTACATCCGCACCCGCCTCCGCGTGGCCGGCTGCCCCGACCTCGACCTCTTCTCCGCGGGCGCCGTCGCCGCCATCGCCGGGTACGCCGGCGGCATCCCGCGCATCATCAACATGGTGTGCGACCACTGCCTGGTCACGGCCTACGCCGACCAGCAGCGCCGGATCAGCCGGGAGGTCGCCGAGGAGGCCATCACCTATCTCGAGGGCGGCCCGCGGACCCGCCGCCCCGTCACACGACGGCGCCCCGTCGCGAGCGCGCCCCCCGTCTCGGCGTTGCCGCGCGGCCGGGCGCCCGTGCGGGGCGCCCAGACCCGCCCGCTGGCCCCGAGCGCCTGGGGGCTGGCCGCGATCGCCGGCCTGGCGGGAGTGGCGGGCCTCGCCTTCCTCGACCCCGGCCTCCTGCTCCATCTCCTCGATCAGGGCGCCGACCTCATCGAGCAGGCCATGCGCTCGGCCCGGGGGCTCCTCGGGCGATGAAGATCCTCATGCTCGCCCGCTGGCTGCCCGTCCCGCGCCGCGCCGAGGAGGCGCGGAGGGAGTACCGCTTCGCGCGGTGCCTCCTCCCGAGCCACCGCCTCACCCTCGCCTTCGTGACAGACCAGACCGACATCGCGGGCCCCGTGGCCGCGCTCCGGACCGAGTTCGGCGACATCGAGTTCGCCGTCCTGCCGCGGGGATGGCGGAACCTCTCCGCCGCGGTGCGCGTCGTCACCGGCCAGTCCCGATCCGTCACCTACTTTCGCTCCGAGGCTCTCCGCGCCCGGGTGGCCCAGCGGCTGACCGCGGAGCCCTTCGATCTCGTCTACGTCTCCTCCTCGAGCATGATGCCGTACGCGGCCGAGCTCGACCCGCGGATCCCCGTGGTGGCCGACTTCGGCCACGTGGACTCCGACTGGTGGGAGCGCCAGGCGGCGGCCCATGCCTTCCCCGCCGCCAACTTCTGCCGCACCGAGGCCGCGCGCCTGCGCCTCGCGGAGACGGCAGCCGTCAGGCGCGCTGCCCACTGCATCGCGGCGAGCCCGGCGGCGGCGCGCGCGTTGCTGGCCCGCGCCCCCGGGGCGGCCGTCACGGTCATCCTGGACGGCGTTGACGAGGCGCACTTCGCGCCTGTCACGCGCCTCTCCTCGAACGGTACCGTCGCCATCGTCGGGCGGCTCGACGACGCGGCGGGCGTCGAGGCCCTGGCCCGCTTCTGCCTGACCACGGTTCCCGCGGTCAAGGCCGCCCGCCCCGACGCCGGCTTCCTGGTCGCCAGCCTGAACCCGCCCGTCTCGGCGCGGCGCCTGGCCGACATCGCGGGGATCGAGTTCGTGACGCCTCCCGAGGACCTCCGCGGCGCGCTCCATCGCGCCACCCTGGCCGTGGCCCCGCTGCCGCCCGCACGCGGGCCAGCGGCGGGCATCGTCGAGGCGATGCTCACCGGCCTGCCGGTCGTCGCCACGTCCAGCGCCGCCGCCGGGCTCGGTGCCGTCCCCGACTGCGACCTCGTCATCGAGGACAACCCCACGGTGCTCGCCCGCCAGTTGCTCCATCTGCTGGCGAGCCCGATCCCCCGCGCGCAGCTCGCGGCCCGGGGGCTCGCCTTCGCCCGGACCCGTCACTCCTGGGAAGCCTCCGCCGGCCGCCTGGCGGCCCTGATCGAGGCGACGGTGCCCCTGCGCAAGCCCTCTCGGGCCATCGCGATACGACCCGCCGCCGTGGAACTGGCCCTCACCGCCAGCGGCGAGCCCCGGGCGATGCCGAGATGAGCAAGTTCTTCGAGGCCCTCGAGCAGGCGCAGCGCGACCGCCAGGCGCGAGGCGACGCCGCTGGCCACCGCCCGGACCCCGCGCCCGCTCAGACACAGGGCCAGGAGCCCCTGGATGCCGCCGAGAAGTCGAGCCACCCGCGGGCCGCCCCGGCGCCGGCCGAGATCCCGCAGGGCGTGGACGAGCATCTCGTGAGCCTCCTCACCCCCGCCGCATTCGAGGCCGAGCAGTACCGCGCCCTCCGCCACATCGTGGAGCAGCGCCACAGGGCGGGGGGCGTCCAGGTCCTCGCCGTGACCAGCGCCGCCGTCGGCGACGGCAAGACCACCACCGCCATCAACCTCGCCGGGGCGCTGGCCCAGGCCCCGGAGGCGCGCGTCCTCCTGGTGGACGCCGACCTGCGCCGTCCCGCCCTCGGCCACCTCCTCGGCCTCGAGGGCGTGCACGGCCGGTGCCTCGTCAACGCCATCGTGGACCCCGCCGTGGGGCTCGCCGAGGTCATCGAGGACCGGCCTCCGTTCAACCTCAGCGTGATCCGCGCCGGCCAGACCCCGCCGAGCCCCTACGAGCTGCTCAAGTCCCCGCGGCTCGGCGCCCTCCTGGACGAGGCGCGCAGCCGCTTCGACTACATCGTGGTGGACGCCCCGCCCCTGGTCCCGGTGCAGGATTGCCGCGTCATCGGCCGCTGGGTGGACGGCTTCCTCCTCGTGGTCCAGGCCCATCGGACGCCGCGCCGACTGGTAGAGGAGGCCCTCAACGTCATCGACCCCGCCAGGATGATCGGTCTCGTCTTCAACGGCGACGACCACGCGCTGTCGGGTTACTACTCCGGCTACTACGCAGGCTACACGTACAGCCCCGAGGCCGTTCCCAACGGGAATGGCGCAGGTCCCTGGAGGCGCACCGTCAAGCGCGTCAAGACGATTGCGGCCGCGCTCCGGCCGGGGCGGCCCAGGAGGCGCCGGCGATGACACCTGCCGCCTCCATCTTCTGGCTCTCCGGCTTTCTGGTGGTCTACACGTATCTCCTGTACCCCATCCTCCTCTTCGTCGCCTCGGCCCTCGTCCAGGCGGCGCGCGACTGGCGCTACATCAACTCCCGCCGCGACCGGCGCCGCGCGGCCCTCGCGCGCGAGGGAGCCCCCACGATCACCCTCATCGTCCCCGCCCACAACGAGGAGCGGCGGCTGCCCGACAAGATCGCCAATATCCGGGCGCTGGACTACCCCGCCCACAAGCTCCAGGTCGTCTTCGTCTCCGACGGCTCCACGGATGACACCAACGACATCCTCAGCGCAGCCAAGGACGAGAACATCCAGGTCATCCTGCTGCCCGACCGGAAAGGCAAGGCCAATGCGCTCAACGAGGCGGTGGCCCGCGCCAACTCCGACATCCTCGTCTTCTCGGACGCCGCCACCCTCTTCGCCCCCGCCGCCCTCCGGAACCTCGTCCGCCACTTCGCCCACCCCCGCGTCGGCGTCGTGTGCGGGGCCCTCCAGTTCCAGAGCAGCAGGGAATCGGACCAGACCGAGGGCATCTACTGGAAGTACGAGTGCATGCTCCGGCTCCTGGAATCCCGCCTCGACATCAACCTGCAGGCGAGCGGCGCCATCTATGCCCTGCGTCGCGAGTGCTACACGGTGCTCGACCCGACGGTGCTCCTGGACGACTTCGTCATCCCCATGCGGGCGCGCAGCCTCGGCTACCGCATCGTCCACGACCCGGAGGCCGTGGCCATCGACTTCGCCGCGCCCTCCGTCGAGGGCGAGTTCACCCGCCGCGTGCGCCTGGCCGTGGGGTCCTTCCGCGAGCTACGCCACTTCCTCGGCATGCGGCTGGATGCGGCCACTCACCTCGCCTTCTTCTCCCACAAGATCCTGCGTTGGGTGTTGCCGTTTTCCATGATCGGCCTCCTGGCCAGCAACTGGGCCCTCTCGGACAGCCCGTTCTACCAGGCCGCCCTGGTGGGCCAGCTCGCCTTTTACACCTGGGCGGCCGCTGGCCTCCTCCTCCACGACCAGGTGCGCGGCATCCGCTTCGCCCTCCTCGGCTACTACCTGGTGGCCATGCACCTGGCCTTCCTCGTGGGGCTCCTCAAGTACCTCTTCGCCCGCCAGGACGGCACATGGCAGCGAGTTGATGTGTCCTCCGCACCGCAACGAAGGGCATGAGCCCCACGTGGTAGACGAGGGCGACAGACAGATCCGCCTGATGGCACACAGCCGTGGCTTCGTCGTCTGGTTCACCGGCCTCCCCAGCGCCGGCAAGAGCACCCTCGCGCGGGCCCTGGAAAAGGAGCTGCTGCGTCGCGACCGTCCGGTGGAAGTGCTCGATGGCGACGAGGTTCGGCTCCGGCTCACGCGGGGCTTGGGTTTCAGCAAGGCCGACCGCGACGAGAACATTCGGCGGATCGCGTACGTGGCCAAGCTCCTCGCTGGTCACGGGGTCGTCGCGATAACGGCCGCCATCTCCCCCTATCGCGAGATCCGGAACGAGGCGCGCGCAGAGATCGGTGATTTCGTCGAGGTCTACGTCGACTGCCCGCTGGAGGAATGCATCCGCCGCGACGTGAAAGGGCTGTACAGGAAAGCCCTCTCGGGAGGCTTGCCGAACTTCACCGGCGTCTCCGACCCGTACGAGCCGCCGGTATCCCCCGAGGTCGCGGTCGAGACCGGACAGGAGAGCCTCGACGAGAGCGTCCAGAAGATCCTGGCCGCGCTGGACCGGCTCGGATACCTCGCACTGTAGCTTGGTTCAGAGAGGCAGATACTGCTGGTGACTCACGCGAAGAAGGTCCTCGTCCTCGGTCTGGATTGCGCCACGCCGCAGCTCGTGTTCGACCGCTGGCGCGATCGGCTTCCCACGCTCGGCAAGCTCATGCGCGAGGGCGTCTGGGGCGAACTCCGAAGCTGCGATCCACCGATCACCGTGCCCGCATGGTCTTCGATGATGACGAGCAAGAGCCCCGGCCGGCTCGGTTTCTATGGGTTCCGTAATCGCACCGACCACTCCTACAAGGGCCTGGCCCTCGCGAACTCGCTCGCCGTGAAGGAGCCGACGGTGTGGGATCACTGCTCGACGGCCGGGCGGCCCGTTGTCCTGATCGGTGTCCCCCAGACCTACCCGCCAAAGCCCGTTCACGGCCACATGGTGACGTGCTTCCTGACACCGAGCGACCAGGTCCAGTACACGTATCCCGCCTCGTTCAAGAGCGAGGTCGAGGGGCTAGTCGGCACGTACCGTTTCGATGTCGAGGGCTTCCGGAGCGACGACAAGCCGAACATCCTCCGCCAGATCTACGACATGACGGAGAAGAGGTTCCGACTCGCGCGTCACGCGCTCCGCACGAAACCTTGGGACTTCTTCATGATGGTCGAGATGGGCATCGACCGCATCCACCACGGCTTCTGGAAGTACATGGACCCCGACCATCCCAAGCACGTGCCGGGCAACCCGCTCGAGCACGCCATCCGTGACTACTACGTGTATCTCGACAGTCAGATCGCCGAGCTCCTCGCGCTGCTGGACGAGGACACCGCCGTGCTCGTGGTCTCCGACCACGGTGCGAAGGGCATGGCGGGCGGCATCTGTCTCAACGAGTGGCTTATCCGGGAGGGGTACCTCGTGCTCCGCGACCGTCCGGCCCAGCCGGCGCCGCTCAAGCCCGAGATGGTCGACTGGCCGCGGACCACCGCGTGGGGCGAGGGCGGCTATTACGGCCGGCTCTCGCTCAACGTGCGGGGGCGCGAGCCCGAGGGGCTCGTCCCGCCCGAGCGCTACGAGGCGGTCAGGGACGAGCTGCGCGCGAGACTCGGGGCGATTCCCGATCACCTGGGCCGGCCGCTCGAGACCCGCGTCGTGCGGCCGGAGGACGTGTACGCCGAGGTCAACGGCATCGCGCCGGACCTCATGATCTACTTCGACGATCTCCGCTGGCGCTCGGTGGGCAGCGTCGGGATCGGGCGGGTTCACACGTTCGACAACGACACCGGGCCCGACGACGCCAACCACGCGCAGCACGGCATCTTCATCCTCTGGAATGCCAACGGCCGGCAGGGGGGAAGGCGGATGGACGGACGCCAACTCATGGACGTCGCACCGACGCTGCTGACGCTGATGGGGCTCGAGGTGCCCGGAGAGATGGAAGGCGGGGTCTTCACGGGATGAGCCGCGGAGCCACTGTCGGGCAGTGAAGTCGCGAGCCACCGAGTTCCTTGTCTGTCCCCGTTGCACCGGCCAGCTCGACCTGGCCGAGGCGACGACGAACGGAACCGAGATCATGGATGGCATGCTCACGTGCCCGCCGTGTGACGCCCGGTATCCCATCCGCGGTGGTGTTCCCCGATTCGTCCAGAACGGCCGCTATGCGGAGAGCTTCGGCTACGAATGGAGCCTATTCAAGGCCGTCCAGCTCGACGCCGCTAACCGCACCTCGGAGTCGGAGGACGCGTTCCGCGAGCAGACCGGCTGGACGCGGCCCGACATCGAGGGCGCGCTGGTGCTGGATGCCGGTGTCGGCGCTGGAAGATACGCGGATGTGGTATCGCACTGGGGCGGCGAGGTCGTCGGCGTGGACCTTACGAGCGCGGTGGACAGCGCGTTCGAGAACGTCGGCCGCCGGGAGCGCGTTCACCTCGTCCAGGCGGACCTGTTCGCGATGCCGTTCCGCCCTGGGACGTTCCAGGTCGCCTTTTCAATCGGTGTCCTGCACCATACGCCCGATCCCGCGTTGGCCTTCAACAAGGTCGCCCAGACGATCAGGCGGGGCGGGCAGATGGCGATCTATGTGTACCCCGCGATCGGCCTGGCGCGCCACTCCTCGGACGTCATCCGGCGCGTGGCGACGCGGCTTCCGTTGCCCGTCATGTACTGGATGTCGGCGCTCGCGATACCCCTCTATTACCCCTATCGTCTGCCGGTCCTGGGCCGGGTCCTGCAGACGCTCCTGCCGGTCAGCCCGCATCCGAACTGGCGGTGGCGCTGGCTGAACACCTTCGACTGGTACACGCCGAAGTACCAGTTCAAGCTCACGTATCCCGAAGTCTTCCGCTGGTTCAAGACTGCCGGGTTCGTCGACATCGACGTTCTCGAGATCGCGATCTGCATGCGGGGGGTCAAGGCCTAGCGCCATGAACACATGGCTGCTTCCCCTCGCTGCCGCCGGCTTGCGCCCGCTGTCGCGCTGCGCGGGCTCCATCGCCGCGCAGGCTCCATGATGTGGCCCGGCAAGCACGTCGGCCGGTGGCTCGCTCCGTGCCTGCTCCAGGCGGTCACCCGCCGACCGCCCCGACCTCGAGATGGTCGCGCTGTCCACGTGCTCTTCTGCTTCGTCGATCACTTCGAGCCGACCCGACCGGAGCAGGTGGAGGCCTGGCTCGAGCGCTATCCAAAGCTAACCGCGCGCCACAGGGACTCTGACGGGGTGCCGCCCCAGCACACGTGGTTCTTCCCGGGCGAGCAATACCGGGCGGAGTATCTCGAGGCTCTGACGACGTTCGCCCGGCAGGGGCTCGGCGAGGTGGAGCTGCACCTGCATCACCACTACGACACCTCGGCGACGCTACGGGAGCGCATCCAGACGGCGGTCGAGAACTTCGGCAGACACGGGGCGCTCGTCACCCGCGGCGAGCCCGGCCTGGTCACCTACGGCTTCATCCACGGGAACATGGCGCTCGACAACTCCATGGGGGATCCGCGCTGGTGCGGCGTCGACAACGAGCTGGACGTCCTCCGGGAGACCGGGTGCTTCGCGGATTTCAGCATGCCGACGGCACCTGCGGTGAGCCAGACCCGCACGATCAATGCCATCTACTACGCCGTCGACGATCCCACGGCGCCCAGGTCACACGACCGGGGCGTGAGAGCCCGCGTAGGCATGACCGACCGGGAGGGCCTCCTGATCATCCAGGGACCACTAGCGCTCGACTGGCGGCGGAGAAGGTTCGGTCTCCTGCCCGGCGTCGACAACGCCGAAATCATGAGGCGCTACCCCGGCACGCCGGAGCGCGTGCGGCGCTGGGTCCGCCAGCACGTGCACGTGGCCGGGCGGCCGGAGTGGATCGTCGTGAAGGTCTCGTGTCACGGCGCCGAGGAGCGGCATTTCGGCGCGCTGCTCGGCGATGACGCCGAGCAGCTCCACGCCCACATCGAGGCGCGATTCCGCGACCGGCCAGGCTACCGCCTCCACTACGTCACCGCCCGCGAGCTCTACAACGTCGTCAAGGCGGCCGAGGCAGGCCACGACGGCGACCCGGGCCGGTTCAGGGACTTCCGGATCCCGCCGTACCTGAACCGCGAGGCGGTCGTGGTGCCAGGGCACGGTCATGACCGGTAGCGCTCCCGCCGCCGCGCACGCCGTCCGGGCGCCGGTGTCCCCGCAGACCGGCGGGGAGTTCGCCTTCCGCTGCCTGATGTTCTTCACCTTCGTCCTGCTCGTCACCCCGCAGGCCATCGTTCCCCAACTGGGGGAGCTGCGGCTGGCGTGGGTGTCCGGCGCGCTCGCGATCGTCTCCTACCGCGGCAATCGAGGGCCGCGGCAGCCGATCACGATCGTCACGCCGGAGATCCGCCTGGTGCTGTGGCTCGTCGCCCTGGCCGTGCTGTCGGTCCCCCTCTCCACGTGGCCGGGTGGCAGCCTCGCTCACGTCCTGGACAAGTACTCGAAGTCGGTGATCATCTTCCTGCTCTTGGCCAACACCCTCACCACGCCGTCGCGGCTCGGCCGGATCCTCCGGCTCATGATCGGCTGCTCGGTCGTCATCTCGATCACCGGCATCTACGCGTTCCTGTCCGGCCAGTTCCTGGAGGGCACGACCCGCATCGTCGGCTACACCTCTGGCCTCACCATGAACCCGAACGACTTCGCGCTGACGCTCAACCTGCTGCTGCCGCTCGCCCTCGGCCTCTTCCTGTGGTCGCGCTCGGTGGTCGCCCGGATCGTCCTGCTGCCGACGATGCTGCTGATGCTGTTCGGGATCATGGTCAGCTTCTCTCGCGCCGGGTTCCTCGATCTGGCGGCGATGGCGCTCGTGGCGACGGCGCGGCTCGTGAAGAGGGCGGGCGTCGGCGCAATGTTCGCGGTTGCCGCCGTCGCCGGCGTCGTGTTCGCCATCGCGCCCGCCGGGTACGCGAGCCGGATCTACGCGATCTTCGACGCGAGCGCCGACCTCAGCGGCTCGTCGACAGCGCGCTGGGAGGGGATGCAGAACGCGTTCCTGCTGATGTTCCAGCACCCTCTCCTCGGCGTCGGCGTCGGGATGAACGAGGTGGCCCTCGCGGAAGGGGGTTTCGGCTGGTCGCCCGTCCACGACATGTACCTGCAGGTCGGCTCCGAGTTGGGCGTCGCTGGCTTCGTCGTCTTCGTGCTCCTGTGCTGGAAGGTGGTGACCGGCCTCCGGCGCGCGCTCCGCGAGCTCGCCGGGATCCCCGAGGCGCGGGCGCTCGTCGGCCTCGGGTTGGGCATCGAGCTGTCCCTCTACGGCTTCCTCGTCGGTGGCATCTTCGCCCCGGTCGCCTACAACTTCTACCTCTACTACGTCGCCGGCTTCGCGGTGGCGTTCCAGCGCATCGCCCGGCGCGTCGTCGCGGCGACGGCGGCATCGGTATGAGCCGAGGCGCGTCGATCCGGGAGATGGTCCGGCACTGGGCCGTCTATAGCGCGGGGGCAATGGCCAGCCGCGTCGTCGGCTTCCTGTTGGTGCCCGTGTACACGCGCTACCTGACACCGGCGGACTACGGGGTCCTCGAGATGGTGACGACCACCATCCACCTCGTGGGCATCTTCGTGGGCTTTGGAATGAGCACGGCCGTCATCCGCCATTACCGGGACGAAGCCGGCGAGGCGCATCCCGAGGTCATCAGCACGGGCCTGTTCTTCTCCGCGGGGGTGACCGCGCTCGGCGCCGGCCTCGCCTTCACGGCGGCGGGACCGCTGGCGGCACTGACGTTCGGCAGCGGGGAGTTCGCGCACTACGTCAGGCTCGGCCTGGTCGGGCTCTTCCTGTCGAACTGCCTGGAGATCCCCCTGGCGTACTTCCGTGCCGTGAAGGCCCCTGCGGTCGTGGTGAAGGCTTCCCTCGTCGAGCTGGTCCTCACGGTCGTCTTGAACGTGGTGTTCATCGTCGGGCTCGGATGGGGCGTCGACGGTGTCCTCTGGGGCAACATCATCATCCGGGGGCTGCTCTTTGCCGTGCTCGGGGGCCGCACACTGCGCGCCGTCGGCGCCACCCTCGCGAGGGACGCTCTCGCCCGACTGGTACGTTATGGGGCGCCAACGCTGCCGGCGCTGGCGGGCTGGTTCGTCGTCAACCTCGCCGACCGGCTGTTCGTGGCGTGGTACGGCTCGCTCGCCGACGTTGGCATCTACTCGCTCGCCAGCCGTTTCGGGACCGTCATCCTGCTCCTTGTCGTCCAGCCACTGCGCCAGGTGTGGGAGCCGCTGCAGTTCGAGGTGGGCCGCGACGCACGCGCCGCCCGGCTCTTCCCGCGGATGTTCGAGGCGGTCGTCATCGTGCTGGTGCTCGCGGGCTTCACGCTCTGCCTCTTCGTCGGCGACGCGATCCGCGTGCTCACGCCTCCGGCGTTCTGGCCCGCCGCCGACATCGTTCCCCTCCTGGTGCTGTGCTACGTCCTCGCCGGCGTCGTCGAGCCGTTCAAGACAGCGATCCTCGTGACGAACCGAACCTGGCTCATGGGTCTGATCGCGGCCGCGCTCTGCGGACTGAACGTCGGCGCGAACCTCCTCCTCGTGCCGCGGCTCGGCGCCTCTGGCGCCGCGCTCGCCCGCGCGGCCACCGCCGCCGTCGAGGTGATCATGACCTACTGGGTATCGCAGCGCGTCCACAGGATCGACTTCAAGGCCCGGCGCCCACTGCGGCTCCTGGTGTACGCGGCTGCACTGCTCGTGGTCGCGCAGTGGGTTCCCAGGGAGCCCGCCATCGTCTCCCTGGCGCTCCGGATGGCGTTGCTCGCGGCCCTCGGTTTACTCGCGCTCCGCTCTCTCTCGCTTCCCGGCGGGTACGGGGACCGGATCGCGGCGCTCCGAGCGAGCATCGCCGGCCTGCGCGGGGCGTCGCGGGCCGCTACGCGAGGCGTGCCCGTCGTCGAGGGCCGCGCACTGGCTGCGGGGGCAGCGGAGGACCACTAGCCGTGCATTGGACAGACACCTGGTACGGTTACCTGGTGGCCAACTACGATCACACGGTGTTCGCGCGGGGCGCGCGCGTGCTGGATCTCGGCCTCGGCTCGGGCGACCAGATGCGGGCGCTGCGAACCCGGGGATGTTGGACGGTCGGCGTGGACATAGACCGGCGGGCGGTCGCGGCCGCCGCCGCCGCCGGCCTCGGCGCACTGGTCGCCCGCGGCGAGGAGCTCCCCTTCCGGACGGGCGCCTTCGACGGTGTCGTCAGCAAGGTAGTGCTCCCGTACACCGACGAGGCCCGGGCCGTAGCCGAGATCGCGCGCGTCCTGCGACCAGGCGGCGAGTGCGAGCTGTCGGTGCATGGGGCGGGGTACTACCTGGCGTACCTGGTCACGTCACCTTCACTTCGGCGGCGGATCTACGCGCTCCGCACTCTGCTCAACACCTGGCTGTACGCGTTGACGGGCACGCGCCGCGTGGGGGACACTATCTACCAGACACTGCCGCGCCTCCGGCGGTACTTCGCGTGCCAGGGCCTCGCCGTGGCCCGCGCGGTGCACGGGCCCCCGTTCCTGGGCGTGCCCGTGTTCGTGCACGTGCGGCTCCGGCGAACCTGATCATGTGCGGGATCTTCGGCGTCCTCATGGCCGACCGTACGCGCACACCCGACGCCGCCGTGCTCCGCGCGATGGGCGACGTCATCCGTCACCGCGGTCCCGACGACGAGGGCTTCTTCGTCAGCCGTGGCATCGGGCTCGGCATGCGGCGCCTCAGCATCATCGACCTCAAGACGGGCCACCAGCCGATCGGAAGCGAGGACGGCCGCCTGCAGGTGGTGTTCAACGGCGAGATCTACAACTACCGCCAGCTGACCCACGAGCTGCTCGACCGCGGCCACAGCTTCGCGACGACGTCGGACACGGAGGTCCTCGTCCACCTCTTCGAGGATCGCGGACGGCACTGTGTCGAGCGGCTTCGTGGGATGTTCGCCTTCGCGCTGTGGGATGCGCGGGCCGGACGCTTGGTCCTCGCCCGCGACCGCCTCGGGATCAAGCCCCTCTACTACGCCGAGACGCCCGCCGGCCTCGTGTTCGGCTCCGAGCTGAAGTCCATCCTCCGCGTTCCGGGCTTCGAGCGGACGGTCGACGTCGAGGCGCTCTGCGCCTACCTGCGCTACGGCTACGTGCCCGACCCGCTCTCGATCTTCCGGCGTGTCAGGAAGCTGCCGCCTGGCCACGTGCTCGTGGCGGCGCCGGGGACCGCGCCGGAGGTCCACGCTTACTGGGACCCGGTGCCGTTCTTCGAGGCCTCACGTCAAGCGCCTGGAGCCTGGCGGCCCGAAGAGCTGCGCGAGCGCCTGGCCGACAGCGTGCGGAGCCATCTCGTCAGCGACGTGCCTCTTGGCGCCTTCCTCTCGGGCGGCATCGACTCGAGCGCCGTCGTCGCGCTGATGGCCGCCGAGCTGGGCCGGTCCGTCAAGACCTTCTCGATCGGCTTCGCGGAACCGTCATTCAACGAGCTTCCGTGGGCTCGTCTCGTCTCGGCGCGCTTCGCCACCGAGCATCACGAGCTCGTCGTCGAGCCGCAGAGCCTCGACCTGCTGGCGCGCATCGTCGAGCACTTCGACGAGCCGTTCGCCGACCCCTCCGCCATCCCGACCTACTTCGTCTCGCGGCTCGCCCGCGAGCACGTCAAGGTCGTGCTCTCGGGTGACGGCGGCGACGAGCTGTTCGCGGGCTACGACCGCTACGTTGTTGATCGCCGCCGTCGCGGCTGGGATGCCCTCTCCCGCGTTGGCGCGGGCAGCCTCGTGCGGCGGCTGAGCGATACCCTCCCCGAGGGGACGCGCGGCAAGAACTACCTCTTTAACGTCTCGCTGCCGCGGACCGAGCGCTACCTGGACAGCGTGTCCCATTTCCGTCCGGCGGCCGTGCGCCGGCTCGTGTCGACGGACGTCCTCGGCGGGCTCCCCGAGGTCGAGGACGCGCTCGCGCCCCACGTCGCGCGCGGCGCCACCCTCGGCTTCCCGTCGCGCCTGCAGTATCTCGATCTCAAGAGCTACCTTCCCGGAGACATCCTCACCAAGGTCGACCGGATGAGCATGGCGCATTCGATCGAGGCTCGCGTGCCCCTGCTCGACCACGAGCTGGTCGAGTTCGCGGCGGCACTGCCTCCGGGCCAGCGCCTGCGCGGGACCGCGACGAAGTACCTCCTGAAGCGTGCCCTCACCGATCTCGTGCCCCGCGAGGTGCTGTTCCGCAGCAAGCAGGGGTTCGCCGTGCCGATCGCCGCGTGGTTCCGCGATGGGCTCGGCGGCTACCTTCACGACCACCTTCTCGCCGACGGCGCGCTCGCGCACGGTCTCCTCCGCCGTCCCGCGGTGGAGTCGCTGTTCGCGCTCTACCGTGAGACCGCGCGGCCCGAGTACCTGCAGCGGCTCTGGTGCCTGCTCGTCTTCGAGCTGTGGCACCGCGCCTTCGTGGCGACGCGACCCTAGCATGCGGGTGGTCCACGTCATTGACAACCTAGCGCCGGGGGGGACCGAGAAGCAGTGTCTGGAGCTGGCGCGGGGGCTGGTCGCCCTCGGCGCGGACAGCCGTGTCCTGTACCTACAGGGGGGACCGTTGCTAGCTGAGCTCGAGGCCTCGGGCCTGGCCGCCCATGCCGTGCCGGTCGGGAGCTTTCGGTCCCCCCGATTCCCGCGGAATCTCGCGCGCCTGGCCGGCGCGATCCGCCATCTCGGTCCCGACGTCGTCCAGACGTACGGCTTCTACAGCAACCTGCCCGGACTCCTGGCCGCATGGCTCGCCCGCGTGCCGGTGCGCGTCGGCGGCCGGCGCGACCTCGGTGCGCACCTGCGTCCCGTGCAGCGGCGTGCCGACCGCGCGGGCTGGCGGCTCGCGGACCGCGTCGTGGTCAACTCCGAGTCCGTCCGGCGGGACCTCGTCGTGCACGGGGTGACGCCCGCGAAGCTCGTCGTCGTGCGGAACGGGGTGAATCTCGCCCTCTGGCCGGCGCCCGTACCACCCGCCGTCGAGGGTGACGCCACCGTCGGGATGGTGGCGCACTTCCGCGAGCAGAAGGATCACGTGACGTTCCTGCGCGCGGCGGCCGAGGTGATCCGGCGCGTCCCAGCGATCCGCTTCGTCCTGGTCGGCTCCGGCCCCCTGGAGGCGGCGATGCGGAAGCGCGCGCGCGAGATGGGGATCGCCGACCGCGTGGAGTTCCTCGGGCGCCTCGAGGGCGAGGCGCTGCGGGCCGCGGTCAGGCGGCTGCGGGTGTCCGTCCTCACGTCGAAGAACAACGAGGGACTGCCGAACGCGGTGCTCGAGTCCATGGCGGCAGGACTGCCGGTCGTCGCCACGCCGATCGGGGGGACGCCCGAGGTGGTCGAGGACGGCCTGACGGGGTTCCTCGTCCCGCCGGGCGACCCGGCCGCGCTCGCCGAGCGCATCGTGCTTCTCCTCAAGGATCCGTCAATGGCGCGGGCCATGGGGGAGAAGGGACGGCGGCGGATCGCGCGTGAGTTCCCCGTCCAGCGAATGGTCAGCGAGTTCCACGTGCTCTACCAGCAGCTTCTCCAGCGAAAGCGGGGTTGAACGGCGCATGGCGAACGGTACCCACGGAGCATCCAGGCCGGACGTCGTCCTCCTGACGATCGACTGCCTCCGGGCCGACCGGCTCGGCTCGGCCGGCTACCGCCGGCCGACGACCCCGAACCTCGATCGGCTGGCCGGGCGCGCGCTGAGCCTGCGCCAGGCCATCTCCTGCGGCCCGGACACGCAGGCGTCCTTCCCGGCGATCCACACCTCGAGCTATCCGCTGATGTACTGTGACCCTCAGGGCTACGACTGGGTGTCGGCCCGGCGCACGACGCTGGCCGAGGTGCTCTCGCGGGCGGGCTACGCGACGTGCGGCATCACCGCCAACCCGTTCCTGTCCCGGGTCTTCGGCTACGACCGCGGCTTCGATCGGTTCGTGGACTTCCAGGCGGCGGCCGGTGCGGGCCCCGAGGAACGCTTGGTCGGCTCGATCAAGCGTGTCGTGTCCCCGAAGAGGTTCGGGTACGCCTACCTCCGCCGGCTCCGCCACATGGTCCAGGTGTTCGGCGGGCGGCGACCCTATCAACCGGCCGACCTCCTGATCGCGCGCGCGCTGGAATGGATGAGGGCCGCGCCCCGCCCGTTCTTCCTCTGGATCCACTTCATGGACCTCCACTACCCCCAGCTCCCGCGGCCCGCGTCGCTCCGGCGATTCCGCCCGGACGGGCTCCGCCGAACGGCGCACGTGGCGCTGCTCTCGCGGTTGCTCGACCGGAGCACGGAGCTGGGCCCTGCGGATGCCGAGCTCGTGTCCAACCTGTACGACGCGCAGATCCATTTCATTGACCAGCAGCTCGAGCCGCTCCTCAGCGCGCTTGGACGGTCGCGCGCGGTCGTCGCCGTCACGTCGGATCACGGCGAGCTGCTCGGTGAGAAGGGGCGCTTCGGCCACGGGTTCACGGACCTGCCGGAGGCGCTGCTGCGCGTGCCGATGCTCCTCGCCCATCCCGATCACAAGACGGCCCGCGAGTCGGCCTCGCTCGTGAGCCTCCTCGACCTCGCGCCGACGCTCGCCTCACTGGCAGGCGCCGCGCCGCCCGACAACTGGCACGGGGTGAGCTTCGCCAGGCTCCTCGGGGACCCGGCCGCGACGGTGCGGACCGACGCCATCGCCCAGCGGGGGCTCTCGAGAAGTTTCGTCTGCGCGCGGCGAAACACGCGATGGAAGTTCGTGGCCAACTACGACGCCGGCGCGCGCGCGCTTTACGACATCGTCGTGGACCCGGCAGAGGCCCGCAACCTCGTGGAGGAGCGGCCGGACGTCGCCAGGGAGCACGAGCTCGAGCTGCGGGCGCATTTCCAGCAGCACGGCGAGCTGTACGCGCTGCGGCTCGAGCAGCGGGGCGACCTCGAGACGCGCCTCAAGACGGGACTGGAGACCCGCGGGTACACGGAGGAGGAGGAGCGCCGGATGCTCGAGCACCTGAGTGACCTCGGCTATGTCGACTAGGGCGCCGATGTCCACCAGCGACGTGGCGCAATGGGCGCCGGAACGGGCGGCGGATCGTGCCGCTGCCCCGGCCGCGACCCCTGCGGTGGTGCTCGCCGGCTACTATCCGCCGCCGTTCGGCGGCGAGTCGGTTCACGTCAGCAGCCTGGTGCACTGCCTCCGCGACGCTGGGTTCCGCGTGGAAGTCCTCAACCTCAGACGCGGGGCACCGCCGAGCCCGGAGTACCGCACGACGTCCGTGCCGTTCGACCTCCTGCGCGCGCTCGCCGCGTGCCTAGATCGCGGCACCGTCCTCCACCTGCACACCAACGGTCACAGCGCCCGGAGCTGGGGGGTCGTCCTGCTGGCCGCATGCGCGGTCCGCGCCAGGCGCGCCACCGGAATCCTGACGCTCCACTCCGGCATGGCGCCCGATTACCTTGCCGGGCTCGGTGCCGCCGGCCGCGCCGCCGCTCGCGTCGCCGCCGGCGCCTTCGCCGAGATCGTCTGTGTCAACGAAAGGATCCGGGAGGCGCTGTCCGCCCTCGGCGTGGACGCCGCGCGCCTGTCGGTGATCCCGGCCTACCTCGGACTCGACGATCCCGCGCCCCTCTCCGCCGAGGACCGCGAGCGCGTCGCGGGCTGTGCGCCGCTCGTCGTCACGGCTGGCGGCCCCGACCCAGAATACGGCTTGCCGGTGCTCGTGCAGGCGCTGCCGGCGCTCCGGTCCGGGTTCCCGCGGCTGGGCTGCGTGGTGGTGGGCTCCGGCGGCAACGAGGACCTCACGCGGCTTGTCGATCGGCTCGGTCTCCGCGACTGCGTGCACTGCGTCGGCGAGGTGGCGCGCGAGCGCTACCTGGCGCTCCTGGCCCGCGCCGACGTATTCGTGCGACCCACCTACGCCGACGGCGACGCGCTCTCGGTCCGCGAGGCGCTCGCCCTCGGCGTCCCTGTCCTGGCCAGCGACACCGACTGCCGGCCCCCGGGCGTCACGCTCTTCCGCCGGGGTGCCGCCGCCGACCTCGCCGCCAAGCTCTCCTCCATGCTCGCCGGCAGCGCGCGAGGTGCGCCCCGTTCAGCGGCGGCGCCCCCGGCAGCCGCGGCCAAGCTGCTCGCCCTCTACGCGCGGCTCGGACGCAGCGGGCCGTCAAGGAGAGGCTCCGCATGAGGATCCTGGGGATCAACGACGGACACAACGCCGCCGCCTGTGTGTACGAGGACGGCCAGGTGCTCGCGGCCATCCAGGAGGAGCGCCTGCGCCGGGTGAAGAACTGGGCGGGCATGCCCACCGAGGCGATCGCCACCGTGCTCCGCGTCGCCGGGCTCTCGGCCGGCGACATCGACCGCGTGGCGATGAACGGCCACCACGCGGCGTTCCCGATGACGCGCGAGCAGCTCATGGAGGACTACCGGACGATCAACGATCCGGGCGTCACCCTGCGGCGCTCGCTGCAGCGGACGGTCCGGGCGGCCGTGCGCCCGACGCCGCTGTTCCGCCTTCACCGCGAGCGCCGCCAGCGCGCGCGTGTGCGACCGCTGGTCGAGATGGGCGTCTCGCCGTCTCGCATCGTGTTCGTCGAGCACCACACCGCTCACGCCGCGGCCGCGTACTACGGCTGGGGCAGGTTCGATGAGGACATCCTCGTCCTCACGTGCGACGGCGCCGGCGACGGCGTGTGCGCGACCGTGAGCATCGGCCGCAACGGCCGCCTCGAGCGACTCTGCCACGTCCCGCAGTCCGAGTCCCTCGGCAACGTGTACGCCATGATCACGTTCCTGCTGGGCATGGTGCCGCTCGAGCACGAGTACAAGCTCATGGGCCTCGCCCCCTACGCCGATTCGCAGGGCACGGAGCGCGTCTTCGAGGAGCTCAGGGCCCTGGTCCGGTTCCGTCCGGCCGAGCCGCTGACCTGGGAGCGCGTCGGCGCCTGCCCCGAGACCTACTGCTCCTATCGCTTCTTCAAGAGGCTCCTCGAGCGCAGACGGTTCGACTGGGTGGCGGGCGGGGTCCAGAAGTTCGTCGAGGTGGTGCTCGCGGAGTGGGTGCGACGCTGCGTGACGCAGACCAGCATCCGCCGCGTGGCGCTGGGCGGCGGCATCTTCATGAACGTGAAGGCGAACAAGGTCATCATGGACCTCCCCGAGGTCGAGGAGTTGTTCGTCTACCCGTCCTGCGGTGACGAGACGAACGCCATCGGCGCGGCCTACTCCACCTACGCGGACACGGCCGGGGTCGCGAAGATCGCGCCTCTCCGCGACGTCTACTGGGGCCCGCGGTTCACGGACGAGGAGGTCGGGCAGATCCTGCGGCGGCACCACTTCGCGCACCCGGTCCGCTTCGAGCGGGTGACGCCGATAGAGCCGCTGGTGGCCCGCCTGCTCGCGGCCGGCACGGTGGTGGCACGCTTCAAGGGGCGCGAGGAGTTCGGGGCGCGCGCACTCGGCAACCGCTCGATCCTCGCCAACCCCTCCGACCCCGCCCTGGTGCGGGTCATCAACGAGGCGATCAAGGCGCGCGACTTCTGGATGCCCTTCTGCCCCTCGATCCTGGGCGACCGGACCGCCGACTACCTCGTCAACCCGAAGGGGGTGCGCTCGCCGTACATGATCCTGTCATTCGACACCACGGCGCGCTGGAAGAACATCGCGGCGGCGGTACACCCCTTCGACCACACAGCCCGCCCCCAGGAGGTGTACCGGGAGTGGAACCCGGCGTACCACGCGCTGCTCGGGGAGTTCGAGCGGCTGACGGGCGTGGGCGCACTCCTCAACACCTCCTTCAACCTCCACGGCTACCCGGTCGTGAGCCGCCCCGAAGACGCGCTCGACGTCCTCGACCGCTCCGGTCTCACGCACCTCGCCATCGAGAACTGGCTGGTGGAGAAGCGGTGACGGCGCCATCCCGAACGACGCAGCGTCCCGCCCGTGCGGCGTTCCGGTGGGCGGCCGACGCGCTCCGGCGCGAGCTCGTCGCCTTTCGCTTCGACTATCCCGTCGAGGTCGTCCCGGGCGCTGCGCACGCCGGCTCGCTCCACTACCACGTGCGCAGCGCCGGCCTCTTCGCCGACGCCATGCAGCTCGACTCGGCCGGCGTTCCCCTCCACCGCGCCCGGACCTTCACGACGTACAACGCCGCATACGTCGCGTGGTATGGCCTCGCCCGCCTCGACCGCTTCCTTGCCGGCCACGAGCCCGATGGACGGGAGGCGTTCCTCCGGCAGGTGCGATGGCTGGCCGCCCACGCCGTCCGACGCGACGACGGCGCGGTCATGTGGCCGCTCACGATCGACTGGCAGGAGGGCGCCTGCCGGCTGGTGCCCCCGTGGATCTCCGCGATGTCCCAGGGGCTGGCGATCAGCGCGCTCGTGCGCGCGCACCGGCTCAGCGGCGATCCCCTCCTCCTCACCGTCGCGCGGGATGCCAGCGCCGTCTTCGACAAGAGCGTCGAGGACGGTGGGCTCCGCACCCTCGTGGCCGGCCACGCGCTCTACGAGGAGTATCCCGCCTATCCGCTGCCGCGCGTCCTCGACGGCTTCCTGTTCGGGCTGCTCGGCCTGTACGACCTCTCGGTGTCCGGCGACGCCCGCGCTGGCCAGCTCTTCGCCGACGGCGTCGCCGGGCTCGTCCGCACGGTACCGTTCTGGGACTACCGCGGCGCGTGGAGCTGGTACGGCGCCCACGGCTACCTGTGCCCGCCCCACTACCACCGGCTCAACACCGCCCTGCTCGCCGTGGTCGGAGCGCTCGCGGGCGAGTCTGCGCTCCTGCGGCGGGCGCGGGCGTGGGGGGCGGCGCCCCGGTCAGCCCGCGAGCGCGCGGAGATCTTCCTGGTGTTCGTGCTCACCAAGAACTGGGCGCGGCTGCGCTTCGCCTGGCAGAGGACGCGGGGACGATGAAGACCCGCACGCTCCGGATCACCGTCTGCCCCGCGTGCTTGGGCCCCCTCCGGCTGGCCGCCAGCGAGGTGGTGGAGGATGAGATCCGTGCGGGAACGCTGACGTGCGCCCGCTGTGGGGCCGTCTTCCTCATCGTGCGCGGCGTCCCGCGCTTCGTCACCCAGCTCGGCGACCGTCAGCAGATCGCCGAGAGCTTCGGCTTTCAGTGGCACGTCCGCGGGCAGGGGCGGTTCGAGACCGGCACGCTCTACGGCCTGTCCGAGGACGACGAGCGCGACGGCTTCTTCCACGCCCTCGACCGCGGCCCCCTCGACCTCGAGGGCAAGACGATCCTCGAGGCGGGCTGCGGTGACGGCTTCCTCCTCCGCATCCTGTCGAAGCTCCCCGTCGACATCGTCGGCATCGACATCAACACGTCCATCGATCGGACTGCGGATGCCTGTCGTGGCTTCGCCAACGTCTCGGTCCTCCAAGCGGACCTCCTCCGGGCGCCCTTCGCCCCGGGGACCTTCGACATCGTCTGGTCGGAGGGGGTGATCGTCTGCACGGCCGACCCGCGCGAGGCGTTCGGGTCACTCGCGAGCCTCGTGAAGCCTGGCGGGACGCTGTACGTCTGGGTTTATCCGTCCGAGCGGCTCAGCGTCTACCAGCGGATGCGGGACCTGCTCGTCGCCCCCTATCGACTGCCGAGGCCGGTCCTCCTCTACCTCTGTTATCTGCTTGCCGTGCCAATCTACCTCCTCGCCCGGCCGTACGCGGCTTGGCAGCGGCGGCGGGGTGTGCCCGTCGACGCCAAGCCCTCGATCGGGAGCGTGGCTTTCAGCCTCTTCGACAACCTCTCGCCGCGCTACCAGTCGCGGCACACCACCGCCGAGGTGCGGGGCTGGTTCGAGGCGTTTGGCTTCGCCGACGTGAAGCAGACCGGACTCATCGGCATGACCGGGAGGAAGGCGGGCTAGCGATGTGCGGGATCTGCGGCGTCGTGCGGCTGCGAACGCCCGAGCAGGTGGACGTGACGCTGCTCAGGCGGATGCGGGACGCGATGCGTCACCGCGGCCCCGACGACGAGGGCCTGTTCGTCGACGACAACGTGGGGCTCGGCCACCGCCGGCTGGCCATCATCGACCTTGCGAGCGGCCACCAGCCGATGGCGAGCGACGACGGCCGCGTGCGCATCGTCTACAACGGAGAGATTTACAACTTTGACAACGTCCGGGCCGAGCTCGAAGCCCACGGGTGGACGTTCAGGACAAAGTCGGACACCGAGGTCATTCTCCGCGCCTACGAGGCGTTCGGACCCGCGTGCGTCGAGCGGCTGCGCGGCATGTTCGCCTTCGCCATCTGGGACGCGGGCCGGCGTCGCCTCCTCCTGGCGCGTGACCGTCTCGGCATCAAGCCGCTCTACTACACGTTCGCCGGTGCGAGCCTGCTCTTCGCCTCGGAGATCAAGGCCCTGCTCCACTGGCCCGGCGTCGCGCGCGAGCTTGATCCGGCCGCCCTCGGCCAGTACTTGCGGCTCCGCTACGTTCCCGCGCCCCGTACGATGTTCCGCGGCATCTCCAAGCTGCCGCCGGGTCACGTGTTGCTGGTCGAGAGGGGGGCGGTGACGGTGCGGCGGTACTGGGACTTGCCCCTCGACGTGGAGCCCGTCGACGAGCCTGGGGCGGCCGAGGAGCTCCGGGACCTCCTGGCGGAGTGCGTCCGGGCGCATCTCGTGAGCGACGTTCCACTCGGCGCCTTCCTGAGCGGCGGCATCGACTCGACGGCGGTGACGGGCATCATGGCGGGGCTCCTGCCCGACGCGGTCCGGACCTTCACGGTCGGCTACCCTGACGGCACCGGGAGCGACGAGACCGCGTATGCGCGCCTCGCGGCGGAACGCTTTCACACCGAGCATCGGGAGCTCATCCTCGACCGCGCGCGGTTCTGGGAGTTCCTCCCGCGGCTCGTGTGGTTCCTCGACGAGCCCGTGGCGGATCCGGCCGCCGTGCCGCTCCATTTCCTCTCGCGGTTCGCGCGCGACTTCGTCACCGTGGCGATATCGGGCGAAGGTGCCGACGAGGCGCTCGGCGGCTATGCGATCTACGCGACAATGCTGCGCCTCGAGCCGCTGCGTCGCCTGCCGGGGATCGGGCTGCTGCGGCCGCTCGCCCGGGGCCGCAGGTTCGCGCGTTACCTGGAGCGCGCCGCCCATCCGATCGAGCGGAGCTATCGCGGCGTCTCGGCGGTGTTCGGCGAGGGCGA
Organism: Candidatus Rokuibacteriota bacterium; assembly: GCA_016188005.1. Lineage (NCBI taxonomy): Bacteria > Candidatus Rokuibacteriota > Candidatus Rokuibacteriota bacterium. Next base: position 23,412 of record JACPIQ010000008.1, on the reverse strand, counting down.
GGGCGAGCGCATGCTTGTCCCGGGCCTGACGGCGCCCGACGATGAGTTCGCCGCCGCCTGCTTCGACCGCACACGACACCTCGACCCTCTGCGCCGCATGCTCTACTTCGACCTGAAGGTGTGGCTGCCCGACGATCTCCTCGTGAAGGCCGACAAGATGACGATGGCGTCGTCGCTGGAGCTGCGGGTGCCGTTCCTCGACCACCGACTGGTCGAGTGGGCGTGGCGGGTGCCATCGCACCTCAAGGTTCAGGGTGGCAGGGGCAAGCGCGTGCTGGGAGAGGCGATGCGAGGGCTCGTGCCGCGCGAGATCGTCGAGCGCCCGAAGCAGGGCTTCACGATCCCCGTGCGGGAGTGGTTCCGCACGGGGCTCGGTGAGGCGGCGCGCGAGCTCTTCGCCGGTTGCCCCCTCCTGGACCGCGGCACGGTCGAGGGCCTGATCGCGCGCCATGCGCGGGGGCGGGAGGACCTGAGCGAGCCCCTGTTCACCCTCGCCGTCCTGGCCGCCTGGCACCGAGTCTTCATCGAGGCCCGGGCGACCGAGGCCCCCGCCGTTCCCGGGAGCCGCCAAGATGCTTGAGGGCCGCTCCATCATCTGCTTCGCGCACGACTGGAGCGGCGACCCCACGAGCAAGACGCACATCATGCGTATCCTCGCCGAGAGGAACCGCATCCTGTGGGTGAACTCCATCGGGATGCGTCGCCCGGCGCCTTCCGGGCGCGACCTCCGCCGCCTCGGGACGAAGCTCAGGCGCGGGCTCGAGGGGTGCATGCGCGTCGGCGAGCACCTGCACGCGTGGAGCCCGCTCGTGCTGCCCCTGCCCGGTGTCGCGGGGATCGATCGCCTCAACACGCTGATCCTGACGATGTCCCTCCGCTCGCTCGCCCGGCGGCTCGGGCTCGTCGAACCGATTCTCTGGACCTTCCTGCCCAACGTCAACCGCCTGGTTGGACGGCTCGGCGAGCGCCTGGTGATCTACCACTGTGTCGACGAGTACACGGCCTTCTCGGGCGTGCCGCGCGAGGCCCTCGCGCGCATGGAGCGCGACCTCCTCGCGAAGGCGGACCTCGTCTTCACGTCGTCCGAGCAGCTCTGCCGCGAGCGGCAGCGCCACAACCCGCGGACCTTCTTCGTCTCGCACGGCGTGGAGGTCGATCACTTCGCGCGCGCCCTGGAACCCGCGACCGTCGTGCCCGACGACGTCAAGGGCCTGCCGCCGCCGGTGGTCGGCTTCTTCGGCCTGATTGCAGACTGGGTGGATCTCGCACTGATCCGCGAGCTGGCGCTAGCCCGCCCGCAGTGGTCCTTCGTGCTCGTCGGCAAGGCGACCACCGCCCTCGATCCCGTTGCGGGACTCCTGAACGTCCACGTGCTCGGCCAGAAGCCGTACGCGGCGCTCCCCGGCTACTGCAAGGGCTTCGACGTCGGCCTCGTGCCCTTCCGGATCAACGAGCTCACGCTCAAGGCCAACCCGCTCAAGCTGCGTGAGTACCTCGCCGCCGGACTCCCGGTGGTGGCGACGGACCTGCCCGAGGTCAACCGCTACCGGGGCGTCGTGCGCGTGGCGTCGGATGCGGCCGGCTTCCTGGCCGGCATCGAGGCCGCCTGCGCCGACCGCTCGCCGGTCACCGACCGCCGGCGTGTCGACGCGATGGCGCGCGAGAGCTGGCACGCGCGCGTCGAGGAGCTCTCCCGGCTCATCGAGTCCGCAGAACGCCCCCGATGCTGATTCTCGCTCCGCTGCTCTGTACGGCGACTGATCGTCGCCCACGACGAGGAGCGCGTCATAGCGTGCAGGCTCAAGCCGGAGATCGAGGAGCTAGGTGGAACACAAAGATTATGAAGCCCTGAAGCGGAAGATCGTCCCCGGGCTGCGCTTCAACCAGGCGATCTACGAAGAGGTCGTGACCGAGCACGTCACCGAGCAGACGGTGTGGCTCGATGCTGGCTGTGGCTGGCATGTCTTTCCGGCCTGGCGTGCCGAGACGGAGAAGGAAGTCGCGATGGGGGCGCGCCTCGCGATCGGCTGCGATGTCGACCTGGCGTCTCTGCGCCAGCACCGCACCCTCTCCCGCCTGGTCCTGGCGAGTCTCGAGGCCCTACCGTTCCGATCGGAGTCCGTGAGCCTGATTACCTGCAACATGGTGGCCGAGCACCTCGATCGCCCGCTCGAGGTCTTCGCGGAGTTCGCGCGCATTCTCCCCCCCGGCGGGCGCGTGATCGTGCATACGCCGAATATCTACTCGCTGTTCGTCATCGCCTCGCGCTTGATGCCCCGCTCCCTCAAGCTCCGTCTCGTCGAGCGGCTGGACGGCCGCTCGGCGGGGGATGTCTTCCCCACCAGATACCGCGCGAACACGCCGAGAACGCTCCGGTGCCTGATGGCGCGCGTCGGTCTCGAGCAGGAGCGATGCTCGATGCTCACGAGTGACGCGGCGCTCGCCACCGCCCACCCGCTGCTCGCGGCCGCGAACCTCCTCTACATCCGGCTCACGCTTACCCGGGCACTCAGATACCTGCGCTCGACGATGCTCGGGTGCTTCGTGAAGCCCGCGCGGAGAGCCGCGTGAATGGCAACGGCCGCGTGTACGCGCAGCAGGCCGTCGCGCCGCTCGCGACGCCAGACTGGGACGCTGTCGCCCGCGGCTATCGCAGCAAGTACCTCTTCCACGAGCGCTGCTGGCTCCGCTTCCTCGAGCAGTCCCAGCGCGCAACGGTGCGCGCCCGGAAGCTCCTGGGCGACGACGGTAGCGCCCTCGGCTACCTCTGCGCGGCCGAGGTCCGCAAGGGGCCCTTCCGCCTGCTCGGGAGCCCGCTCCAGGGCTGGACAACCAACTTCATGGGGCCCCTGGTGGACGACGTTGACGTCGAGAGCCTGCTCGCGGCGCTCGACCGCTGCTGCCGGGACCTCGGGGTCGATTACTTCGAGCTGTCCAACCCGGCCCTGCCGGCCGCAGCGATGCGGGCGGCCGGCTACGAGCTCGACGCCGACATGACGTTCCTCGTGCCCATCGACGACGAGGAGGCGATGTGGGGGCGGCTCAAGAGCGAATGCCGCAACCGCGTCCGTCGGGGCACGAAGAACGGGCTGTGCGTGGAGCCCACGACCGACCCGGCGTTCGTGGGGGAGTACTATGCGCAGCTCCAAGACGTGTTCCTCCGCCAGGGCCGCGTGCCGACCTACGGGCGGGAACGGGTCCAGGCGCTCTGGGACTGCCTGATGCCGGAGGGCAAGCTGCTCGCCCTGCGGGTCCGTCACGGCGAGCGGCTCGTCGCGACGGGTCTCTTCCCCCACGACGAGCGGGCGATCTACTTCTGGGGTGGCGCAGCCTGGACGCGCGATTACTCGCTCTACCCGAACGAGCTGCTCCACTGGACGGCTATGCGCGTCGCCCTCGAGCGGGGTATCCCCCAGTACAACATGTGCGGCGGCGGTAGCTTCAAGCCGAAGTTCGGCGGCATGCCGGTCGTCACCGAGCGGTGGTTCAAGGCGCTCTCGCCACTCGCCCGCGTCGGGCGCCTGGCTCTCAAGCACTACATGAGTGCTCGGCAACGCGCGTTGGGACGGCTTCGCCTGACGCTGGCCGGCCGGCACGCGGCGGCCCCGGGCCAGCCATGAACCGGCGGCGGTTCCCGGGCGGCAAGCGCTTCGCCTTCACGGTGTTCGACGACTGCGACAACGCCACGGTGGCGAACACGCGGCCGTTCTACCGCCTGCTCGAGCACCTCGGGATGCGGACGACGAAGACGGTGTGGAGCCTCGGGGCCGAGGACGTGCACCCGAACTGGGTCGGCTCCAGCACCCTCGAGGACCCGGAGTACCGCGACTTCGCGCGCGAGCTCCAGGCACACGGCTTCGAGATCGCGTCGCACGGCGTGTCCATGATGAGCGCGACGCGGTCCCGGACGCTGCGTGGAATCGAGCTCTTCGCGGGGACGTTCGGCCACCCCCCGCGCACCCACGCAAACCACGGCGACAATCGCGACAACCTCTACTGGCTCGACGGCCGGTTCCGGTCGCGCCTCCTCGGACTGCTGTACCGGTATCGCGCCGTGCGGAACGGCCAGTCGAGCGAGGGGCACGTGCCCCGCTCACCGTACTTCTGGGGTGACCTGGGCCACAAGCACATCGACTACGTCCGCGGGTTCACGTTCCCGGCAACCGACCTGCTGTCCGTGCATCCCCGTCCCCTCTACGCGGACGCCGCGACGCCCTTCGTCAACTTCTGGTTCTCGGCGTGTCATGCCCCGAGCGTCGCCGCGTTCAACGCGCTCCTCAGGCCGGAGCGGCAGGAGCGGCTCGTCCGTGCGGGCGGCATCTCGATCGTCGCGACCCACGTCGCCGCCGGGTTCGTCGAGCACGGCGAGGTGAGGAGCGACACGCGCGCCCTGCTCGAGGCGCTCGCCGCTCGCGACGGCTGGTTCGTCCCCGTGGCGACGCTGCTCGACCACCTGCGTGCCGGGGGCCTGGGCGGGCCGCTGCCCGCCGCGGAGCGGCGTCGTGTCGAGCTGCGATGGCTGTTCAGCGCCGCTCGCCGCGGCGCGGGGAGCTGAGAGGAGGGACCGCCATGGAGGAGCGGACGGCACCGCCAGCGCGGGAAGCGGCGATGCTTCTCGAGATCGAGCGTGCGAGCGCCCAGAACCAGGACGCGCTGGCCGGGCTGTTCGACGTGGTGCCTCCGCTCGCCGTGGCGGCGGCCGAGCTGACGCGCTTCCACCGGGCGCTGGCAAGGCAGTGCGCGGCGGGGATTGCCACGATCACACTCTTGGGCTTCCACGACGGAAGACCGGTCGGCTACACGTTCGCGCTCACCGACCGGTCGCGGTTCTTCCTGGCGCTCGCCCGGCGCCATCCGTGGCTCTTCCTCAGGCACCTCGGCGGTCACACGATCCGCGCGATCGCGGGAAGGCTGTTCGCGCGCGCGCGCCACACGACGAACATGCCGCTCCTGTCGGCGTCCATGCCGGAGCGCGCAGTGTACATGCAGACGACGGGGACGCGCCCCGATCTGAGGGGACTCGGGATCGGAAGCCGCCTCAAAGCGGCGATGGTCGAGACGGCGAAGGCTGAGCGCTACACTATGCTCTACAGCCAGATGCAGCCGGAGAAGGGCGCGTGGGCCAGAGCCGCCAACCGCGACGGCTGGCGCATGGAGCGCCAGCCGGACGGAACGTTCATGGGGGTGTACGTGATCAGGCGGGAGGGTGAGTCATGAGCCTCGCTCGTGCGCTCCTCGGATTCGTGATGCTCGGGCTGGCGTTCGCGACCACCCCAGGCGCGGCCCCGCCGGCGACGGTACAGATCACGCTGGCCTCGCACGCGGTCAGTGGAACGATCGCCCTCGCAGTGGCCGTGACCGGTCCGGACCGCCCCGTGGCCGTCCAGTACCTCCTCGATGGCTATCCGATCGAGGCGCCCGCCACTACGGGGCCGGCGTACGAGGCGCCCTGGAGCACCGCGCTCGCGTCCCCGGGATGGCACCTGCTGTCCGCGGAGGCGCGGTTCGGCTCCGGCACTACTGTCACGTCCGCCCCGGCCCAGGTCATGGTCGAGCGTCCGCCGGCGGCCCGCACGCTCCACGTCGATGCCGAGAAGGGGCACGACAGCGACCCGGGAACCCCGAATCGGCCGTGGAAGACGCTCGACCGCATGACACGAGCGCTCCAGCCCGGTGACACGGCTGTGCTCCGAGGCACCTTTGCCGACCAGTGGCTCCGCATCCTCCGGGGCGGCACCGCGGACAGGCCGATCACGATCCGGGCGGTGCAGGACGGGGCCGCCCGGATCACGGGCGGGAGGTACGGCGCGGGGATCGTCCTCGAACGTGGCGCGGCCTACGTGGTGATCGAGGGGCTCGGAGTGAGCCACGCCGGCATCGGGCTCCAGCTCTCCGGGGTGCATCACGTGGCGCTCAGGAATCTCGACGTCACGGACAACGCCAAGGGCTGCGTCCTGTTCCTCCACGTCGACGACAGCGTGCTCGAGCGGAGCCACATCGCGCGCTGCGGAGACGTCTCCCGGAACGCCGGCGAAGGCGTGCAGATCACGGTCGGGAGGCGCAACCGCGTCGTTCACAACCACGTCGCGGACGGCGGTCACTCGGCCGTCATCCTCCTCGGGACCCCGAACATCGACGGCGAGACAGTCGACACCGTGGTCGCCCACAACGTCATCGCCAATTCGTGGGCGACCGGCTTCGGCATGACGGGCTGGAAGGTCGAGCGCGCGCTCGTGGAGCACAACGTAATCCGCGACTCCGGGACGGCGGGGCTGGTCAATTGCCGGCTCCCTGACGGTAGCCGCGGTCCCTGCCCCGGCGGTGGGCCGGCAGTGCGGCCGGGAATCCAGACGCAGGGAAGCACGAGCGTCATCCGCTACAACGTCATCGCGAATAACAGCGGAAGCGGCATCGAGATCGGCGCCTATCCCTACGGGAACGTGAAGCAGGAGCCACGCGGTAACCAGGTCTACAACAACACCTTCTACGGCAACGGCGGCGCGGGCCTCTACGTGTTCGAGAAGCGCGGGGCACGGGTCACCGAGACCCTGATCGCCAACAACATCTTCTACCGGAATGGGGGCGCCCCCCCGGGCCCCGCCGGGGGCTCGTACACGTGGCTCATCGATCAGTACCACACCCCGGCCGAGTACTTCTGGCCGGAGGGCAGTCTCAACGGCAACCGGATCACGAACAACCTCGTCCTGCGCGAGCCTGGCAGAACCGGGGAGCTTGCCGTCGGACGAACGCGATCCGCCGAGCTACGCGGCGGGTGGCTCAGCTACACCCTCCGTGACTTCGAGCGCCGATACGGGGAGGCGACCGGGAACTTCAAAGCGGACCCGGGCTTCGTGGACGAGGCCGGGGGAAACTTCCACCTGAGGCCGGACAGTCCGGCCCTCGGTCGCGCCATCGAGGTTCCGGGCGCGCCCGGCTCCGGGGCGTTCGTCGGCGCGCTGGGCGTCGAGCCGACGGGTAGGTAGGCGACCGTGACGGCGGCCTCCTGGGGCGACTGGCTGCACCGGATCCGGTCTCGCGAGATCGAGCTGATCTTCGCCCGGTGTCCAGAGGCAGCCTTCGGCAAGGGTCTCGAGCTGGGGGCGGGCGACGGATTTCAGAGCCGGCTCTTGTCGAGCTACGTCAAGGACCTCGTCTGCACCGATTTCAGCGAGTCGATCCTCGCCGCCGGCGACCACCCGGCGTCCGTGGCCTTCGCCGTTTGCGACGCCGAGCGGGTGGACGAGGTCTTCGCCGCCGCCACCTTCGACCTCGTGTACTCGTCGAATCTGCTCGAGCACCTGCCGCGCCCCGACGCCGCGCTCCGGGGCATGCACCGAGTGCTCAAGCGCGAGGGCCTCGCGATCCACGTGGTCCCGAATCCGGTGTGGAAGCTCTCGCAGCTCGTGTTCTTCTACCCCGACCTCGCCGTGAGGATCAGCCGGCGTCTGCTGACGACGCTGGGGCTGCCGCCGGCGCGCCGGCGGCCCGCGTCGGCGCCCGACCCGGCGAGGCGCGGGGGCGTCGCCATCGAGAACAATCCGAAAGCGTCGCGGCGCCCCGAACGCCACTTCTGGCCTACGCCCCACGGGGCGTACGAATCGAACCTCGTCGAGCTCTACGCGTACAGCCGCCGGCGGTGGCTCGGGACGTTCGCCGACGCCGGGTTCCGGGTCCTGCGCGTGTTGCGAGGCCCCGCAGCCTCGGGATACGGATTTGGCCTGGAACGGGCGAGGCGCGTGCTGGAGCGTGCGGGCGTGTCGACCGAATCCGTGTACGTTGCGGCCAAGGACGGGCATGAGTCTCCGTTAGCCCGGTTCTTCTGAGGTGCAGCGGTCCCGCTCGGCACCCTGTCGGCAGCCGGGGCCTCGCCGGGCGCCCCCATTCGGTGTTCGCCTTGGACATGACACCCCTCGTCATCGCCGAAGGCAGGAGACCCAGTAACCAGCCGGGAAGAGCCGTTGCCCTGATTGCCGACGCCTCGATCTGGCAGCACCACCTCGGAATGACTGCGGCCAGCGCGGACGACAGGGATGCGGCCGTGGTCGGTGCGCTAGCCGAAGAGCCCAAGCCCGCGCGAGATCACCAATTCATGGGAATCAGACGCGCCACGCCGACTTCGACCGTCACCGAACCGCTGCCGGTCACGGCGCCAGTGCCCTCGACGAGTGACAGGGGGCGCCCCCACACGGGGCTACGATGCGCACAACCGAATCGCCGCCCTCGGCGGGAGCGAGCGCGAACACCCGCCCGCCCCCGCCCCGGCGTGCCGATCAGACGGCGCGGCGGTTGCGCCAGCGGCGTACGGCGGCAAGCCCCACCGCCGTCGTGCCCCAGAGCAGCAGCGTGGTCGGCTCGGGCACCGGGGCTGCGGCCTCGAAGTCGTAGATCGTCTCGCTCCCGCTGACGGCGATGACGAACTTGTCCACGTTGCCGTCGAAGACATCCGGCGCCGACGCGAACCCTGTCACCAAGCGCACCGCGCCCAATGCGGTGGTCGAGAGCATGGCTCCGGACTCTACCGCCAGGTAATCGCCGAGTGACTTGACACCCGTGCCCGGGGTGGCCCCCGCGATGCTGTTCAAGGACCACCAGCCGCCCGACAAGGCGTCCCACGTCTGCCAGACTCCTGTTGAAGCCGTGCCTTGATTCGGCAGAGCGGGGTTCCCGTCCACGGGATTCTGATACGCGGGCTCGAAGAACAGAAGATCATCCACGCTGCCGTTGGCGTCGAGGTCAACGTTGAGGATGATGTACGGCGCCTGCTGCCCATTCCAGCTCGTGACATGGGTGCTGTAGGCCAGCTGCGTCAGGCTGCTCAAGGACACGCCGTTGTAGGTGGGGGTCCGGATCTGCGCGGAGTCGTCGCCGTGTGTCCCCGTGAACAACCGCGCACTGCCGGATCCCAGTGGCGGAGTGCCGGGACCCCCGACGAAGGCCCCGATCCCATCGGCCGATGTTACCTGGAAAGCCCATCCATTCGGGTTGAGGGGATCCACCACGACCGTCGCAGCGTGCGAGTAGCCGCTGGACACGCCGAGCAACACGGCAGCTACTACGCCCACCAAGACTCGCCTAGTCATTGCCGGTCTCTCCATCGTCTTCTCCCTCTTGGGCCGCGAGATTCGATGCTGCGATCACCCAGAGCAAGCACGTACCACCGCTGGACTGGTCAACTTGCCGATGGAATCTCGGTCACTTGAATCAGCCCCGAGCGAGCGCGCATGCAACGCGCTGCGTAGTCGCACGGGGAGCTTGCGGGCAGGTGCAGAGAGGTGCATTGACACGTCAGACGAAGCTACGATGCAGCCAACCGAATCGCCTCCCTTCGGCAGGAGCGAGCGCGAACACCCGCCCGCCCCCGCCCCGGCGCGCCGATCAGACGGCGCGGCGGTTGCGCCAGCGACGAACGACAGCCAGCCCCAGCGCGCTGGTGCCCCACAGCAGCAGCGTGGTCGGCTCGGGGGTGACGACGTAGCCCTCGGCCATGTTGCCCGTCAGACCGCCTCCGGGCCCCCCGGGCAGGCCAAAGTCGTACCCCCCGAAGAAGTCGGCCACCCAGACGCCTGGGGTGCTAGAGCTACCCGCCGTGTACTTGCTGCCGTCCACCACGAACTGCCAGACTCCATCCCACGTGCCGCCCGGACCTAGCGTGAAGTTGACGGTGAAAAGCGAGCCGTCGTCCACGGCCGTGACGAGGTTGCAGCCCGTCTCGGCAGAGGAGGTGCAGGTGCCGGTGAACGTGCCCGGCGGATCAAACTTGTAGCTCTCGAACGTATTCGCGGGCTTGTCCATGATCATGTAGAGGGGATTCGCCGTGCAGGCGGGATCCTCTGCCCCGCATGCGTCCCAGAACCAGACGTGGTTTGAGGGTGTGTACGGAGCCGCGCCGAACGCTCCGTTGGGTGCGTCCACTCCCCAGCCCGTCTGTGTGGTCGCTCCACTGTCGATCGTGTACACCCCCGTGCCCCCGACCACGGGCATGGCGCGAACCGCCCACAGCCCCCACTGGTTGGTGGCGTCGTTCAGCGGGGCGCCAGCCGCAGCCATGGCGGTCTTGACGTCGGACGCGGTGAACGAGAAAGAGGCCGCCTCGAGATACCCGGCCGAGCCCGCGATCAGCACCGCAGCTAGCACGGCCATCAAGACTCGCCTATTCATCGCCGGTCTCCTCTCTTGCTACGGTGCGTCGATCACACCGGGAGCAGCATTGCCGCGAAGATCATGGCTCGCTTCACCAGCCTCCCCCTGCGGGGTTGCAGGGCGAAATGCCAGAATGGTGTGGAGCAAGGCCTGTACCAGCGTGGCGCTGGGCAATCTGCCACTGGAATATCCGTCGCTTGGATCAGCCTTGAGCGAGTGTGCATGCAACGCGTTACATGGCCGCACGGGGGGATTGCAGGCAGGTGCACGGCTTGTTACACGCGAAACATTCGCGCGCCGACCGTCATGCCTGCGCCGGCGCGCAATTCCGACTGCCATGCTTCCTCGATGGCCAACGCGGTCACCTGTCCCCACCGGGCGTCTCGAGGTGACCACCAGCCGGGCATGGGGCCCGCCGAGGGTGTGAACGCCAGATCAGGCTATGTGCAATTTGGCGGCGAGTATGTGCACGCCGCTTCTACGCGGTCACCTTCCCGCTGCAGTCGCTGGCCGCCCAGCAGGCGGCCTGGGCGCTCGATCTCCTGGACGTGCCCGTCATCCTGGACGGCAACGTGATCCACCTGAGCCAGCTCATCCTCGGAGTGACGGAGGCGTGCAGCGGCACCCGCTCGCTGATCTCGCTCCTCGGAGGTGCCGTGGCCTGGGCCTACCTGGCGCTGCCGGGAGGCTGGATGATGCTGCTCTTCGTGGCCTCCACCGCCCCCATCACCATCCTCGCCAATGCGGGGCGCGTGATCTCGACGGGGCTCATCGGCCAGTGGTTCGGGGTGGAGTACGCCTCGGGCTTCTTCCACACCTTTCTCGGGCTGGGCGGTGTTCGTCTTCGCCTTCATCGGCCTCTTCGCCGTCCACGGGCTGCTGCGCTGGGCCCGGGGGCGGCTCGCGAGGAGGCGGGCGTGAGGACCCCCGCGCGCGCCTCATGCGCGCTGCTCCTTGCCGCGCTCGGGCTCCTCCACCTGCGGTCGCAGGGGGAGGCGGTGCCCATCCGCAAGTCCTTCGACGACTTCCCCGCGGCGATCGGCGAGTGGCAGGGGCGCAGCAACTACCTCATGCGGCGCTACACGGACCCGTCGGGGCGGAGCCTGTGGCTGTACATCGGCTACTGGGCGCTCGCCCTGGCCCAGATGGCCAAGCAGGGGGCGCGCGGGGTGTACCAGCGGGCGCTGGCGCTGCTGCTGGAAGGTGCGGTGCGGCTGCCGGACAACGCGGAACTGCAGTACCACCTGGGGATGGCCGCGGCCAGGACGGGGGACAAGGACCTGGCGCGGAAGGCCCTGGCCTTCGCGGCGGCCTCGCCGGCGGCCTTCAAGGGCAAGGACGAGGCGAGGAAGGCGCTGGCCGAGCTGAGGTGAGGGGGCCCTCCTGCTCCGCACGACCCCAGGGGGCCGTAACTGGCTGCGCCGGGCGGCCTTCGGGGCTGGCGGCGGCCGCGGTGTGAACGCACGATCAGGCTATGCGCAGCCGCGCGCCGGGTTTGTGCACCACCCTTCACAGGCGGGCAGCAAGGTGAATCTCGCGCGAGCCGGCCCTTGGCGGGACCGGGACCGAGGGCCCGCCCGCTCCTGCCCCAACGTGCTGATCACGCCGCGCGGGCCTTCTTCCGCCAGCGGCGCACGGCGGCGAGCCCCACCGCCGTGGTGCCCCAGAGCAGGAACGTCGTCGGCCTGCTCCTGCGTTGTGCCGCTGAGCGCGGCGCTCGAGGCGTGCATGAAGGCATGGAGGTCAACGCCACCGCCACGCCGGCCCCGCCCCACGCCTAGGCGCTCGCCCGCTGGCTGGCCCTTGCGGGCCCCCGCGCCCGCGGCGGCCTCGCGTGCCGCAACGAAGCGCCCACGCCCCTCCGGCCAGGGATAGGCGCCGTCCCCTGCCACCTCCCGTGGCGAGAGCCCAGGCCCGAGGGGTTCAAGACCCCGTCCAGATGCGCCTCCATCTTGACACCCACGACCCGCCCGTTATGATGCACACATGAACGTAGTGTCGAGAGGAGATTCCCCATGGCACGGCGCAGGCCCATCACGATCTCCCTTCCGCCCGCGCTCCTGAGGCGGGCGGAACAGATCGCCCGCGAGGAAAGCCGGACGAAGTCCGAGTTGCTCCGCGAAGCCCTCCGCTTCTATGCGGACGCGCGTGGCATCCACAGGGAAGCCTTGCGCAACCGGGTCATCGCCCTCATGGACCGGATCCAGGGCCGCACCCGGGGGGTGCGCCCCGGGGACATCCGCCGGACCGTACGCGAGGCCGTCGAGGCCGCACGCCTCGGCACCCGGCGCGCAAGCGCTTGAGGGTGGTCCTCGACACAAATGTCATCGTATCCGCAACCCTCATCCGCGGCGGAATGAGGACCGGATCCTCCGCGCCTGGCACCGGGGCGCCTTCGAGCTGGTGCTCTCGCCGCCGATTCTGAAGGAAATCGCCCGCGCTCTGTCCTACGAGAAGCTTCGGCGCGCCCGCCGGATGACCGATGCCGAGGTCGCCGACCTGCTCCAAGCGATGGCGAGGGCGAGCATTCTCGTGCCCGGGGCAGTCACGGCGAGAGCAAGCAGGATCCCGAGGACGACAAGTTCCTTGCCGCCGCGGCGGAGGGAGGGGCCCGGTTCGTCGTGACTGGCGACCGGGACCTGCTCGACATCGGGACCTACCGGGGAGTACGCGTCGTGAGGCCGACGCGGTTTCTCGACACTCTTCGCGGGATCGAACCCCCAGCACCACCGGCCGGCGAGTGACGGAGGCTCCTGTGTTGTGCCGCTGAGCGCGGCGCTCGAGGCGTGGATGAAGGCGATGAGGTTCCGCTCATCGAGGATGCCGCCGCGTCCCTAGCAGGATGCGGAAAAACTCTGCGGGCTGCTCAAAAAGGCCCAGATGCGAGGCAGCGCCCGACGGCCGCACGCGAGGCGTACTTTCTGTACGTTGAGCGTGCGGCCGAGGGCGCCAACGAAGCAGATGGGCCTTTTTCAGCAGCCTGCTAGGCGCCACCCACCAGGGGCGCCACACCGGCACCATGTGTTCAGGCGAGCGTCCAGGCGGCGTTGCCTGCTACGCACGCCTGAAGAACGGCCTCATCTTGGCTTCGTCCAGTTCGTGCACCACGTCGGCCGCCTGCACGAGCTCCCAGGAGCGGCCGCGGGGCAGCGTGGCAAGTTCAACATGCCTGCCCAGCTCCTTCACGGCCTTGATGGCCTCGGCCAGGTCGCCATCGCCGCTCACCAGAACCGGCACATCGACAAGCCCCTTGGACGTGAGCGAGAGCATGTCCACACCGATGCGCATGTCGACCCCCACCAAGCCCTCCGTGGGGTCAGCCATGGAAAAGAAGGCGCAGAGGCGGTCGGGGTCGAAAAAACAGTGCAGGGGGTCCGCGCTCGGACCCCCTGGGGTTGCATTACCCACCCTGCGTTCCTGAAGACACCGCGCGGGCGGGGGCTTGATTGACATTCACGTTACCGAGGCGCGGCCGAGCTGTCAAGGATCAAGTCCTAGCCCTTCTCCCTCTCCCTGATAGCACCGGGCGCAGGCTCGCGACAATGCCGCGGTCTGGATACACCGGGGCTCCCCGGGCGACGCGTGGTCGCGGGAGAGCCGCCGCTTATCCCCGTGGCTGCGGGCGCCAAATCCATCTCTCGCCGCCTCACATGGGCGGCGCGGGCTGGCCTTTGTCCACGAGGCCGTGCGCACCAACTGGAGCGCCCCTGTGGGCCCCGACCTGGAGGCTTTCGAGCGGGAGATCTGCCGCCTCCACGTCTTGGTGGACAGCGAGCCCCGCGCCTGGAACATGGACCCGGACCTGGTGGAATCCGTCCTGCTCCTGGCCGAGCTCGACATCCAGGCGGGGGCGCTCCAGCCGGCCATCGACGCGCTCGAGGCGCTGGCGGCGCGGCAGCCGCGGGCGGTGCCCGCCTGGATGCTCCTGGGGTCGGCCCATGTTGTTGACGGTCACCTGACAGAACTCGTCCAAGATCTTCTGCTTCTCCGGGCGCCGGGCGCCCCGATACCGGTGATAGATCACCTGCACGTACTCTTGCTTGGCTCGCACACCCACGATGGTCGTCTCCATAGGCTGCGGAGAGTAACATCGCAAATGGCGCGATGATTCCCGCTCGGTAACATTCTAGAGGGCGCGATACGTGGACTTGACGCGCGGAAATGTGGAGGCATAAGATGACCGCACATTGATTAATCAATTCTCTCCCGCCGCCGAGGGAACCTGATGCCGAGAACAAAGCGATCTATGACCACCGCTGTTCCCGCCTATGTCGCTCGGACCCAGCTTGGCTCCCTTCTCAAGGAAGTGAGCCAGAAGAAGTCCCGGTTCATCATCACCAAGAGCGGCAAGCCGACCGCCGTCCTCCTGAACGCCCAGGACTTCGATGACATTCTTGAAGAGCTCGATCCCGCCTTCCAGAAGAGCCTAAAGGCCGCCTCGAAACAGCATCGTGCTGGTAAGAGCGTAACCCTCAAGGACTACCTGAAGGAGCGCCTCACTCGCCGAGCCGGCTGACCTCGATGCCGGCACGCTTCACAGTTCACCTCACCCCGAGCTTCCGGAGGGACCTGGAGGGTCTCCCTGTAGCGGTCCAGCGGAAGCTCCTCGACGCGCTGAAGCGTCTCGATGAAAATGCGTTTGGGCCCCCATCGAAGATCAAGAAGCTCAAGGGCCAGGGTATCGGCCAGTGGCGACTTGAGGTGTGGCCGTACCGCGTCCGGTACGACGTGAAGGGCGCGGACGTCATTCTCTACCGCGTGAGACATCGGAAGGATATCTATCGCCAGTAGCAGGGGAGCAGCGTCCTCCCCCTGGATGAGCGCGAATAAGAGGCCGAGGGGACCCCGCGAGGCTGGAGGCCACTGCCCATTACCCGGCAGTGAACCTGAGACCCGAAACACACGGAGAGACACGACGACTTGACACCGCCAGCCGCTTCAAAGAAGCCATCATTAGCGGGGCCCCGGCGGCCGGGTCCGCGGACGGCCGACGCCGGGCGTGGCGTGGACCTGAAATGAGGGCCCCACTCGGACGCGGCGCCTGGGCCGCCGACCCCTGGGGCCCCAGCGGGCGGCTCCCGGCGGCAAGAGCGGGCGGGGTGTGAACGAACAATCAGCCTGTGTGCACTCGCGTGCCGTGTATATACACATCGCTTCACAGGCTGACTGCGCAGCCGGCCTTGCGCCTCCCGGGTTATCGGCGAGAGCCAGGCTGAGCGCCCTCCGGCTCCCGCCCCTCCTGCGCGCTGATCAGGCTGCGCGCCCCCTCCTCCGCCAGCGGCGGACGGCAGCCAGCCCCACCGCAGTCGTGCCCCGGCACACTTGGCGATGCCGCTGCTGGTGCCTGTGACTGCCCCGGGGTCAGGTCTTGCAATCCAGCACGCCCGCTTCAGGGACGGGGTCACCCTCTGACCCTATCCCGGGAGCGAACCGGAGCAGATAGATGCGCGCGACCATGCGCTCGCCCCGTCACCAATGTCGTAATGCAAGACCTGACCCTGCTGATGGTGCTGGTGGCGGTGATCCGGGCGCTGGCGGCGGGGTACGCGCGCTCGCCCGAGGCCCGGAAGGCGCGCCATCTCGAGCGCGGCGACCGCTACGTCAAGGCGGAGAAGTACCGGGATGCCATCATCGAGTACCGGAACGTGCTCCGCATCGAGGTCACCAACGCCGCGGCCATCCGCCAGCTCGGGCTCGCCCACTTCCAGCTCGGCGAGATGGGGCAGGCCTTCCGGTTCCTCCTGCGGGCGCAGGAGCTGGAGCCGGACAACGCGGAGGTTCGGCTCAAGCTGGCGAGCATCTATCTCCTGGGCGGAAAGCCGGACGAGGCCCGCGCGCAGGCCGAGGCGGTGCTGTGTCCTCGGGGGTCAGGTCTTGAAATATCAGTATCCGGTTCGGGCTTCGACGCCGCCGGCGGTCGTGACCTGAGAGGCATTCTGGACGTTGATGCCGAACATGGTGAACGCGGGCCCTGGGCCGTTCACGATGACGTTGTCGGTGAACGACACGACAGGGCTCCCGCGTGCCAGCTCCGGCGCGGCGCAGCACCGAGTCGATCCGCGCCGACCCGCACCAACTGGGTCGCCGCCGTCAGCCCCGCCCTCGAGAGGCCTGCCCCCGCCTGCGTTTCGCTACGCTACGGTTCCACCCACGGCGGTACATCGAGGGCGTCGAGCCACTGCCGCACCTCCTCGTAGGCTGCACGACGGATGAGGTCACGGGCCTCGGGGTCGGTCACCGCTTCGAAGTCGGCGACGAGGCGAGGCCCGATGTGCTCGACGGATTGGAAGTGACGACGGATCTTCCCGAAGCCCTCCCGAACCAGCCCGTGGCTCAGATGGGGTCGGCAGACCTGGACGAGGCCCGGGATCCCGCCAGGGTAGTTCCGCACGCAGTAGACGATGTCGTAGGCGTCCTTCTCCTTGATCCGCTCAGCCAGGGCCATGCCCTTCATCACGAGCCAGGGAACGACGCCGGCCACCCGGACGGTCACCCGATCGCGGCCGCCACCAGGGAGCTCCCCTTCGACCTCCACCGGCACCGGGGCGTCGAAAACCAGGTCCGCACCGCGCGCCTTTCGCGCACGCGCATCCTGCACGGGCTGGGTCCGATGGCCGCCGCCCGTGCCCCCGTACTCGCCCGCGAGGAGATCAACCTCCACCGTGATCGGTCGACGGCCGACGTTCGGCACGTCACGAAAGAAGCGAAACGGCTGGCCGGCGTCCTGGCGGTATCCCCTGCGGAGCAGCACCTCGAGGAGAGTCTGGTACGTCTCGGCAGGCATCCGGCTGAAGTCGAGCGCCACGTCGATGTCGAGCGTTCCGGCGTGCACCTCCGCCGCCCCTCGCAGGAGAAGGCTGGGGACCCAGCCCCCGACGACGACCATGTGGTCCCGGAACTCGCCGAGCGCGTGGACCAACTCGATGAGGACGGATTCGCAGGCGCGCACCGCGTCCTCCGTGTACGTGGTTCGGGTCACCATCGCGGGCGGAGCCGTTGTTCGAGGATGGCCGTGGCGGCCTCTTCGCCCCGGCCCTTGAAGCTCGCCAGGTCGAGAAACAGCTGGACGTCGCTGACCACCGGATCGCCATCCACTTGCTGGGTTCCGTACCACACTCCCTCGTCGAAGGGGACGAGCAGCGTGAAGTTCGCGCCGCTCGGGACCGGCGTCCAGCCGAGGCTGCGCGCGACCGCAGCCGGATCCGCGGCCACATAGGCAAACCCGCGCTGAGAGCGAGCAACCGGGGCGAGTCGCGCCGCACCCGAGAAGAGGGCAAGCCCGTAGCGAACCGGGCGCGCTCGGCAATACTCGCCCAGAGCCCGCTCCGCCGCGGCCTGGTCCCCCGAGGCATAGCAGTCCAGGGCCGCGCTCTTGAGGTAGACGTAGCTCGCGCTCCACGCGCGGAGCAGCTCTTCGGGCCTGCTCAGCCGGATCCCCGCGGCATCCTGGGCGGCGTACTCCAGATCGAGCAGCCGCTGCTTGACCTTGAAGGCGAGCCCCAGGCTCACACGGGCCTCGAGCGCCAGAGCCTGCAGCCGCCACCTCCGCCGGGGCGCAGCGAGCAGAACCCGGAGCGCCCGCCCGGCCTTCGGAGAGAAGAGGGACCTCAGGGCGCGCCGCTCGACGGCCGGCTTGGGACTCCCCAGGCGCTCGATGAAGACCTGGTCGAAGACGAGCCGGCAATTGCCAGCCAGGTCGAGAAATCCCACCCTCGCCTCCCGGCAGATCTGCTGGCTCATCGGCCCCAGGTGGGGCGCCGCGAGGACCCCGTACGCCCGTCCGGACTTCGGGACGCGGGCGGTGAGGGACTGGATCCCGGCGCGGACCATCCGCGGTTCCCCGCTCGACGTCGCCTGAACGAGGAGACGCCAGGGGCGCCCGCCGGCAAAGAGCTCAATCCCCAGGTCTGGCTGGGCAGCCGACCCACGAGCGGGGACCCGCCCGCGGGTCGTCTCCCAGCGCAGGATGCGAACCGACGGCACCTGCGAGAGCAGGGCGTTCAGGGCCTCCTTCACCTGTTTCATCGTATCAACCATTTTCACCGGGTGGTGAAACGCTACCCCAACATGAAATACAAGTCAACCGGCACGCTGGCGAGCCCTTCCCCCTCCTTCAGCCGACGCCGGTCCGCGCTTGCTGTTCATGCGGGTCCTCGCCACATCCCGGATCGCACCGCCCCTACCGCTCGCCGCCGCACAGATGCGGCCGCGAGCTGGAGCCCCCGTCTCGTGGAGTCCACCCTGCTCCTGGCCGAGCTCGACATCCAGGCGGGGGCGCTTCAGCCGGCCATCGAGAGGCTCGAGGGGCTGGTGGCGCGGCAGCCCCGGGGCGGTGCCCGCGTGGGTGCTGCTGGGCTCGGCCCATGTCGCCAGGGGGGACGGGGCGCGGGGGGTGGAGGCCTACCGCAAGATCCCGGCGCTGGCGCCGCAGGACCCGCGGGGACCTCATCTGCTGGCGCTGGCGCTGCGGGCGCAGGGCAAGGCGGCCGAGGCGCGGAGGTCCTTCGAGGCGGCGCTGGCGCTGAGGCCGGGCTGTGTCGAGCCCCTGGGCCAGATCGCGGCCATGGCGCTGGCCGACAGGCAGCCGGATGCGGCGCTGGCCCGCGTCAGGCAGCAGCTCGTGCTGGAGCCACGCTCGGCGCCGATGCACGCCCTGCTGGGGCGCGTCCACCTGGCGCGGCGCGAGATGGACAGGGCCGAGCCCGCCTTCCTCGATGCGCTCCAGCTCGAGCCCCGGTTGATCGAGGGCTACGTGGAGCTCGGGCGGCTCTATGGCTCCGCCCGCAAGCACGACGAGGCCCTGACCAAGCTCGACGCGGATCTCGCCGTCAACCCGAAGAACGTGGTGATGCTGATGGCCAACAACCTGGCCTGGATCCACTCCGAGCACGGGGGGGAATGCTCTCGGGAAATCACAAGCCGGTCAAGGACAGGGCGCTGGCTCTCGCCCAGATGGCCAAGCAGGTGGCGCGCGGGGTGTACCAGCGGGCCCTGGCGCTGCTGCGCGAGGGCGCGGTGCGGCTGCCGACAACGCGGAACTCCAGTACCACCTGGGGATGGCGGCGGCCAGGACGGGCGACAAGGACCTCGCGCGGAAGGCCCTGGCCGTCGCGGCGGCCTCGCCGGCGGCTTTCAAGGGCAAGGACGAGGCGAGGAAGACGCTGGCCGAGCTGAGGTAGCGATCTCCTCCCCCGGAGCAGGCCGACCGCTGCCGAGGCCCGTGTCGTGATTCAAGACCTGGCTCCACCCGTGACCACCCGTCATGTCAGTCCTGCCCCTGCACCGGCAGGCTCAAGGCGAGAAGGCTGGCCTCCGCATCCGATAGGAAGGCCTGCACGGCCTCTCGGTGCGCCTCCAGGAGTCCCGCGATAGCATCCGTCCCCGCGTTCCCGGCGTTGAGCCAGATCGCCTTCGGCGGATGGCCTCTCAGGAAGCTGAGCTGGCGGAAGTCATTGTCCTTGGAGACGAGGGTCGCGCCCCGCCGGGCAGCATACTCCCACAACTCGAGGTCGGACTGCCCCCTGAGCCCGGCAAGTTCGACGTGTTCGCTCTGAGGATACGTGGCTTCGAGGAGGCGGATCAGGCGGGGACTGAGATTCTCATCGAACAGGAGGCTCACTCGGTGGTGGGAGAGCCGGCGAGCCGGCGTTCACGAGCGGCAGCAAAGGCCAAGGCAGCCCCGATATCCTCGCGGGTCAGGGAGGGGAAGTCGGCGAGGATCTCGGCCTCGGTCATGCCACCAGCAAGGTACTCGAGGATGTCGTAGACGGTGATCCGCGTGCCCCTGATGCAGGGCTTGCCACCGCGCACCCCGGGCGTAATCGTGATCCGGTCTTCCCAGCGCATGGCCTCAGATTAGGCCCGTCGGGCCACGACCGCAAGTTCTGGGGATCGGGAACGGACTGCCACTGCGTTCCGACCGCGGCGGGGCACGCTGGTCGACACCGCTGGTTCGGGTCACCATCGCGGGCGGAGCCGTTGTTCGAGGATGGCCGTGGCGGCCTCTCCGCCCCGGCCCTTGAAGCTCGCCAGGCCCAGAAACAGCTGGACGTCGCTGACCACGGGATCGCCATCCACTTGCTGGGTTCCGTACCACACTCCCTCGTCGAAGGGGACGAGCTGCGCGAAGTTCGCGCCGCTCGGGACCGGTGTCCAGCCGAGGCTGCTCGCGACCGCAGCCGGATCCGCGGCCACATAGGCAAACCCGCGCTGAGAACGAGCAACCGGGGCGAGTCGCGCCGCCCCCGAGAACAGCGCAAGGCCGTAGCGAACCGGGCGCGCTCACCAACACTCGCCCAGAGCCCGCTCCGCCGCAGCCTGGTCCCCCGAGGCATAGCAGTCCAGGGCCGCGCTCTTGAGTGTTGCGCGACATGAGAAAGCGCGGAAATGGTGGCCGGTCGCCTTGGGGTCAGGTCTTGCAATCCTACTCGCCAACCTCGGGCCCGAGCCTGCCGGGCTTCAACCGGGAAGGATGGTGTCAGCCCGGGTCCAGGGTACGAGGCAAGACCCGCCCCCCTACCGGACGACGGCCCAGGCGGCCAGGAAGAGCATCCCGAAGATGAACGTGCCAACAGCGCCTCCACTCCGAAGGCGGGAGCCTCGACCTCCGGCAGAGTCGGGGTCACGAGCCCCCGCGCGCCAGCAGGACTGGGCGCGGGCCGGGCGTGGAGTTTCCCCGCTTCCGTGAAGGGTGAACTGCTTTCCGGCTCATACAGGCGTTGGCCAAGCCGGCCGCCGGGCTCGCCGTCAACCCGATGAACGTGGTGACGCTGATGCTCGTGGGCGTCATCCGCCAGCAGCGGGGCGACATCCCGCAGGCCCAGGCCGCCTACGCGAAAGGCTGCCGGCAATCTCCGGAAGCACGGCGTCGATTTCGCGGACGCGGCGACCGTGCTCCACGACGACCTGGCGATCACCATCCCGGATGCCCCCTCTGACGAGGAGGAACGGGTCATCACGCTCGGGATGGACGCGCTCGGCCGGGTTCTCGTGGTCGTCTACACCTGGAGCGAGGATCGCCCCCGGCTCATCTCGGCGAGACGGGCGACACCGCGCGAGCGACGCCAGTACGAGGAGGCGGGATGAAGAAGCAGTACGACTTCAGATCCGGTCGGCGCGGTGCTGTCCTGCGGGCTCCGTCCGGCAAGACGCGCATCACTATTCGGATCGACGACGACGTCCTGCAGTGGTTCCAGTACCACCTGGGGGCGGCCGCAGCCAGGACGGGCGACAAGGACCCGGCGCGGAAGGCCCTGGCCTTTGCGGCGGGGTCGCCGTCGACGTTCATGGGGAAGGACAAGGCGACGAGGATGCTGGCGGAGCTGAGGTGACGCTCCCTGTTACCTCCCCGTCCTGTGCCTGCAAGGGCCTTCCGCTTGTCTGCAATGGGCTACACGTCCAGGCGCCGCCGGCTCGTTCCAAGTGCCCGACTTTCCGGCGACGGCGCGGCCCGAGGCATCTGGCATCACCCGTGCTTGTGGGGCCAAGGCTCTCGTATGCGGACGTCGAGGGAAGCGTTGTCGTTCGGAAGTTGGCTCCTCGTGTCCGTCGCCCTGGCGGCGCCGGTCACGGCCGGGACAGCCAGCGCCGCTTCGATCGGTCTCCAGCAGGCCACCGCCACGTTCTCTCAGACGGGCTTCCCCGTGGGCCAGGCGATCGACGGGCTCCTGCCCACGATCTCCTCCTACAACGGCTGGGCCATCCATCCCAATGAGGGGAACCAGACGGCGGCCTTCGAGAGCGTGGCGGACACGCCGACCTTCGCGGGCGGGACGGCGCTGACCTTCACGCTCAACCACACGTTCTTCAACCCACTCGGGATGCCGAGCCCGGGGCCGAGCGAACACGCGCTGGGCCGGTTCCGGCTGTCGGTCACGACAGCGGGTCGCTCGACCTTCGCCGACGGGCTGGCGACGGGGGGCGATGTCACCCCCGACACCGGGTGGACCGTGCTCGACCCGTCGAGCTACTCGTCGGCTAACGCCCAGGTCATCACGAAGCTCGCCGACAAGTCGCTCCTCGTCACCGAGAACGACACCCTGCACGACGTCTATACGGTGCTGGCCTACACCGCGCTCACGGGCCTCACCGGGTTCAGGCTCGAGGTGATGGCCGACCCGAGCCTCCCCCACGGCGGCCCAGGCCTCCAGGACTCTAACGGCAACTTCGTCCTGGCCGAGTTCTCGGTGGACGCGGCGCCCGTGCCCGAGCCGACGACGCTGCTCCTCTGGGGCACGACGGCGGTGGGTCTCGCCGCGGTTCGCCGGCTCAGGCAGCGCCGCGCAGCGTAGCGGCCTCCCTGCACCTGCGGGCGCGAGCGCCGGTCGCCCGCGGGCGGCGCGTCCCCGACCCTCATCCCGCCAACCCTCGACGATCGCTCCGGCCCTGGACGCGCGCCACCGGGCGGGGCGAGGCCGTCGGCCACGAGCACCTCGTAGCCGAAGAAGGCCGGGGACGCCGCGCCCAGGGAGAACCCACTTCCCTCATGGGGGGGGCCCCGTCTGAACGCACGCAGCCCCCGATGAGCCTCGCGCGACCACGTCCAGCATCTCGAGCATCAGGTCGAAGGGATCCGTGGGGCAGTCAGACGCCTGAGGGGGCTTGAGGCGAGAGAGGCTGTTGGCACCTGCCGTCGCGGCCCCGTCCTGCCTGGCGCGGCCATTACATCTCTACCACCTCAGTCCACCCTACGCTCGCGATGACCACCACTGACAATGCCGCCGCCGTGCTGAAGCCGGACGCCCTCGCCCCGGGCGCCGCGTCCTGGGCACGCCTGGCCTGGCTCGCGCCGCTCATGTCGCTGCTCGTGAGCGCCCTCTACGGGCAGATACTGGCGGACCTCGGGCGGCAGTGGTGGAACGATGCGAACTACACCCACGGCTTCCTGGTGCCGCTCTTCTCGGGCTACCTCGTCTGGCGCCAGCGGGCACGGCTGGGGGCGCTCCTGCCGCGAGGGAGTGCGCTCGGGCTGCCTGTGCTGCTGGCGGGCCTTGGCGCGCTCCTCCTCGGGGACATCGCGGCAGAGCTCTTCCTCACGCGCTCGTCGCTGATCGTGGTGGTGGCGGGCCTCGTCCTCTTCCACCTGGGCCGGGCGGCATTCCGTGTGGCGCTCTTCCCGCTCGCCTTCCTCTTCTTCATGGTGCCGCTGCCGGCCATCCTCTTCTACGCGGTCACCTTCCCGCTGCAGTCGCTGGCCGCCCAGCAGGCGGCCTGGGCGCTCGATCTCCTGGGCGTGCCGGTCATCCTGGACGGCAACGTGATCCACCTGAGCCA